>JBDTYX010000040.1:0-19685 GCA_040005435.1 Rudaea sp. | reverse complement strand
GATCAGGGACAAGGCCCCGTCGCGCGAGCGCAGTCGCTCAAGATCTGGGGCGATGCCGAGCAGCGGCGATTGACGCAGGCCGTAGGGGGCGCGGTGAAGATCGCCTATCAACGCATGAGCAATGCGCATGATCGCGTGCAGGACTACCGCACCCAAATCATCCCACAGCGACAAACGGTGGTGGCGCGAACGCAGGAAGAACAAAACTTTATGCTCGTCGGAGTGTTCGAGTTGTTCGCCGTAAAGCGTGCGGAGTTCGATGCCTACCAAGGGTATCTGAACGCGCTGCGTGACTACTGGACCGCCCGTGCAGATCTGGAACGTGCCGTCGGTGCCTGTCTACCCAGCGATGCGCATTCCTCGACTGAGGCGATCAGCACACAGCAACTGCTGACACCACCGCCGGCGATGAGCGGCATGCAGCACATGCACCACGGGTCCGCAGACCGAAATGATATGCCAGGCATGCAGATGCCGATGACAAAACCGTCGGAGGAGCAGGCACCAAAGAAATCTCCCGGCAAGCACGGCGTCGACGCCGCTGATCACGAGCACCACGGAGACATGCCATGACGATTTCCCGTCGCACCATGATGCTTACCACGGGGGTCGCCGCACTGGCTAAGGCCTTCGTTCGCCCGGCGCACGCCGAGACCGTCCCTAACCCAGCCGATACGGAAGTTACTGGGAACCATCCGTTCGTTCCCGTGACGACGCTCAACAATCGCTCGCTCCCGTTCGTGATGAAGGACGGCTTCAAGGAATTCCATCTCATTGCTGAAGAGGTCGAGCACGAATTCGCACCCGGATGTAAGGCGAAGTGCTGGGGTTACAACGGCTCAACGCCCGGGCCCACGATAGAAGCCGTCGAAGGTGATCGTGTGCGTCTACTGGTGACGAACAAGTTGCCCGAGCACACCAGCGTGCATTGGCACGGCATCCTACTCCCAAGCGGCATGGACGGCGTGGGCGGTTTGTCGCAACCGGACATCAAGCCGGGTGAAACGTACGCCTACGAATTCACTTTGCGTCAGCACGGCACACACATGTATCACCCACACGCCGATGAGATGACACAGATGGCGGTCGGTTTGATGGGCATGTTCATTATCCATCCCAGGGACGGCGAAGCCGAGCCGATCGATCGCGACTTTGTGATTCTTTTGCACAATTGGGCATTGCATCCTGGCACTTATCGCCCCGATCCCTCGATCATGACCGAGTTCGATCTGTGGACTTTCAACAGTAAGGTGTTCCCGGCGATCGCTCCTATGGTCGCGAAGACTGGGCAGCGCGTGCGTATCCGGATGGGCAATCTGTCGATGTGGAATCACCCGATTCACTTGCACGGACATCAGTTCTTGGTAACCGGGTCGGATGGCGGGCGCTGGCCCAAGGCGCTATGGCGACCAGAAGTCACCGAAATCGTCGGTGTCGGCCAGACGCGGGATATCGAGTTCATCGCGGCGCCCGGCGACTGGGCGTTTCACTGCCACATGGCGCATCACACGATGAACGCGATGGGCCACGGCATTCCGAACACGCTTGGCGTAGACCAAGCACAGATCGAAGATCGTATTCACTCCATGCTGCCGGGCTACATGGCCATGGGCGAGAACGGGATGGCGATCCATCAGGTGCACACTGACTCCGGTCACATGAAGGGTCCGGAGAACACTTTGCCGATGATGGCGGGCAGAGGGCCGTTCGGAAAACTCGAAATGGGCGGTATGTTCACGGTGCTAAAGGTGCGCGACGACGTGGCGTCCGACTACCGCGACCCGGGCTGGTACAAGAACCCAAAAGGCACGATCGCCTGGCGTGTGGGCGGTGTCGCAAAGCCTGCACCAGAAAAAGAAATGAACATGGAGATGGACCCCAACATGAAAATGAATCACGGAGGCTGAGCCATGAAGATGATCAAGATTCTGCTGACGCTACTTGTGTTGGCCGTACTAGGTAGCGCTGCCTTTGTCTGGTCCGGCGTGTATCCGATCGGCGCCGACGTTCCGCACTGGGCTTTTGTGCGTGACGTGATGGAAACGCTGCGGCAGCGGTCGATCGCGCTTCGTGCCAAGGACATTCAAGTCCCGCCGCTGGATGATCCCAAGTTGATCGCCGATGGCGCAGAGCACTACGGCGCAATGTGTACCGGCTGCCATTTGGCACCCGGAGTAACCGATTCGGAAATTCGGCCCGGACTTTATCCGCAACCGCCGGACTTGACCAAGCCGCTGCTGGCTAGCCCCGCGGAGAAATATTGGGTAATCAAGCACGGCATCAAGATGTCAGCAATGCCCGCGTGGGGTACGACGCATGACGACCAGGCCATTTGGGGGATGGTCGCTTTCCTACAGAAGTTGCCCGGCATGACGCCGGAACAGTACAAGGCGCTTACAGGTGGTGGCAATGAGAACGATGAAAGCCACCACCATCATCATGGCGACGCCGAACAAGGTCACGACCCGAGCGGCCAACCGGAGCAAGACCATCATCACGACGCCGCACAGGGTCACGCCCACGGCGCCGATTCACCAACGGGCAATTGAGAGGACCTGTCGAATGAATGATCTCACTTCTCGTCCAGATTCGAGCGAAAGCACCGGTGATGCGCTGCGCGACCCCGTGTGTGGGATGCACGTCGATCCAAAGACAGCCAAGCACCAAGCGGAACATCAGGGTACGACGTTTTACTTTTGTTCGAGCCGCTGCCACGACAAGTTTGTCGCGGAGCCGGAGCACTATTTGCAATCGAGTAAGAAGACCGCCGCGACGCCTTCCGACGTGGACGCGATCTATACCTGTCCCATGCATCCGCAGATCCGGCAGGTAGGTCCTGGTCACTGTCCCATATGCGGGATGACGCTGGAGCCGTTGCTGCCGACGGCTGACGCCGACGATGCCCCCTTGCGTGAGGTGCAGCGGAAGTTAGTAATCGCGACGGTTCTGGCAATGCCATTGCTGCTGATCGCGATGGGTCCGCACCTGTTCGGACTTCACCCAAGCGAAGCGACGGCGCGTGCTCTACGGTGGGTCGAACTGGCGTTGTCGGCGCCGTTGGTCCTATGGGCGGGCGCGTCGTATTACGTCCGCGGCTGGCGAGGCCTGGTCGCACGATCGCCGAACATGTATACGCTGATCGCGCTAGGTGTTCTCGTGGCATTCGGTTTCAGTCTGGTGGCGACTTTCCTTCCATCCCTGTTTCCGCCAGCGATGCAGGATGCCCACGGCATGGTCGGTGTTTACTTTGAGGCAGCTGGCGTCATCGTCGCACTGGTCCTAATGGGAGAATGGCTCGAATTGCGCGCGCGCGGCAAGACTTCGGCTGCTATTCGGCGTTTGCTTGATCTCGCCCCCAAAACCGCGCGTCGGGTTCTTGCCGAGGGCGGCGAAGAAGAAATCGCGTTGGATCAAGTACAGGTCGGCGATATGTTGCGCGTTCGTCCAGGCGAAAAAATCCCCGTCGACGGCGTTGTCGTTGAAGGTTCCAGCAGCATCGACGAATCCCTGCTGACGGGCGAGCCCATCCCTGTCGAGAAGCGCGCGGACGATCGAGTAACGGGTGGAACGCTCAACGGCACCGGCAGTGTGAAGATGCGCGCCGATCGCATTGGCCGCGACACGGTGCTAGCACAGATCGTAGATCTCGTCGCCCAAGCACAAAGGTCCAAGGCTCCATTGCAGCGTCTGGCAGATCGAGTGTCGGCGTTCTTCGTGCCGGCAGTGGTTGCGATCGCTGTGTTGAGCTTCGTGGCTTGGATGCTCTGGGGACCCGAACCGCGCCTGGCGTACGCGATCGTCAGTGCGGTCGGCGTCCTGATCATCGCCTGTCCGTGTGCGCTGGGTCTTGCCACCCCGATCTCAATCATGGTCGCGAGTGGGCGTGGTGCAGAGATGGGCGTGCTCTTTCGCGATGCCGCGGCGATCGAGGCACTGGCCGGCATCGACGTGTTGGTCGTCGACAAGACCGGTACCTTGACCGAGGGCAAACCTGCGCTCACCGACATTGTCGCGAGCGAAGGTACGAACGAGGCAGAAGTCCTGGGACTGGCAGCATCGCTGGAAGCAGCCAGCGAACATCCACTGGCCAGGGCGATATTGGAAGGTGCCAAGTCGCGCGGCATCGCGGTCCCCTCCGCGAACGACTTTGCTTCAATCACCGGCCAAGGCGTCCGAGGTAAGGTAGCCGAAGCGACGATCGTTCTCGGCAATAGTGCGTTGATGCAATCGGTGGGGGCTGATGCGTCACCCCTCAGCACGCGCGCTGAAGATCTGCGCCGACAAGCAAAAACGGTCATGTATCTGGCCCGGAATGGCAAGCTGCTCGGACTCGTCGCCGTGCAAGATCGCGTCAAGAGCGACGCGCAAAAGATCATTGCGTCGCTTCATAGCGAAGGACTGCGAATCGTCATGCTTACCGGCGACAGCGAAGCGACCGCGCAGGCGGTCGCTGCTGAACTGGGTATCGATGAATTTCAGGCGAGTCAGACGCCCGCGACAAAAGCCGAATGGATTTCACGTGCGAAAGCTGCTGGATCTCGTGTTGCAATGGCCGGAGACGGTGTCAACGATGCGCCCGCGTTGGCAGCTGCCGATGTCGGCATTGCGATGGGCAGCGGCTCGGACGTCGCAAAGGAGAGCGCGCAGATCACGCTGATCAAAAGCGAACTGGGCGGCATTTTGCGAGCGCGGCGACTCTCCGATGCCACGGTGCGCAATATTCATCAGAACCTTGCCTTCGCGTTTCTGTACAACACCCTTGGCATTCCGGTCGCCGCCGGAGCGCTCTATCCTGTATTTGGGTTGCTGCTCAGTCCGGTCATCGCAGCGGCGGCGATGAGTCTGTCTTCGGTCTCTGTGATCACTAACGCACTGCGCCTCCGCCATGCGCGCGTAGTGGACTAGGTTGCCGTCAGAGCAAAGCAGGAATCGCAGTCAAGTGGATCGCTGCTGCGCGTCCGCGGTAGGCGTGTCAGTCAGTAAACAAATTATCAACGATTTCAATAATTTGGAAACTGAAACAAACACTTGTGATAAAGCGGATCAGAGGCAGCGCATCGATTTAAAGTAGAGCGTAGTAGAAGGGGGACAACAAAAAGGTTCAACAACAGCCGCAGGAAATCGATCAGTTCTTCAAACGAGATAAACAGCAATATCTGTGAATTGCAGCAATCGCATCATGGGGGTATTTTTGGGGGTAGTTTCTTTCTTATAACTTATTATATCCATTGAAAACAATAGGATGAATATGGTTTTTAGGTCCCCCCTTGGCACCAATCGACGGTTTCAGGCCGTCCCAGAGACACCCTGAAAACGAATAAACCCGCTGAAATTGCGGGTTTTTTTATGCCGGCCGATCGAGTTGCGTCGTGGCACGGCCAAGCGCATGCAGTTGGATCCTGGGGTCATATCCGATATCGACCGATTTGCGGGTTGGTGCCATGGCAGGCGAACTCGACATGCCTCTACGGTCATCACCCTCGATGGTCGAGTTCAAAGAGAAGCGACTATGCCCGGTTCTCCGATGTCGTTCGGATAACTCGCGTGGTCCTTCAGGCCGCACATCACCAGCGCCAACGGTGCGGGCCGGTGGATCGCATGGCCCTGCGCATGGGTCACTCCCAACTTGCGCAGCTGAGGGATCACCGCAAGATCCTCAACCCATTCCGCCACGCACCTGATATTGCGCAACGCCGCGATGCGCGTCAGCGATTCGATCACGATTTCCGCCGCTGGGTCGGCGCCGAGATCGCGCACGAAGCGACCATCGATCTTGACGATGCTGACGGGCAAGTCGCTGAGGTAGCCGAAGCTCGCGACGCCCGTGCCGAAGTCGTCGAGGCAGATAGCGATGCCACTTTCGCTCAGGGTCCGCAGGGTCTGGACTGCGCGCGTGAGATTCTGCACCGCTACTGCCTCGGTAATCTCGAGCACCAACTGGCTCGCGAGGAACCCGTGCCGCTCCGGGAGGGCGAGAACGAATTCGAGGAAACCCTCGCTCTCGAGCGTGGTTGCCGCAACGTTGACGTTTAGCCGCAGGTTTGTGCCGGAATGATTGCGCAGAAATTGCGCGGTCTGTTCGAGTACCCAGTGATCGATCTTCGCAGACAGCCCATAGCGCTGCGCCAACTCGAATACGTTCTCGATCCGCATCGTGCTGTTGGGATCCGCATGGCGCAACAGCACTTCGTAGTCATTCTCACCGGTCGTCGCCGCGTCGATGTTGACGATCCGCTGTGCATAAAGCTGGAACAGGCCGCCGGCAAGTCCCGCTCGCAGTTGTGAGATTCTCTGGATGTCCGAGTGCCTGTCGCGCATGGCCGCATCGGCGGCGTTGTAGGCATGCGTGCGGTTGCGGCCCTGTTCTTTGGCCACATAGCACGCGACATCCGCGCGCGCGAGCACGTCATCGTAACTATGGTCGTCAGCCGGAGACAAGAACGTCGTGCCGATGCTCACGTCGACGGTGAAACGTCGCTCGTCGACGCAAAATTCGAAGGAACGAACCGCGTCATGCAGTTTTCTGGCGATGCCCTCGACGCCATCGACAGTTGCGTCTGGCAAGAGGCACGCGAATTCGTCTCCGCCCAGGCGAGCCAGGGCCGCGTCTTGCGGCAGCGACTGCTCGATAGTCCGTGCAAGCTGGCGCAGCATGTCGTCGCCTGCAAGGTGACCGCAGGTATCGTTTACCAACTTGAACTGATCCAGATCCAGATAGAGCAGGGCGTGAGGCCGTGTCAGGTCGCGCAAAGCCACATGCACCCGGCATTCGAATTCGTAGCGGTTCAGCAGGCCGGTCAGTGCGTCGTGGCGTGCGCGGAATTCCATTTCGGTAGCAGTGCGGTCGCGTTCGCCGAATACGACCGCAAGAAGGTAGCCGGTCAGCGCGGCGCTCAGCACGAAAAATGAACGCAGCAGCGTGTCCTCGATTGACGCGGAAGTCTGCGCCATCGCGATCAAGAGCATGGCGAGCAATGCGGAGGCCGCACTCGCGCCACCAATTCCCGCAACGACCGAACAAATGACGACGATCGGCAACAGCAAGAAGAGCAAGCGATCCTGCAGGGCGGGACTGACCGACAACACCGCAAAGCACGCGACGGTGAGTACGCACATCGATGCAAGGAATATCCCGCGGTTCCTGCCGTACGGTAATTTCTGCTGCGACCAGGCGACGATGAGGGGTGTGAAAATCAGCAGGCTGAATGATTGCGACACGAAATAACTGGCTCCAAGAGCCAGAGCATGCGATGGCGTCTGTTGGAACAGCAGATACACGCGCAGCCCGTAGATCGGTATTGCAAGTGAGCTCGCGACCAGCAAGGCTGCGACGAACCGGAAGAACTGACGCACATCCGGCAGAGACGTGCGCACCTGCCAGTGTTGCAACAGACGCAATGCCGTCATCATTATCAGCACTTCCAGCCAGCCGTTGCCGGACGCGGCAAGCATCGGCGTACCGGAAATCATCGTGAGCGCGGTATCGGACAGGAATATCGCGGGCCAATAACGCGCGCCATGACGCCACAGCAGGGCTAGTCCGATGCCGCTGCTTGGCCAGATCGGTATGAAATGCTCGTAGGCTTGCGCGAATGCCGCAAGACTCGCGACGACACTCAGCAATAAAGTGAAAAGCACGATGCGGCCGAGAAAATGCGCTTGCACGCGCATCGGCGGAATCGTCAGGGCGGATCCCCTTTCCATACAAATTTAGTATAGACCGGAAGTCAGGACCTCGCCATCGAGGACGCCGGCAAAGCGGAGCTGCGAACACTTCCCCTACATCGCCGAATACAGCGGCGGTCGACCAGCCGCGATGAGTCGAAAGCGGAAGTCGGGGCGTGGGACAAAATCGCAGAGGTCAAAATAGCAACACTTACGGGCCACGAACAGCGCGGAGAACCCGCCTGGCGGTGTATGCAGTACGCAGCCAATGTAGATATGGACCGTCAGATGCAGGGTCTTGTCGCTGAGCACCGATCCAGAGGTGCGCACCGCTCCGCGCCGACCTGATCTTCGTTAGCGCCGCAAGGCGGGCTGTTTTTTTATGCTCGCGTGCCGACCCCGCGGCCGAGCTGGCGTCGGGTCGAAAGTCCCGGCGGTGGCGCGGCGACTTCCGCGACGTGAAGACGCAATCCCCGCGCTTGCCGCTATGCACGCCCGCCTGCGGGGAGGCCGCAACGCCGACCTCGGTTCGCGCGAGTCGCTCGCAGAGGCTGATCGGATTCCCGCCCGGATCCGCATCGCGGCCGGCGGCGGCGGCAGGGCTTGGAGCGTCTATTCGCCGAGCTTCACCCGGCGCGCCTCGGCCGCGCTCGCGAACGCCTCGGCGTACTGGAACGACATCGCGGCCATCTTCTTGCGATCGGCCTCGTCGGCGCCGTAGGTATGGAGTTTCTGCACCAGGGCTGCGAACACGGCAAGCGCTATGTCTTCGGTATTCATCGTTGCGCTCTCCAGGAAGTCATTTGGGGTAAACCACGCAGAGCGGCCCGCCGCTTGCGATTCGTGGATCCGTGTTTCGTGGGCGTCGGCAGATTGACCTTGACGATGCCATGGATCACTCCGTTGCTCGAGGCGATGTCGGCGGAGACGATGTGGGCGCCCGCGACGCTCACCTTGCCGTCGATCGACGAGATCTGCGCGGCCTGGCCGTGAACGGTGCGCGCGGACGGCCACTTGCCGATGTCCGCGAGGCTGCGCGCGCCCACGAGCACGTGATAGTTGAGGATGCTGACGAGTTCGGCCTTGTTCTCGAGCTTCATGAGGCTTTCGAGCTTGCCTTCGGGAAGCGCGGCGAACGCGGCGTCGGTAGGCGCGAGCAGTGTGTACGGGCCGGGGCCGCGCAGCGTGTCGTCGAGCCCCGCCGACGCGACTGCCTTGCCGAACGTCTCGAACGTGCCGTTGTCGGCTGCGGTATCGAGAAGGTTGCGGGTCGGGTCTGGCTTGGGTGTGTTGATCATGATCGGAGTGCTTCAATACGGATCCGCGATGCGCGAAGATCCTGGGCGGCCGAAGCCGCAGCTCCTGGGTAGACAGAAGAACGAGGCTCAGTTGCGGAGATTTTGGAATGTAGCGCGGCTGAGTGGCCGTTACGACATTGCGTCGTAATGCGGCAACAAGCTTACGCTCGCGGCTGTTAGTTTCCCGTTCCCGCACTGAACGAAGAACGCCGATAGGTTCGGTGCAAAATCGCTATGGTCGCGGCTCGCCGCAGGATGTACCGTGGCAGCTCAAGTAAGGAGTGTGGATATGCGCGTTTCCTATGTCGGGGGCCCGAAGGACGGCAAGACCGAGACGATCGTAGACCCGCCCGAACGGTTCTGGGTCAATTCGCCGGACGGCGAGAGATGCCTGTATGCGCTGCGCAGGTTCTCCGGCACGTCGAATCCCGCGAACGCGCGAGACGGTTACCACAAGATATTTGCACCGACCGACATGTCTCTCGAGCGTTTCGACGAGCTCGTGCGCGGACTCGATCTGAGCAAGTAGGCGGCGACGAGAGGCGGCTGTGCTGGTGCTGACCGCGACCGGCACCTCGAACGGGCATACGATCGTCTGCGCGACGCGGACCATCACGAGCGTGACGACTTTCTACGGCGACCGCGCGGATGCAGAGAGATGGCCGCCGTCGCGCGCCGAACGGTGAAAAACCGCGGTGCACGTCGGTGGGGCGATCGGTTACGCTGTGTCGTCGATCGCGAAAATGGATACGCGCATGTGTTATTCGGCGCAAGTGCAGGCCAACTACAAGAAATACGTTCGCGTCTGGGGCGCGGACATCAGCCTTGAGGAGTTCTTCAAACTCTACTGGGATCGTACGCAGGGCATGAAAGTGCGTACGCCGAAGGCGCTCGATGATGCGTTTTCGGAGCCACAGAACGACGAGGAACGCCGGATCAAGGCGCTGGTCGGCGACATCCACGTGCAACAGGCGCACGACCTCGAGCAGGAGCTGTTCGGCCAGAAGAAACGCCTCGCCGACGCCGAACGCTCGTTGCGCCTCAAGGCGACCAAGGCCGCGACGCAGAGCCGGCGCGTCGCGACCGACAAGATCGCGTGGGCGCTCGGCAAGCTCTCAGACCTGCGCCGCACCGGCCTCAAGGCGGAGGATTCGCGCATCTTCCCGGGTTGGTACGCTCCCGTGATGGTGATGCAGGATGGGCGCAGGACGGTCCGCCCGATGCGCTACCAATGCCGTCTCGCGGGCAAGCCGGCGTCATACGACACGAAATATCCCGGCACCTACAACGCGCGCCGCGACAACCTGCAGGGGTTCTGGAAGGAGTCGTACGGCTGCACGCATGGCGTCATGATCGTCAACGCGTTCTTCGAGAATGTCAGTCGGCATCGCGCGGAGGGGCGCGAGCTGCACGCGGGCGGGCGGGAGGAGAACATCGTGCTCGAATTCCGCCCGCGTCCTGAACAGGAAATGCTCGTCGCCTGCCTGTGGTCGCATTGGCGTGAGGGCGACGACGAGCTTCTGTCGTTCGCGGCGATCACCGACGAGCCGCCCGCGGAGATCGTCGCGGTCGGACACGATCGCTGCATCATCCCGATCCGCCCCGAGAACGTGGACGCGTGGCTGAGCCCGCAGGGCAGGAGCCTCGCCGAACTCAAAGCGATCCTCGACGATCGGGCGACGCCGTACTTCGAGCACCGCCTGGCGGCCTGAGCGTTAAGCGCGTTTCGGAGCAGGGCGCCTGTCCAGCCTGCTCTGCGCGGCGCGATGGCCCGCGCGGTGCGCGATCGCCGGACGCACCGCCCGAAACGCGCTAAGCCTGCCCGACGCATCACAACTTGTTGCATTGCGCAACCGTTGGCAAGCGGCCGCGCCGCGCCTTATCATGTAGCGGTTCCGAATGACTTTGGTTCGATGTTCTCGCTGATCGCGATCAAAGGCCGGCCTTGAGGCTTGCTTGGCGCAAGTGTCGCCCTTGATTCGATCGACGAGCCTGGTCGCGCGATGGCGCGCGACCGCTGATGCGCCAGTGCAGGCGCGGAGGCTGGTGTGCTAGCTGAATATCTACCGATCCTGCTGTTTCTGATCGTCGCCGGCGGCATCGGCATCGCGTTGCTCCTGATCGGCGTCGCGCTCGGCCCGCGCAGCGCGAACAAGGAAAAGGCGTCGGCCTACGAATGCGGCTTCGAGGCGTTCGATGATTCGCGCATGCAGTTCGACGTGCGCTACTACCTGATCGCGATCCTGTTCATCATCTTCGATCTCGAAATCGCGTTCCTGTTTCCCTGGGCGGTCGTGTTCAAGCACATCGGCCTCGTCGCGCTCGTCGAGATGGCGATGTTCCTCGCGCTGCTGCTGCTCGGTTTCGTTTATTGCTGGAAGAAGGGAGCGCTGGAATGGGAATGAACGATTCCGCCGTAACGGAGACCACGGTCACCAAGGACCTCTTCCACAACCCGGTGCCGACCGGTCCGGTCGACGACATCCTGCGCCCCGGCGCCGACAATCCGCTGCTCGAGCGCGGGTTCGTCACGGCATCGCTCGACAGCCTGATCAACTGGGCACGCACGGGCTCGATGTGGCCGATGACGTTCGGCCTCGCCTGCTGTGCGGTCGAGATGATGCATGCGGGGGCGGCGCGACTCGACCTCGATCGTTACGGCGTCGTGTTCCGCCCGAGTCCGCGCCAGTCCGACGTGATGATCGTCGCCGGCACGCTGGTCAACAAGATGGCGCCCGCGCTGCGCCGCGTGTACGACCAGATGCCGAATCCGAAGTGGGTCATCTCGATGGGTTCGTGCGCGAACGGCGGCGGCTATTACCACTATTCGTACGCGGTCGTGCGCGGCTGCGATCGCATCGTGCCTGTCGACGTGTACGTGCCTGGCTGTCCGCCGACCGCCGAGGCGCTGATCTACGGCATCCTGCAGCTGCAGAAGAAGATTCGTCGCACCGACTCGATCGCGCAGCGCTACGGCGCGAAACCGAACACGATCGCGCGCACATGACCGACGTGGTAAACCCCAGCAGCCTCGCGCAGAAGATCGGCGCGCGCCTCGGCGACAGGATCGTCGGCGTGACCGAGGGCCATGGCGAGACGACGGTCGAGGTGCTGCCGGAGAACTGGCTCGCGGTCGCGCAAGTGCTGCGCGACGATGCCGACTTTCATTTCGAGTCGGTCGTCGACGTCTGCGGCGTCGACTATCTGAGCTATGGCCAGGCCGAGTGGGACACGACCGACGTGTCGTGGACGGGCTTCTCGCGGGGTGTCGAGGGCGAGGGACCCGGCCGATTCCAGTGGTCGAACCGTCCGCTGATCGGTACCGGCCATCGTCGCTTCGCGGCGGTCGCGCACTTGCTCTCGGTGAAGAACAACCTGCGCCTGCGCATCCGCTGCCACGCGCAGGACGACGCGTTGCCGACAGTGCCTTCCCTGACCGACCTGTGGCCCGGCGTGAACTGGTTCGAGCGCGAGGCGTTCGACCTGTTCGGCATCGTCTTCGAGGGCCACCCGGACCTGCGTCGCATCCTGACCGACTACGGTTTCGTCGGGCATCCGTTCCGCAAGGATTTCCCGCTGATCGGTAATGTCGAAGTGCGCTACGACGAGGCGCTCGGTCGTGTGATCTACGAGCCGGTGACCTCGGTCGAGCCGCGCGTGCTCGTGCCGCGCACCGTGCGCAACGATTCGCGCTACGACCAGGCGTCGGCCGAGAGCGCGCTGCCGAAGCCCGGCGCCACGGCCGCGGCGAAGTAGGACGGATCATGCAGGAAATCAAGAACTACACGATCAACTTCGGCCCGCAGCATCCGGCCGCGCACGGCGTGCTGCGCCTCGTGCTCGAGCTCGACGGCGAGACGATCCAGCGCGCCGACCCGCACGTCGGGCTGCTGCATCGCGGCACCGAGAAGCTCGCTGAATCCAAGCCGTTCAACCAGTCGATCGGCTACATGGATCGCCTCGACTATGTGTCGATGATGTGCAACGAGCACGCTTACGTCCTTGCCATCGAGCGACTGCTCGGCATCGAGGCGCCGCTGCGAGCGCAATACATCCGCACGATGTTCGACGAGATAACGCGCATCCTCAATCACCTCATGTGGATCGGCTCGAACGCGCTCGACCTCGGCGCGATGGCGGTGTTCCTCTATGCGTTCCGCGAGCGCGAGGAACTCATGGACTGCTACGAGGCGGTATCGGGCGCGCGCATGCATGCCACCTACTACCGTCCGGGCGGCGTCTACCGCGACCTGCCAGAACGCATGCCGAAGTACAAGGAATCGCGCTGGCACAAGGGCGACGATTTGAAGCAGCGCAACGCGTGGCGCGAAGGCTCTATGCTCGATTTCCTCGAGGCGTTCACGAGCGATTTTCCCGCACGTGTCGACGAATACGAGACGTTGCTGACCGACAACCGCATCTGGAAGCAGCGCACAGTCGGCATCGGCGTTGTGCCGCCCGAGCAGGCGCTTGCGTGGGGCATGACCGGGCCGATGCTGCGTGGCTCAGGCATCGAGTGGGACCTGCGCAAGAAGCAGCCGTACGCGATGTACGCGAAGATGGACTTCGACATCCCGGTCGGCGTGAAGGGCGATTGCTACGACCGCTATCTCGTGCGCGTCGAGGAGATGCGCCAGTCGAACCGCATCGTCCAGCAATGCGTGAAGTGGCTCAAGGCGAATCCGGGCGAGGTCATGCTGCGCAACTTCAAGGTCTCGCCGCCACGGCGCGAGGAAATGAAGGACGATATGGAGGCGCTGATCCACCACTTCAAGCTGTTCACCGAGGGCTACAGCGTACCCGCGGGCGAAATCTATGCCGCGGTCGAGGCGCCGAAAGGCGAGTTCGGCTGCTATCTGATCTCCGACGGGGCTAACAAGCCGTTTCGCGTGAAGCTGCGCGCGCCGGGCTTCGCCCACCTGTCGTCGATGGATGCGATCGTACGCGGCCACATGCTGGCCGACGTCGTCGCGATGATCGGCACCTACGACGTCGTGTTTGGCGAGATCGATCGCTGAAGGATGACCCAGGAACGATGAAAGCCACCAATCACTACGCCGCAGTCAAGGACGTCGATCCGCTAGTCGCGCTCAGCGCGCAAACGCGCGAGCACATCGACCACTGGCTCGCGAAATTCCCGCCGGACCGACGGCGCTCGGCGCTGATTCAGGCGCTGTTCGTTGCGCAGGAACAGAACCACGGGTTTCTGACCGACGAGCTCATCACCGCGGTCGCGAAGTATCTTGATCTGCCGCCGATCTGGGCCTACGAGGTCGCGAGCTTCTACTCGATGTTCGAGACCGCGCCCGTGGGCCGCAACAACGTCGCGGTGTGCACGAACATTTCGTGCTGGCTCAAAGGCGGCGAAGGCATCCTCGAGCAGTGCGAGAAGAAGCTCGGCATCAAGGTCGGCCAGAGCACGGCCGACGGCCGCGTGTATCTGAAGCAGGAAGAAGAATGCCTCGCGGCGTGCTGTGGCGCGCCGATGATGGTCGTCAACGGTCATTACCATGAGCATCTGACACCGGCTTCGGTCGACCAGATTCTCGACGAATTGAAGTAACGGCACGCCTATGTCTTTCGGCCCCGCACCGCAGGAACACCAGGTCGTCTACACGACGCTGCAGTTTGATCAGCCGTGGCTGTTCGACAACTATCTCAAGGTCGACGGCTACAAGGCATGGAAGAAAATCCTCGCCGAGAAGCCCGACCCTGCGACGATCATCGACGAGCTCAAGAAGAGTTCTCTGCGTGGCCGTGGCGGCGCGGGATTCCCGACTGGCCTCAAGTGGTCGTTCATGCCGAAAGGCACCATGCAGAAGTATATTTTGTGTAACTCGGACGAGTCGGAGCCTGGCACGTGCAAGGATCGCGACATCCTGCGCTTCAATCCGCACTCCGTCGTCGAGGGCCTCGCGATCGCGTGCTATGCGACCGGCTCGACCGTCGCCTACAACTATCTGCGCGGTGAGTTCCACCACGAGCCGTTCGAGCATTTCGAAGCGGCGCTCAAGGATGCCTACGCTGCGGGGCTGCTCGGCAGGAACATAGGCGGCAGCGGCATCGACGTCGACATCCACACCGCGCTCGGCGCGGGCGCCTACATCTGCGGCGAAGAGACCGCGATGATGGAGTCGCTCGAGGGCAAGAAGGGCATGCCGCGCTTCAAGCCGCCGTTCCCGGCCGGATTCGGCCTGTACGGCAAGCCGACCACGATCAACAACACCGAGACCTACGCGTCGGTGCCGACGATCCTCAACAAGGGCGCCGAGTGGTTCCTCGCGCAGGGTAAGCCGAACAACGGCGGACCGAAGATCTTCTCGGTGTCCGGCCACGTCAACAAGCCCGGCAACTACGAGATCAAGCTCGGCACGCCGTTCGCGGAGCTGCTCGAGATGGCCGGCGGCGTGCGCAACGGGCACAAACTCAAGGGCGTGATCCCGGGCGGTTCGTCGATGCCCGTTTTACCCGCGGACACGATGCTCGCGATCACGATGGATTACGACGCGCTGCAGAAGGCGGGCTCTGGCCTCGGATCGGGTGCCGTGATCGTGATGGACGAGACGACGTGCATGGTGCGCGCGTGCCAGCGCATCGCGCGCTTCTACTACGCCGAATCCTGCGGCCAGTGCACGCCGTGTCGCGAAGGCACCGGCTGGATGTATCGCATGCTCACGCGCATCGTCGACAGCCAGGCGACGATCGAGGACGTGCAGATGCTCAAGCAGGCCGCCGGCCAGATCGAAGGGCATACGATCTGCGCGTTCGGCGAAGCGGCCGCGTGGCCGGTGCAGGGCTTCCTGCGCCACTACTGGAATGAGTTCGAATACTTCGTCGCGAACAAGCGCTCGATCGTAGGCGCGAAACTCGGAGTCGCGGCATGAGGGTTCCTGGCGCGGCGAAGCTTGGTGTACGCAGTCTTTCACTCGCCGTTCCTGCGCACGCGGCAATGCAGGGACTTCCGTTCGGATTCGAGATGCACCTTGAGATTCACGGTCGCTGGATTTCCGCCTGTGCGGGAATGACGGCAGACGGAGGTGCAGCATGAGCGCGCAACCTGCCGTGCCCGCGGCACCGCCCGCAGCGCCAGCGGATTTCGTGAACATCGAGATCGACGGCATCGCGATGCAGGTGCCGAAGAATTCGATGATCATTGCTGCAGCCGACAAGGCGGGCATTCCGATCCCACGCTTCTGCTATCACGAGAAGCTGCCGATCGCGGCGAACTGCCGCATGTGCATGGTCGAAACCGAAATGGGCGGCAAGCCCATGCCGAAACCGCAGCCCGCCTGCGCGACGCCGGTCGTCGAAGGCATGAAGATCTTCACGCAATCGCAGCGCGCGCTGTCGGCACAGCGCAACGTGATGGAATTCCTGCTGATCAACCACCCGCTCGACTGCCCGATCTGCGATCAGGGCGGCGAGTGCGAGTTGCAGGACCTTGCGGTAGGTTATGGCCGCTCGGTCTCGCGTTTCGTCGAGCGCAAGCGCGTCGTTCCAGACGAAGACCTCGGGCCGCTTATCGAAACCGAGATGACGCGCTGCATCCAGTGCACGCGCTGCGTGCGCTTCATGACCGAGGTCGCTGGCAGCCCCGAACTCGGCGGCATGGGCCGCGGCGAGAATCTCGAAATCGGCACGTACATCGGCAAGACGATCGACAGCGAACTCGGCGGCAACATCATCGACGTCTGTCCGGTCGGCGCGCTGACGAACAAGGTGTTCCGCTTCAAGGCACGCGCGTGGGAGCTCATCGCGCGCGAGTCGATTGGCTATCACGATGCGCTGGGCTCCAACCTTTGGCTGCACACGCGTCGCGGTGAGGTGCTGCGCACGGTGCCGCGCGACAACGAGGACATCAACGAGTGCTGGCTGTCCGATCGCGATCGATATTCTCATGAGGGGCTGCACGCAGCGGATCGTGCGACGAAGCCGATGATTCGCAAGGGCGCCGAACTCGTGGAAGTCGCGTGGGACGAAGCGATCGCGTTCGTCGCGGCGGGCCTCAGGCAGCAGGGCACCGACGTCGGTGCGCTGGTCGCCCCGTTCGCGTCGAGCGAGGAAGGTCATCTTCTCGCGAAGATCGTGCGCGGTCTCGGCAGCGACAGCATCGACCATCGGCTGCGCGTCACCGATTTCTCGGACGGCGCGGCGGGCGCGACGTTCGAGATGCCGCTCGCGCAGATCGAGAAGGCCGGCGCGGTGCTTCTCGTCGGCAGCAATCCGCGGCATGAGCAGCCGCTGCTCGCGCATCGCGTGCGCAAGGCGTCGAAGAAGGGCGCGAAGATCCTCGCGCTCAATCCACTCGACCACGACTTCAATTTCCCCCTGAGCGGCAGACACATCGTGCTGCCGTCGCAGCTGCTGCGCGAGCTCGCCGCGCTCGCGGCGGCGGCAGGCGAGGGCGGTACGCTGCCGGCCGAACTAGCAGCGTTCGTCACAAAGGCGACGCCGACCGACGCGCATCGCGCGACCGTCAAGACACTCATGGACGCGCCCGCATCCGTCGTCGTGTTTGGCGACTATGCGGTGCAGCACGCGCAGGCGTCTGCGCTGCGTGCGCTCGCGCGGCATCTCGCGAAGGCGACCCGCAGCGCATTCAACGAAGTCGCTGCGGGCGCCAACGCGGTTGGCCTAGCGCGTGTCGGCGTCGTGCCGCAACGCGACGGCCGCGATGCCGCGGCGCTGCTCGTGCAGCCGCCGAAGGCGCTCGTCAGCTACCACCTGGGCTCGCAGGATACGAACTCACCCGCGGCCTACGACGCCGCGCGCAGCGGCGCCGCATTCGGCGTGTACATCGGCGCTTTCGCATGTGCAGGCGTGATGCGCACGGCGCATGCGGTCCTGCCGATCGGCCTGCCCCCCGAGATCGACGGCTCGTATGTAAACGTCGACGGTGACCTCCAGGTCGTCGCGGGCGGTGCGAAGTTGCCCGGCGCCGCGCGCGCGGGGTGGCGCGTGCTGCGCGCGCTCGGAGCGGCGCTTGGCATCGCAGGATTCGAGGCGATCGAAATCGACGAGGTACGCGGCGCGATCGCCGCCGCCATCGTCACGCCGCGCGCGGCGCCGACCGGTCAGCGCGTCGCGGCTGCGGTCTCGGCCACGGGCGCGGGTCTGCAGCGCATCGCGACCGTGCCGATCTATCGCGCCGACGCGGTGCTGCGGCGCTGCGCCGCGCTGCAGGCGCATCCGCTGACCGGCGAATGCGCGATCGGACTGCATCCCGAGGACGCGCTCGCGCTCGGGCTCGCGAACGGCGCGAGGGCGAAAGTCAGCGGCGGGCTCGAATTGCCTGTCGTCGTGACGAGCGCGGTGCCGCGCGGCGGCGCATGGATCGAGAAGACCTGGCCCGCGACGCGCGAGCTGCCAGGCAACGGCGGCATCCTCACGGTGGCGAGGGCCTGACGCGTGTACGACTTCTTCCACCACTACGTGCACGATCCGCTGCTCGCGTGGGGTGCGCCTGGCCTCGTCGCCTGGCTCGTGCTCTGCATTCTCGCGATCGCGGTGCCGGTGATCCTGACCGTCGCGTTGTACGTCTGGTGGGAGCGCAAGGTGCTCGGCTGGATGCATGTGCGCATGGGGCCGAACAGCGTCGGACCCGCGGGTCTGCTGCAGACCTTCGCCGACGTGTTCAAGCTGCTGCTCAAGGAATATCTGGTCCCCGCCAACTCGAGCCGGCTGCTGTTCGTGCTCGCGCCGCTGCTCGCTCTGGTGCCCGCGTTCGCCGCGTGGGCCGTCATTCCGTTCGACCAGCGAGGCGTGCTCGCGAACGTCAACGCTGGCCTGCTCTACCTGCTCGCGATGACCTCGATGGGCGTGTACGGCATCATCCTCGCGGGCTGGTCGTCAAACTCGAAGTATGCGTTTCTCGGCGCGATGCGTTCGGCCGCCCAGGTCGTCAGCTACGAGATCGCGATGGGCATGTGCCTCGTCGGCGTGCTGATCTGCGCGGGCAGCCTCAACCTTTCCGACATCGTGCGCGCGCAATCGGGCCACTACGGCCTGTTCTCCTGGTTCTGGCTGCCGCTGTTTCCGCTCTTCATCATCTATTTCGTCTCGGGCGTCGCGGAGACGAACCGCGCGCCGTTCGACGTCGCCGAGGGTGAGTCGGAGATTGTCGCAGGCTTCCACGTCGAGTATTCGGGCGCACCTTTCGCGGTGTTCTTCCTGACCGAATACGCGAACATGATCCTGATTTCGTTCCTGGCCTCGGTGCTGTTCCTCGGCGGCTGGCTCAGTCCGATACAGGACGTTTCGACCGCGAGTGTGCATCCGCTCGTGGACTGGCTATGGAAGGGTGGCTGGCCTTGGCTGTTCCTCAAGGCGTTCTTCTTCGCATTCTTCTACCTATGGTTCCGCGCGGCATTCCCGCGCTACCGCTACGACCAGATCATGCGCCTCGGCTGGAAGGTCTTCATCCCGATCGCGCTGGCTTGGATCATGGTCACCGGAACGCTCGTCTATTTTGGTGTGATCGGCCAGGGAGTCACGCAATGAACGCGGTCGCACGCTATTTCAAGAGCCTGTTCCTGCTCGAGCTTCTCAAGGGTCTCGCGTTGACCGGCCGCTACATGTTCAAGCCGAAATACACGATGCGCTACCCGATGGAGAAGATCCCGCAGTCGAACCGCTTCCGCGGGCTGCATGCGCTGCGCCGCTATCCGAACGGCGAGGAGCGCTGCATCGCCTGCAAGCTGTGCGAGGCGGTGTGTCCGGCGC
>JBDTYX010000039.1:0-19792 GCA_040005435.1 Rudaea sp. | reverse complement strand
TACCTGTTGCTCTGGAACCGCGTCTGGTTCGACTGGTTCCATCTGTATCTGTGGCAGGCGCTGATCATCCTCGATGCGCTGGTGTTCTGGCTCGTCTGGCTGCGCTGGCTGCCGCGCACCGATCCGCCCACCGATGTGCGCGAAGATCCGCCCGCCGAACCGCCGCCGGTTGCTGCGACCGCATAAGGCATGCGCGAGGGTGCGCGCTAGACTCCGCAGGTCGTCCGCGATGCGCGGGCGCCCATCGAACCATCTGGAGCGAAAGCCATGACCGTAGCAAAAATTATCGAGATCAGCTCGTCGTCGTCGAAGGGTATCGAGGATGCGGTGAAGGACGGCCTCAAGCGCGCGTCGAAGTCGATCAAGAATATCCGCGGCGCCTGGGTAAACGACATCAAGGTAGTCACGGACGCGGGCGGCAAGGTCACCGAGTGGCGCGTCAACATGCGGATCAACTTCGTCCTCGACTGAAGCGGGGCAATCGTCATGGGCGAGCGCCGCATCGAGCGTGCTCGCTCAGGATCCCCTGACGACGATGCGGCGCACGCCTCGCCGCGCATCGAGCACGATGCGCAGGTCCGCGCGAGCGGGCAGTGTGCGCAGGCTGTGCCGGCTCAGGCGTTCGTAGTGCATGACGAAGCGGCGCAGCGCCGCCGGCGACATCGCGCGCGGCGCGCCGCTGCGGCGCAACGCCTGTTCCTGCTCGTCGCGCCAGCGCTGCACGACCGCGAAACCGGGCGCCTGCAGCCAGACCAGCGCGTCGAGTCTCCGCCATAGCAGCGCATATTCCCGTTCGAGATGTGCGTTGACGTAGCCGCGCCAGACCGCATCGGCGTCCTCGATGCGCTCGAGCCGATTGAGTGGCCGCGCGAGCGCCGCGCTCGACTGCGCCGGCACGCCGACGCACCACCCCTCGAGCACGACGATGCACGGGGGTACGCTCACGCTGTGCCAGCGCGCGCTCGGCATGCGCGTGTCGCGGCCCTTGTCGAAGCGCGGTACCCGAGCAGGCTGAAGCGTATTCGCCGCTGCGAGCGCGGCGAGCGTGCGCCCGAGCAGCGCGAGGTCGTGCGTCCCCGGCACGCCGCGAGTCGCTAGCAACGGGTGCACGCTGCGGGCGAGTCGCGCGCGTTCGCGCCGGCCGAGGTAGAAATCGTCGAGCGACAGCGCGAGCGCGGGAATACCCACGAGCGTCAATCGCTGCACGAGCTGCGCCGCCAACGTGCTCTTGCCGCTGCCCTGCAGGCCCGATAGTCCGATCAGCTGCTGCCTGCGCGAGGCCGTGT
Source organism: Rudaea sp. (assembly GCA_040005435.1). Lineage (GTDB taxonomy): Bacteria > Pseudomonadota > Gammaproteobacteria > Xanthomonadales > Rhodanobacteraceae > Rudaea. Next base: position 18,506 of record JBDTYX010000039.1, on the reverse strand, counting down.
TCCTTCGCGCCAGCAGCGCCGCGACGCGGTCGACGATCGCGTCGGCGTAACCGTGCTGCGTGCTAGCATCGCGACCCATGAATCCAGCCGTTTCCCAGCCTGCGTCCGCGGCACTCTATCAGGAAGCGATCGCGCAATTCCGCGGGCTTCTCGATGAGGCCACGGCGTCCGGCGAGCCCGAGCCGACGGCGATAACGCTCGCGACCGCGGATCACGATTCGCGCCTCTCGGCGCGCATCGTCCTGCTCAAGATCGTCGACGAGCGCGGTTTCGTCTTCTTCACCAACTACGACAGCGCGAAGGCCCAGCAGCTCGCCGCGCATCCGCGCGCGGCACTATGCGTGTTGTGGAAGACGTTGCGCCACGGCGTACAAGTGCGCATCGAGGGCGTCGTCGAGAAGGCCGGCGCCGCGGAGTCCGATGCGTACTTCGCCTCGCGCCCGCGCGCCAGCCGCATTGGCGCATGGGCCTCGCTGCAGTCGCAGACGCTGGCCGATCGCGCCGAGCTCGACGCGCGCGTCGCCGCGATGGAGCAGCGCTTCCCGGGCCAGGAGGTGCCGCGCCCCGAGAACTGGGGTGGCTACCGCCTCGTGCCGGACATGATCGAGTTCTGGTTCGGTCAGCGCGCGCGACTGCACGATCGCGAACGCTACGAGGCGAGCGCGGGCGTCTGGTCGAAACGCCTGCTCTATCCGTGAGCCCGCGCTGGCCGTGAGCGCGGGCTGGACCATCCGCGAAGCGGAAGCGCGCGATGCGGACGCGTGGTGTGAGCTGCGCTCGGCGTGGTGGTCCGAGGAGGGAGCGGACGCCATGTCGCGCGAGACGCACGCCTACTTCGAAGCTCAAGAGCGCGCGATCGCGTTGCTCGCATGCGCGGACACGGGCGTCGGCGTGGGCTTCGCCGAAGGCGCGCCGCGCGAGGACTACGTCAACGGCACCGAGATCTCGCCGCTCGGATTCCTCGAGGGACTCTACATCGCGCCGGAACACCGGCGTCGAGGCGCAGGTCGCGCGCTCGCCGCCGCGGTGGAGCGCTGGGTGCGCGCCGCGGGGCGCAGCGAGCTTGCCCCAGACGCGGACTTCGCAAACCGTGCCAGACACGCGACGCATCTCGCCTACGGTTTCGACGAGACCGAGCGCGTCGTCCATTTCCGTAAGCGGCTCTGACGCGATGGGGCCGCAGCGCATCGTCTGTCTGACCGAAGAGCCGACCGAAGTACTCTACGAAATCGGCGAGGACGCGCGCATCGTCGGCATCTCTGGATTCACCGTGCGACCAGCTCGCGCGCGCCGCGAGAAGCCGAAGGTCTCCGCTTTCACGAGCGCGAGGATCGGCGAGATCCTCAAGCTCGAACCCGATCTCGTCGTCGGTTTCTCGGATATTCAGGCCGACATCGCGCGCGAGCTGATCGCGGCGGGCATCGAGGTCTGGATCAGCAATCACCGCTCGATCGCGGGCATCCTCGACTACATCCGTCGTCTCGGCGCGCTAGTCGGAGCGGGCGAACGCGCCGAGGCACTCGCGCAGCGCGCCGAGCAGCACCTGTGCGCGGTGCGCGCGGCCGCGGCCGCGTTCGCGTGCCGCCCGCGCGTCTATTTCGAGGAGTGGGACGAGCCGATGATCTCCGGCATCCGCTGGGTCGCGGAACTCGTGCGCGTCGCGGGCGGCGACGATGTGTTCCCCGAACTCGCGGAAAAGTCGCTCGCCCGCGATCGCATCATCGCCGACGCGGACGAGGTAGTGCGTCGCGCACCCGACATCATCGTTGGCTCATGGTGCGGCAAGCGCTTTCGTCCGGAGAAGGTCGCGCGTCGCACGGGGTGGCAGGCGACGCCCGCGGTGCGCGACGGTGAGCTGCACGAAGTAAAATCCCCGCTCATCCTGCAGCCGGGGCCCGCCGCGCTGTTTGCCGGACTCGATGCGTTGCACGTCATCTTCTCCGACTGGGCGCGCCGCCACGGCTGACGTTAGAGGCGCGTGGCGAGGTCGCTCAGCGGCGCGACGATCAGGAAGCGCGCGAGGATCAGCGCGAGCGATGCGAACCAGCACGACAGGTCCAGCCCGCCGAGCGCAGGCAGCATGCGCCGAATAGGTCGCACGATCGGCTCGGTGATCTGCACGAGCAGACGTGCGTTCGAGTTGTAGTGTTCGTTGACGAAGAAGCTCAACAGGCAGCGGATCATGATCGCCCAGAACATGATCCAGAGCGCGATGCTGAGCACGTTGACGAGACTGAGCAGCGGCCATCCGACGATGCTCATGCGCATGCCCGCGAGTCCGCCGAGCAGCGCGAATTCGACCAGCGCGAGGACGCACGCGATGAGCACGGAAGCAGTCTCGATCTTGCCCCAGCGCGGCACCAAGCGGCGCAGCGGGACGAGCACGGGATTCGTCAGTCGGTAGACGAACTGGCACACGGGATCGAGAAACGAAGCGCCCGCGGCGATCAGCAGCACGCGCACGATGAAGATGCCGATCAGGAAGTCGAAGATCGTCTGGATCAGGAACACGCCGGCGTTGACGAAATAGCTCATTCGGAGACTCTGGCTTCGAAACGGGGCGAGCGGACGAATGCATCGCGGGGGCGCAGTTTACACGGCGCCACGCGATTCTTGTGTCCAGCCTCAGCCGAACTGCGCGGACATTTCGACGCCGCGCAGCGTCGCCGCAGCGATCGCGCGCGCGACGACGGCACGCAGGCCGTCGGCCTCGAAACTCTCGAGCGCGGCCTGGGTCGTTCCGTTCGGCGACGTGACGCGCTGGCGCAGCACTTCGGCAGGCTCGCCACTTTCGCTCAGCATGCGCCCGGCGCCGAGGCAGGTCTGGGTCGCGAGCACGCGCGCGGCGTCGCGCGGCAGCCCCTGCGCGACCGCGGCGTCCTCGAGCGCCTCGACGAGCAGGAAGAAATACGCGGGTCCCGAGCCCGACAACGCGGTGACGGTGTCCATCAGCGACTCGTCCTCGATCCACGCCGAGACGCCGACGCTGCCGAGCAGGCGCTCGGCCGTGGCGCGCTGCGCGGCGGTCGCTCCCGCGCTCGCACACAGGCCGCTCGCGCCCGCGCCGATCAACGCGGGGGTGTTCGGCATGACGCGCACGATCGCGTGGCCGCCACCGAGCCACGCGTCGATCTGCGCGATGCGGATGCCCGCCGCGATCGAAACGAACAACGGTCGTCGCCGCAGCGCTACCTCACGCAGCGACGCGCAGACGTCCTTCATTACCTGCGGTTTGACCGCGAGCACGATGGCGTCGGCAGCGTGCGCGGCATCGGCGGCTTGCGAGTGCGTCGCGACGCCGAAGTCGGCGTGCAGCGCCTCGCGCAACGCGGCGTTGGGCTCGGCGACCGCGATGTCGGCGGGGTCCGCGCCGGCACGCGCGAGTCCGCCGATCAGGCTGCGCGCCATGTTGCCGCCGCCGACGAAGGCGATGCGATCGCTGTCAGCAGGAGAGTGTGTCTTCGTCGCCATGGCTGCACGCGCGGTAGTCGTTGTGGCGGTCAGCATAGCAAGGCGAAGCGGCCTGACGGTCGCGCAGGTCGAGTTGCTCGTCGCCGAGCTGGCGGTTGCGCAGGCCCGCAACGGACCGGACTGCGCGCGCGATCATTCGCGCCGGCGCGAATCGCGCAATGCGAAGTGTGCGCTCCGTCGCTGCCGACACTCGCTACCATCTGTGCGTGCACGCTTATCAGGCAGTCGCTCGCGGACCGAACAACGCCGAGCCGACGCGGACGAGCGTCGCGCCTTCGGCGATCGCGAGTTCGAAGTCGTCGGACATACCCATCGACAGCGTATCGACCTGCGCGTGCTCGACGCGCAGCCGCTCGTAGAGCGCGCGCATGCGTGCGAACGCCGCACGGCGGCGCGCGAGATCCTTGGGCGCTGGAATCGCCATGAGCCCGCGCAGATTCAGCCCGCTCGTTGCGCTGATCGCCGCCGCGAGCGCGCCGAGCTCGTCCGGATGGCAGCCGGACTTGCTTGCCTCGTCGTCGATGTTCACCTGGATCAGGACCTGCAGCGGGCCGGCCTGCGCCGGCCGATGTCGGCCGAGCGCGCCGACGAGCTTGAGCCGGTCGAGACTGTGCAGCCAGTCGAAATGCGCCGCGGCCTCGCGTGCCTTGTTGGATTGCAGCGGTCCGATCAGGTGCCATTCGAGATCGAGTGCGCCCAGCGCCGAACGCTTGGAGAGCGCTTCCTGAACGTAGTTTTCGCCGAACGCGCGCTGGCCGAGTGCGGCAAGCGTCGCAATCGCCGCGGCGGGCTGGGTCTTGCTGACCGCGAGCACGCGGACGGGGTGGCCCGCACGCGTCGCCGCGACTGCGACGCGGTCGCCGATGGCGCGGAAATTTTCGGCTATATTCATGGGTATAGTTTGCATTGTTGCGATTGCCTCGCGCTATACTCGGTCGGTCGGCGTTGCTGGCTGCGCCGTATTCAAGGCAAAACTTCGGTTCACGGGGGCAGCACAATGGACATCGCCGAACTCCTGGCGTTCTCGGTCAAGAACAAGGCTTCTGACCTGCATCTATCGGCCGGGTTGCCGCCGATGATCCGCGTCGACGGCGACGTGCGGCGCATCAACATCCCCGCGCTCGAACACAAGCAGGTGCATTCCCTCGTCTACGACATCATGTCCGACAAGCAGCGCCGTGACTTCGAAGAATTCCTTGAAGTCGACTTCTCGTTCGAGATTCCGAGCCTCGCGCGCTTCCGCGTCAACGCATTCAACCAGAATCGCGGCGCCGGCGCCGTGTTCCGTACGATTCCGTCCGAGGTGCTCTCGCTCGAGGACCTCGGCTGTCCGCGCGTGTTCCGCGAGCTGATCGAGCAGCCTCAGGGCCTGATCCTCGTGACCGGCCCGACGGGTTCCGGTAAGTCGACGACGCTCGCCGCGATGGTCGACCACGTCAACAAGAACGAATACGGCCACATCCTCTCGGTTGAAGACCCGATCGAATTCGTCCATACGTCGCAGAAGTGCCTGATCAACCAGCGCGAAGTGCACCGCGACACGCACGGCTTCAACGAGGCGCTGCGTTCGGCGCTGCGCGAGGACCCCGACTACATCCTCGTCGGCGAGTTGCGCGACCTCGAGACGATCCGCCTCGCGTTGACCGCGGCGGAAACCGGACATCTCGTGTTCGCGACGGTGCATACGAGCTCCGCCGCGAAGACGATCGACCGCATCATCGACGTATTCCCGGCCGGCGAAAAACCCATGGTGCGCTCGATGCTCTCCGAGTCGTTGCGCGCGGTGATCTCGCAGTCGCTGCTGAAGAAGGTCGGCGGTGGACGCATTGCCGCGCACGAGATCATGGTTGGCATCCCCGCGATCCGAAACCTGATCCGAGAGGACAAGGTCGCGCAGATGTATTCGTCGATCCAGACCGGCAGCCAGTACGGCATGCAGACGCTCGACCAGTGCCTGCAGGACCTGGTCAAGCGCGGCATGGTGACTCGCCAGCAGGCGAGCACCTACGCGAAGAACAAGGAAGTGTTCAAGTAGATTTCCCGCTCCCGCGGCGCTCGCCCGCGTCCGCGGACGAGCGTCCCGCCTCGCGTTCGGTCAGTCGTCGGAATCGTCGCCGCCGCTCAATGCTGAGGCGTCAATCCGCCCATACAAGCCGTTCGCCTCATCGTTCGGTCCCGCAGCGAAGAACAGCGTGTTGACGGGCTGATTGGCGAAGCCGTTGCCGAACGCGAGGCCCCACAGTCCGTCGATCACGATCGAGCGGTTGTCCTGCCCGCGCAGGTTGCCCCTGAAGGAATAGTTCTTGAGGCTGAAGGCGTTGATGCGGCCGTCGCCGAAGTTGCCGATCAGGAGGCTGTTGCTGAACGCGCCGAATCCGGCCGGCGCGAGCGCGATGCCCCAGGGCGCATTGAGCGCGCCGCGCGCCGCCACGCGATCGAGCAGCACGCCGTTCGGATCGTACACGTCGACGTAGCCGAGTCCCTGGCCGTTCACGTTGTCGTGCTTGTCGGCGTCCTGTTTCGCGTAGGTCACGTAGATGTCGCCGTTGATCGCCTGGATCCCGAACGGCGCGTAGTCGGAGGGGATCTTCGGATCGGTGAAGCGGCCCGCCGGCAGCGTGACCGGGGCGAACGTCGCATCGAACACGTCGATCCTCGCATTGTGGAAATCGGTTGCGTAGAGCAGCTGTCCGCTGCCGCCCGCGCTGAGCGCGAGGCCCTTGTAGATCGCGCCGCCGGCCGAACTGTCGACCGCACGGATCGCGTGGGTCGTGTCGACGGTCGGCGCCCAGCCCGCAATCACGCCGCCTTCGGTCGCGAACAGGAAGCGGCTGGCGCCCGACGTCGTCGCATTCTTGACGACGAAGCCGGACGAGCCGTTGTAGACGATGCCCGTGACCGGACCGCCGCCCGTGGTCGTGACGGTGGGTATCTGGACGATCAGCGACTGCGCGACGCCGGCGCCGTCGTACAGCGTGGAGGTGCCAGTCGCGTTGTTCGCGACCCAGACGAAGCCGAACGGGTTGAACGCGACGCCCCAGGCGTTGATCAGGTTGGGGTCGACGTGGTCGGCCGCGACCGTGCCGTCCGAGACGAGATTGTGCGCGGTGTAGAAGGCGTGGGAGGAATGCTCGTTGGCCGCGGAGTTTGCGCCGGCGCAGGCGAGCGCGAGGCCCAGGGTCATGGCGAGGGGACGGGATTTTTTCATGAGCGTGCTCCTGATTCGACGATGCGTCGGGGCACGGCGAGACGCCGGCCCTTCGGCGCATATGTCGATGCGCTGCAGGCGCGCAGAGGTTCAAAGCTCACGCTTCCTTCACGCACGGTTTGCGATTTGTGGCGCTTTTTGGCCGGTTTGCGGGCGAAACGTCATTCAGGCGCCAAAAGGCCGTACCCGCCTCATCCCGGTGGCGTCCGGTGCTAAGATGCCCAAAACCAGCGTAGGTAAGCCGCCATGGCCGACTTTGATTTCAGTTCGTATCTGAAGCTGATGGTGCACAAGCGCGCCTCGGACCTGTTCATCACGGCCGGCGTCGCACCGTCGATCAAGGTGCACGGGCGCATCGCGCCGGTGACCCAGCAGCCGCTGACGCCGCAGCAGTCGCGCGACATGGTGCTGAACGTGATGACTCCCTCGCAGCGCGAGGAGTTCGAGAAGACCCACGAATGCCAGTTCGCGATCTCGCTGTCGGGCGTCGGCCGATTCCGCGTCAGCTGCTTCTACCAGCGCAACAACGTCGGCATGGTGCTGCGCCGGATCGAATCGAAGATTCCGACGATCGAGGAATTGAGCCTTCCGCCGATCATCAAGACGCTCGCGATGACCAAGCGCGGCATCATCCTGTTCGTCGGCGCCACCGGTACCGGCAAGTCGACGTCGCTGGCGTCCATGGTGGGCTACCGCAACCACAATTCCACGGGCCACATCATCACGATCGAAGACCCGATCGAATTCGTCCACCAGCATGCGGGCTGCATCATCACGCAGCGCGAAGTCGGCATCGACACCGATTCGTGGGAGAACGCGCTCAAGAACACGCTGCGCCAGGCGCCCGACGTGATCCTGATCGGCGAGGTCCGCACGCGCGAGACGATGGAGCACGCGGTCAACTTCTCGGAGACCGGACACCTGTGCCTGTGCACGCTGCATGCGAACAACGCCAACCAGGCGATGGATCGCATCCTGCATTTCTTCCCGGAAGACCGCCATCCGCAGCTGTTCATGGATCTATCGCTCAACCTCAAGGGCGTCGTTGCCCAGCAGCTGATTCCGACGCCCGACGGCAAGGGACGCCGCGTGGCGGTCGAGGTGATGCTCGGCACGCCGCTCGTGCAGGACTACATCCGCAAGGGCGAGATACACAAGCTCAAGGATGTGATGAAGGAGTCGACCAACCTCGGCATGAAGACGTTCGACCAGAGCCTGTTCGAGTTGTACCAGGCGGGCGAGATCTCCTACGAGGACGCGTTGCGTTACGCGGATTCGGCGAACGAGGTGCGTCTCAAGATCAAGCTCGCCCAGGGCGGCGACGCGCACACCCTGTCGCAGGGCATGGACGGCGTCGAGCTCGTCGAATCCTGAGAGTGCGCTTGCTGTGTGCCTGCCGTCGCGCGCGCGGTGCGCGCGCGTCCCGCGCGAACTGAACGACGATGGACGAACTGCAGCGCCTGCGCGCCGCCTGGGGTGTGCTCGGTGAGGATGATCCGCTCTGGGCGATTCTCTCCGATCCGCAGAAGCGCGGCGGCGGCTGGGACCTGGATGCATTCTTCGCGTCGGGAGAGGCCGAGGTCGCCGCGCTCCTGCAAGCCTGCGACCACCTAGGTCTCGCACATGCGCGTGGCACCGCGCTCGACTTCGGCTGCGGCGTCGGACGCCTGAGCCGCGCGCTTGCGACCCGCTTCGACCGCGTCGTCGGAGTCGACATCTCGGCGAGCATGCTCGCGCATGCGCGGCGACTCAACGCCGATCGCGCGAACATCGCGTTCGTCGAGAACGCGGCCGCCGACTTGCGCTTCGTGGCCGACCGCAGCGTCGACCTCATCTACTCGGTGATCACGCTGCAACATGCGCCCGAGCCACTGCAGCTCGGCTACATCGCGGAATTCATGCGCGTGCTCGCGACGGACGGCCTCGCCGTGTTCCAGACGGCGAGCGGCCATAGCAGGGACTGGCGCGGACTCGTGCATCGCTGGGTGCCGAATGCGCTGCTGAACCCGCTGCGGCGACACTGGTATTCGAGCCGTGCGGCGTTCGAGATGCACGTGCTCGCGGAGGAGAAAGTACGCGCGACCATCGTACGGGCCCGGCGCCGCATCGTCCGCGTCGAAGACGACGCCTGCGCGGGCGCGGGCTTCGTCGGCAGGCGCTTTTTCGTCAGCTGATTCGGCCGGGACGCCGTTCGCACGGCGTCCGCCGGCCGTGCGCTCACTCGACCGGATTGCTGTCGACCGTCTCGTGCATGCCGATGCCGTTGGCGTTGGCTTCGAACGTGATGTCGGCCGAGCGCAACAGCTTCTCGTACACCCCGAACATCTTCGAATGGTCGATCGGCGGATGCTTGCCGCTCGTCATCCCGGCCTTCAGCAGGTCGCTGTAGCGAGCCATGATGCCGTAGATCGCGCCACTGAAATGCATGCGCATGAACATGGGCGTCGTCGCGGGGCTAGCATTGAGGAACGCGCCGAGGTCGGCGTCTTCACCTTTGCCGGCGGCAATGGCCATCGCCTTGTCCGAAACGGCCAGGGTCATTGGCGGCGCCGAGGGCACGAGGCCCGCGGGCAGGGCGACGGGCTTGCCGTCGGTCGTGATCTTGAGATCTTTCAGTTGCGGTACCGCGAGCTGCGCCATGCCGATCGCCGCAAGCGGATTGGTCGTGGCGATGAGAACCTTGCCGGCGACATCGGGTGGCGCGGTCGGAGTCACGCCGGGCGTGAATCGGCTGATCGTGACGCGCACGCCGGTCATGTCGCTGAAGGGCGGGGGGATCGTCGTGTCGATTTTCGCCTTCGAGCTGCGGAATGATTCGTTGATGCCGGCGAGCTGCGCGCACTTGTAGGGACTCGCTGCGATTGCGTCGGCCTGCTTGATCCAGAAGTCCTTGAGCTTGAGGATCGGCACCGCGAGGCTGAAGTCCATGAGTCCCGCTGCGGCCGAGCCCGTGCCCGGCGCCGGCGCGAGCGCCGCGGCGAACTGCTGCGCGAGCGCCGGCGCCATCTCGAACTGCGCGCCGACGGTGATGTGGTTCGGGGCCATGTTTTCCGCGCCGAACAGCATTCGCGGGAAGGTCTGCGCGATCGACAGGATCTCGGACTTGCATACCGGATCGGTGATCGCGCCTTCGGTCGGCAGTTTCATCGCTTTCGCGATTTCGAGGTCGGTGCCGGTCGGCGCGTTGCTGAGACGCTGGACGAGCGCCACGCTGTCGAAGAAGCCCTCGCCATACGGGCTGTAACGATACTGTTTCGCGATCGCCTGCAGGGTGCCCGCGTCCGCGAGGTTCTTCGCCGGTTTGGTGATGCCCAGCAATGCCTGCTTGACAGTATCGCTGATGCCGGGCGCCCACAGCGTCGCGACGAGGTGCGTGTTCTCGATCGCGACGATGACGTTGACCTGTTCGTCGCCGAACTGCCAGTACTCCTGCGCAGCGATCTTGCCCACGGTGAGCTTGTCTCCGGACTTTGCCTCGACGCGCGCGACCATTGCGCGGAACGCGCCGGGGTCGCCCAGTTCCATGCGCACGACCGGGACGAGACCCACCGCATACAGCGCGACGCGTCCATCCGTCTTGAAGCCGATCTCTCGCAATTTCTCGAGCGAGTCGCGCGGGCGCAACTCGTCGAGCACGGCGCTCAATACCTTGCGCGGTTTCTCGCCGAGCTCGGGCACGCCGGCGAGCATGGCGTCATACTGCTGGAACAGGGTCGGCCAGATCGCATGCATCTGCCTGGATTGCGCCGCGACGACGTCGACCGGCAGTGGTTCGAGATTGGCGTAGGCATACGGCGTGTCAGCAGGCGCGAACGTCAGCGGTGCGTCGGCGCTGGGTGCTCCGGACTTGCCGCAAGCGGCGATGATCGCCGATACGAGGATGAGCATTGCGAGGCGACGGTTTGCGAGCATGGCGAGGTTTTCCCGAATTTTCGCGGCGGCCGGCGGACGCCTCGGTAGATATGGACGCAAGTATGCGGCAACGTGGATCACGCTGTCGTGCACAACGGGTCACTGAGCCCACGCCGTCGCGCAGGGCTATGCGCCGAGCAGCTCCGCGAGCACCGCCATGCGCATGAACACGCCGTTGCCGACCTGCTCGAGGATCAGCGACTGCGCGCCGTCGGCGACGTCGTCGGCGATCTCGACGTTGCGGTTGATCGGGCCCGGATGCATGACGAGGCAGCCGGCGTTGGCGCGCGAAAGGCGCTCGCGCGAGAGGCCGTAGCGGGTGAAGTATTCGGCTTCCGACGGGATCGCCGCGAGATCCATGCGTTCCTTCTGCAGGCGCAGCATCACGATCGCGTCGCAGCCCTCGACGGCTTCGTCGAAGTCCGCGAAGTAGGTGCAACCGTGAAACTCGCTCTCGTCGCGGCCCGGCAGAAGGCTGGGCGGAGCACACAGGCGCAGCTCACCCACGCCGAGCGCGTTGAACGCGTGCACGTCCGAGCGGGCGACGCGCGAATGGCGGATGTCGCCGCAGATCACGACGCGCAGCGCCGCGGAATCGTGACGGCGGCGATGTATCGTCAGCGCGTCTAGCAGCCCCTGCGTCGGATGTGCGTGATTGCCGTCGCCCGCGTTGAGGACCGCTGCCGCAGAGCGCAGGTGACGCGCGATGTGTTCGGGTGTCCCGGTCTCCTGGTGGCGCACGACGAACGCGTCGCAATGCATCGCCTCGAGCGTGTGAATCGTGTCGAGCAGGGACTCGCCCTTGACGGTCGAGGATCGCGCGATGTCGAAATTGATCACCTGCGCGCCGAGGCGCTTGGCGGCCAGATCGAACGACGTGCGCGTGCGCGTCGACGGCTCGAAGAACAGGTTGATCAGCGTGCGCCCCGCGAGCAGGTCGAGCGGTCGCGCGCCGCCGCGGCTGTCGCGACGCAGCGCCTCGGCGCGCTCGATCAGCGCGATGATGCGGGCGCGGTCGAAACCTTCGAGCGTGATCAGGTGGCGCAGGCGGCCGTCATCGCCGAATTGCAGTTCGTTCATGGGTATCGGTGTCCGCCGGAGGTGACGCCGCAGCGACGACGTGCATCGCCGCGCCCGCAGATTTTACACGCTCGCATCATTCTGAGTGCGCGGCCGGCGAGTCAGCGCGGGGTGTCGCGCAGCCATTGTTCGACGATCACCTCCGCGGCGATCGCATCGAGCGTCGCCGCGTCCTTGCGCCGCGCGCTGCCGCTCGCGCGCCGCGCGGCGAAACGTTGCGCGGCCTCGCGCGAGCTCAGGCGTTCGTCGACCAGCGCGACCGGAAGGCGCTCGCGTGCGTGCAGCTCCGCGGCGAACGCGCGCGCGGCGTGGCTCGTGTGCTGCTCGGCGGAATCCAGGGTGAGCGGCAGGCCGACGATGAGCGCGTCCGGACGCCATTCGCGCACGAGCGCGCCGACACGCCGCCAGTCCGGTCCGCCGCTGCCGTTGTCGACGACGTCGAGCGCACGCGCGCTGCTGCTGATGCGGTTGCCGAGCGCGACGCCGATGCGCCTCGCGCCATAGTCGAATCCGATCACCGTCGTGATGCCCGCGACGGTGAATCCCGGCGTCGCGTTGCCCGTGAAGGATTCAGTGCTGGGCGGTACGCTGCTCATCGTGCGCAGGCCTTCGCGTCAGACATGCCCCGCATAGCCTGCGAGGTTGGCGATGCTCGCGCCGACCAGCGCGGCGGCGGCCTCCCAGCGCTGCTCGAGCGGCGTCTCGAACAGGATTGTGTCGCTCGAATGCGTCGTGAGCCAGCTGTTCTCCTTAAGCTCGATCTCGATCTGTCCCGCACCCCAGCCGGCATAGCCGAGCGCGACGAGTGCGCGGTCGGGGCCGCGACCCTCGGCGATCGCGACGAGTACGTCGCGTGAGGTGGTCACGCAGAGCGTTTCGGACACCTGATACGACGATTCCCAGGTGCCGTGAGGCATGTGCAGGACGAAGCCGCGTTCGGGCTGCACGGGGCCGCCGATCAGCACGGGCGCATCCTCGACTTCGGCGAGCTCCGACTTGAGGCCCATCTGTGCGAGAACGTCCCCGAGTCGATATTCCGAGAGCCGGTTGACGATGATGCCCATCGACCCTTCGGCGTTGTGCTGGCACATGAACGCGACGCTGCGCACGAAGCTCGGGTCGCGCATGTTCGGCATCGCGATCAGGAAGTGGTTGCTCAGGCTCGTCATCTCGATCGCCTGCGACTTGTGCGGCGTCGCGGACGGATCCCTGCGGGAGCCGGAAGATTCGGTCATGTCTGGATTGTAACAGCACGCCACGAAGACTCCCTCGCCGCGAAGCCGTCGCCGCAACGCAGCGACCACGGAAGATTTACGCGGCGGGTCGATCGTCGATCAGCGCGTCTTGAGCACCTCGCCGGGCTGGAATTCCCAGGTGCGCGTGATGTAGAACTCGTCGTAGGGGGAATCTGGGGGCAGCGCGGGAAACGGCGCCGCCAGATGCACGATGCGCATCGCGGCCTCGTCTATCAGCTTGTAACCGCTCGACTGGATCACGTCGACGCTGCGCAACGAGCCGTCACGGCGCAGGCCGACCGTCACGAGCAGGCTTAGCGTCTGACTCTCCTGCAGCTGCTTGCGGCGTGCCTCGTCCGGATAGTTCAGATTGCCGACGCGCTCGATGCGCGCAACCCAGCCGGCCTGATAGGCGGCGTAGGCGGCTTCCTTCGTGTTCGCGGAGATGAATTTCTTCTTCGGCCGCTTCGCGTAGATCTGCGACTCGCGCTGCAGCTCGTTCGCGAGGCGCGCCATCTCGAGTTTCTTGTCGGTGAGCGCGCGCGGATTCGGCTGGGCGCTGTCGGGCTGCTCGGGCCGCTCGGCCTCGCTGTGCATGCTGAAATCCGCTTTTTTCCGGGTCAGCAGCTCGCGATCCTTGGGCGTCTGCGGATTGGGCGTACCGGTTTCGACCGGAATCGGGGCGACGCCATCGGTCGGCTTCGGCAGCTGCGAGGAGACCGCTGCGGTCGGGCGCACGGCCTTGTCGCTGTTGCCGCCGCCGCTGTTGTTGGCCTGCGCCAGGAAGTCCGCCTTGTCGGCCTTCTGCGCGTTGGCCGACTGCACGAGGATCACGTCGAGCGAAGGCAAGTGTGGTGCGGCTCTTTCGTATTCGAAGGTCAATCCGAGCACGATGACCGCGTGCGCGATTAGCGAGAACAACAGGGTGACGCTCAGACGATCGCCCGAGCCCGCGGCGGACGCACTCATTTCGTGATCGTCGCTCCGCTGCCGCGTGGATCGCCGCGCTCGATCGCATCGAACAGTTGACCTGCGATATTGAGTCCGAACTGCGCATCCAGTTCGCGGATGCAGGTCGGCGAGGTGACGTTGACCTCGGTGAGCCAGTCGCCGATCACATCGAGTCCGACGAAACGCATGCCGCGCCGAACCAGTTCCGGCCCCACCTGCGCGGCGATCCAGCGGTCGCGCTCGCCCAGCGGCACGCCGACGCCTTTGCCGCCGCGCGCGAGGTTACCGCGAAATTCGTCGCCCTGCGGCATTCGCGCAAGCGCATATGGCACCGGCTCGCCATCGATCAGCAGGATGCGCTTGTCGCCAGCCGTGATCTCGGGGATAAACTTCTGCGCCATCGCGAACGCCTTGCCTTCGTCGGTGAGCGTCTCGAGGATCACGTTGAGATTCGGATCGTCGCCCGAGGTCAGGAAGATGCCGCGTCCGCCCATGCCGTCGAGCGGCTTGAGCACGACCTTGCCGTGCTCGTGGGCGAAGCGCTTGAGCTCGCCCGCGTCGCGCGCGACGAGCATCGGCGCGCAGCATTGCGGGAAATGCAGCGCGAAGAGCTTTTCGTTCGCGTCGCGCAGCCCGCGCGGATCGTTGATGACCTGCGCGCCCGCGGCCTGCGCGAGCTCGAGCACCATCGTGTCGTAGAGGAACTGGGCGTCGAACGGCGGATCCTTGCGCGCGAGGATCACGTCGATGCCGCCGAGCTCGAGCCACTGCGCCTCGGCCAGCGTGTACCAGTCGCGTGGATCGTCGCGCACCTGCAGCACCGCGGCGTGTCCCCACGCGCTGGCATGGCGCAATACGAGGCTGCCCTGCGTGAGGTAGAGCAGGCGATATCCGCGCCGCTGCGCCTCGAGCAGCATCGCGAAAGTCGAGTCCTTCTTCGTGTGGATCGCAGCGATCGAGTCCATCAGCACGCCGACGGTACGAGTCATGGCGAGCGGCTCTCTAGGCGAGGATCGGTATTTTTCATAGAAATAAGAACAAAATCAAAAAGTTGTGGGTGAAATTTGCGTTTAACGGGTGCGCGGACGCCGCGCGGCCGTCGCTTTGGCCTTAGCCGGCACCGCGATTCTGCGGAAGTGACGATTTGCGTCACCCGGCGGCGCCCGGCCGCATGATTTCGCGCACGTGCTGCGAGACATTTCGCGCCTATACTACATCCGCTGCGACGAGGGCCGCAGCGGGTTGTTTCTGGCACTACTCTTGCTTGCAGCCTCTCGACAGACTGCAAAACTCCTGCGGCTGGGGAAATGCTTGACAGGGTTGCAAGCTTGAGATTAAACAACGTCTTTGCTCAATCGTTCGCACGCGCTGAATGGCGTCTCCGTTCCGTGACTGCCAGCGAGTCGGCATATCTGGTCGTTGCGCGGAAAGTGCTGGTGGCGTTGCATCGTAGTGGGAGGAAGGCGCGTGGAAGAAACAAAGAATTCGGGCGATCTGACGGGTATGCGCGTCATGGTCATTGACGACTCCAAGACCATTCGCCGAACGGCGGAGATGTTGCTCAAAAAGGAAGGCTGCGACGTTATCACCGCGATCGACGGCTTCGAGGCGCTTTCGAAGATTTCCGACCATCAGCCGCAGATCATCTTCGTCGACATCATGATGCCGCGGCTGGACGGCTATCAGACCTGTGCACTGATCAAGAACAACCAGACCTACAAGTCGACTCCGGTGATCATGCTGTCTTCCAAGGACGGCCTGTTCGACAAGGCACGCGGACGCATCGTCGGATCCGAGGAATACCTGACCAAGCCGTTTACGCGCGAGGAACTTCTCGGTGCGATCCGGCGGCATGTCGACCACAAGTAGAAAAAACGGACGCTGTAAAAGCGCTACATCAACCAGTTTGGCGCGGGGGAATGGGGAATGCCGCATATCTTGATCATCGATGATTCACCAACAGAAGTTCAGATGTTCACTCGCGTGCTCGAGAAGAACGGATTTCGTGTCACCAGCGCGAGCAGTGCGGAAGACGGCATCGTGCAGGCCAAGCGTGATCGCCCGGACCTCGTGATCATGGACGTGATCATGCCCGGCATGAACGGTTTCCAGGCGACGCGCACGCTGAGCAAGGACACCGATACCGCGAACATTCCGATCCTCATCGTAACCACCAAGGCGATGGAGTCCGACCGTGTCTGGGGCCTGCGCCAGGGCGCCAAGGATTTCCTCACCAAACCCGTCGATTCGCGCGACCTGATCACGCGCATCCAGGGGCTATTGCTGAACTGACGGGACAAGCGATGAACGACGCCGCGCAATTGCTGACCCCCTTCGAGATCCTCGCCGACTACGAGCGGCGTAGCCTCGCGCACGCGGCTGGCGTGCCCGAGCAGATCAGCGCGCCGGGGCTGTGGCGTGGAATTGGCTTCCGCGTGGGGCTGCGCTACCTCGTTTCAAGCCTCGCGGAGGTCAACGAAATTCTCGCCTACCCGCAGGCAGCGCATGTTCCCGGCACGCGTTCGTGGCTGCTCGGCGTCGCGAGCATCCGCGGCAACCTCGTTCCGCTCGTCGACCTCAAGCAATTCCTGACCGGTGAGCGCAGTGTGCTGACCGAATCGAGCCGCGTGTTGAGCGTGCGCCAGCCGGGTGGCAGCGTCGGCCTGCTCGTCGACGAAGTCGTCGGCCAGCGCAACTTCTCTCCGGACCAGCGCATCGAGCCCGTGGCGACCGAGGGCGATTCCTTCGCGCGCTTCATCATCGAGGACTACTCGCTCGGCGAAGTCCAATGGGGGCAGTTCAGCATGGCAGCGCTTGTGCGCGCCACCGAATTCCTGCAGGCCGCGGCGTGAACGCTCGCGGTACGTATTGTTTCGAATTTTTTTTGCGAGGTAACGGGTAATGAGCACAGGGGCAGGTACTGGCGAACGCGCCGGCGGATCCAACGGCTTGCTGGTGGCGTTGCTGATCTTGAGCATCATCGTCGCGGTCGTCGACTTCTTCTGGCTCACCCTGAAGGCGAACGAGGATGCGAAGGCGAGCGTACTCGTCACCCGCACGCAGGTGCTGTCGCAGCAGTTGTCACGCCAGGCGAACGACGCGGCCGGCGGCAACGTGATTGCGTTTGATTCACTGAAGCAGACGCGCGACACCATCGCGGATCTGATCAACCGCCTGAAGTCGGGCGATTCGCGTACCGGCATGTCGGGTTACGCAAATCAGAGCGCGAAGATCAAGTCAGACTTCACCGAGCTCGACACCGCGTGGGCGCAGCTCAGCGCCGATTCGAACAAGGTGCTCGACAGCCAGGCGCAGATCCTCGGCAGCGCGACGACGATCGACGACTTCAACCGCAAGACCGCGGTGCTCAACTCGCGCATGGACGAGGTCGTGAAGATCCTCACCGAGCGTACGGGTTCGACCACGCAGGTCATGACCGCGTCGCGCCAGATGCTCTACGCCGACCGCATGCAGCGCCGCGCGCAGTCGATCATCCAGGGCGGCGAAGACTCGCCCACCGCGGCGGCCGGCCTGCAGCGCGACGCGCAGTTCTACGGAGTGGTGCTCGCTGGGCTGATCAACGGCAACGGCGACCTCAACATCAAGGCGATGGATAACGCCGCCGCGCGCGATATCCTCAACGACATCAACAAGCAGTGGATCGAACTCTCGCCCCAGGTTGCGAAGCTGCTCGACTCGGCGACGAGCCTGCAGGAAGTCAAGCAGGCGGTCGACAAGGCGTCCGTCGACAGCCAGACGCTGCTGCTCAAGGCCGACACGCTTGCCCAGCACATCGGCGAGCTCGGCAGCAGCCGACCGTTGCCGAACGTCTGGATCGGCGTCGCCGCGGCGATCGCGGCGATCATCCTGCTCGGCTGGCTGGCGCTCAAACTCAACACCGACCAGCGCGCGCGTTATCAGGGCAGTATCGAGCTCAACAAGCGCAACGAGGCGGCGATTCAGCGCCTGCTCGACGAAATGGGTTCGCTCGCGGACGGAGACCTCACCGTGAAGGCATCGGTCACCGAGGACTTCACCGGCACGATCGCGGCCGCCGTCGACGACGCGATCGACGCGCTGCGCACGCTCGTGACGACGATCAACGAGACCTCGGTGCACGTCGCTTCGGCGGCCAACGAGACGCAGGCGACTGCGATGCATCTCGCCGACGCGGCAGAGCATCAGGCGCAGGAAATCACCTCGGTGTCGTCGGCGATGAACGACATCGCACTGTCGGCAAACGAGGTGTCGAAGAACTCGACCGAGAGTGCCGACGTCGCGCAGCGCTCTGTGCGCATCGCCTCGAAGGGCGCGTCCATCGTGCGCCAGACGATCGCGGGCATGGACTCGATTCGCGACCAGATCCAGGAGACGTCGAAGCGCATCAAGCGTCTCGGCGAATCGTCACAGGAGATCGGCTCGATCGTCGAGCTGATCAACGACCTTTCCGAGCAGACCAACATTCTCGCGCTGAACGCCGCGATCCAGGCGGCCTCGGCCGGTGAAGCGGGCCGCGGTTTCGCGGTCGTCGCCGACGAAGTGCAGCGACTCGCCGAGCGCGCATCGGGCGCGACGCGGAGAATCGAAACGCTCGTGCAGACGATTCAGGCCGACACCAACGAGGCGGTCAACTCGATGGAGCAGACCAC
>JBDTYX010000208.1:0-5904 GCA_040005435.1 Rudaea sp. | reverse complement strand
GGACTCGCCGACCATCCGGACATCATCAACGCCGCGAAGGACGCACTCGACACGCATGGCTTCGGCCTCGCGAGCGTGCGCTTCATCTGCGGCACGCAGGACCTGCACAAACAACTCGAAGCCGCGATCTCGAAGTTCTTCGGCACCGACGACACGATCCTCTACACGTCTTGTTTCGACGCGAACGGCGGCCTGTTCGAGACGATTCTCGGTGAGGACGACACGGTGATCTCCGACGCGCTCAACCACGCCTCGATCATCGACGGCGTACGCCTGTGCAAGGCCGAGCGCCGCCGCTATGCGAACGGCGACATGGCGCAGCTCGAGCAGCATCTCGCGGAAACGCAGGGTCGTCGCACCCGGCTCGTCGTGACCGACGGCGTTTTCTCGATGGACGGCTATATCGCCAAGCTCGACGAGATCGTTGCACTGAAGAAGAAACACAACGCACTCCTCGTAGTCGACGATTCACACGCGACCGGTTTCGTCGGCCCGACGGGGCGCGGATCGGCGGAGCTGCACGGTGTGATGGCCGATGTCGACGTGTTCACCTCGACGCTGGGCAAGGCGCTCGGCGGGGGCTCCGGCGGATTCACAACCGGGCGACGCGAGATCATCGACCTGCTGCGCCAGCGCTCGCGCCCTTACCTGTTCTCGAACACGCTGCCGCCGCCGCTCGTCGCGGCATCGATCAAGGTGTTCGAGATGCTGTCGTCGGGCAGCGCACTGCGCGACCGGGTCAACGACAACGCCCAGCATTTTCGCCGGCGCATGACCGAGGCCGGGTTCGACATCCGGCAAGGCAGCCATCCGATCGCACCGGTCATGCTCTACGACGCGAAGCTCGCACAACGATTCGCGAGCGAGCTGCTCGAAGAAGGCATCTACGTGATCGGTTTCTTCTTCCCGGTCGTGCCACAGGGACAGGCCCGCATCCGCACGCAGATGAGCGCCGCGCACACACGAGAGCAGATCGATCGCGCGGTCGAGGCGTTCGTGCGCGTCGGCCACCGCCTTGGCGTGCTCAAGGGCTGACGCGCATGATCGAGCTGTCGCTGAAACGTCTCGGTGACTGGACGTTCGAACGCATCGGCGGATTGTGCCGCCTGCGAGGTGCGCACGAACTCGCGTTCGCCGCTTCGGCCGCAGGCAGTGGCAGCGGCCTCGGCGGCGTCGACATCATGGGCGTGCCACACGCCGCGGCGCCTCGCGGCGCGACGACGCAATTCATGCGCCTCGGCTTCCGCTCGCGCGGGCTGTTTCGCGCCGAGCCCGAGGCGCACTTCGCGCTCGGCATCGCTGGAGCCTGGCGCAAGGCCGACCCTTCCACGCAGGCGCCCGGGGCGGCGAGCGGACGCGGTCTCGTTATCGGCAACGTCTCCGGCGCGCCTAACGGGTGCGCACACGCACCAGTCGTGCAGGTCGAGTCCTTCCGCGGGATCAGCAACGCGCTGCTTCAGGGTACCTGCAGCCCGCGCCTCGAAGACGACACCTGGTATCTGCTGACGCTGACCGCGACGATCGATGCCCGCATCGCGTATCGCCTGGACGATGCGTCCGGCGATCCGCTCGCAGAGATCGACCTTCTCGACGAATCGGACGACGTGCCGGCCGGGCTCGGCGGCTGGTGGATCCTGCACGCCCTCAGCGACCGCAACCTCGACCGCGACTGGTGGTTCGACATCGCCAACCTCGAGATCGGCTGGCGTTAGTCCCGAATCAGCGGTACGCAAGCACAGCCGCGCGGCGCGCGATGCTATGCGCCGGCCAGTACTCGCGGCTTTCGTAATACTCGGGCACCGCGGGGCTGTCCGGGGACAGCAGCACCCATGGTTGTTTGGACGACGTGAAGATATGGATGTCCGGGCTGATCCGGAAAGCCTCGTCGAGCGTACCGACACGGACGAAGCGGATCACGTCGCCGGCGCCGCCGTAGTTACTCCATACGGCGATCCGGCACGTCGCGCAGCGCGTGACGCGCTGGCCCTTGCCGCTGTTCGACGGCGTGTCGATCACTTCGACATCACCCTGCAGCAGTGCAACCCGCGTCGATTCGATCAGTGCGTTGAGTGCGAACGACGCCCCCGTCTCGCGCTGGCACCAGGTGCAGTGGCAGCAGTGCACGAACATCGGCTCGCTGAGCATGCGGTAGCGCGTGGCACCACAGCCGCAGCCACCCGCGAGCGGAAACGTCGCGTCGTGGACCATAGCTCAGATCCCGATCCGGCGCGGCCGGAAGCTCTTTACCGCAACCACGCCGGCGATCAGGAACAAGACGAGCACGATGCCCTGCGCGATCGCAAACGGCGGCTCGCTTCCGGTTGGCGCGAGCGCATGCAGCGACGGCACCTTGAGAAACGCCTGCGCGACGAGCACGAAGACGTTGAGGTAGAGAGCGAGCACCGCAGTCATGACGTAGATCGCGCGCCAGGCACCCGAGAGTTTGCGCGAATACAGCGCAAACAGCGCGATCGTGAGGACGACCAGCGAGATGATGCCGACGATGTGCGAGGGCAGCAGGTGATCGGCCGGCAGCACGAACCCGGTGGCGCTGGTCGCGATCGTTGTCACGAGAAACCACAGTGTCCATCCCGGCAGACGCTTCGACCCGAACAAGCCGTTGAGCACGACGAGGCCTGCGAGTATTCCGATCAGACTCATCAGCACATGAAAGAACAAGAACGGCGTCATTCCGAAGATCATCGCAGTCTCCCCAGGGCCGTGCGGCCCCGGCCGGGGAAGCACGGCAGGAATGGTACGACAATTTCGCGCGGGCAATGCGTTCCGCACGATCACCGCCGCCGCCACCGACGTGACGCGCAGCCTGTCGCACCAGCGGTTTTCGGGCTATCGTGCGCCACCGCATCGTCGAACATTCGTATTCCATGCTCACCCGAGCCATCGTCCGCCCGCCGGCGGAAAGTTTCGCCGCGGGTCTCACGACGGCGGGTCTCGGCGCTCCGGTGCTGGGGCTCGCGCTCGAGCAGCACGCGCGATACTGCGCGACGCTCGAACGCTGCGGGCTCGACATAACCGCGCTCGCAGCGGACGCCGACTTCCCCGACTCCACCTTCGTTGAAGACACGGCGATCGTGACCGCCGACTTCGCGATACTCACGCGCCCGGGCGCGGCGGCGCGCGCGGGCGAAGTCGGCCGCGTCGCAGCCGCGCTCGAGGCGGCGTTCGATCGCCTCCACGCGATCGCCGCGCCGGGCACGGTCGACGGCGGCGACGTCTGCCAAGCGGACAATCACTTCTTCATCGGCCTGTCCGAACGCACGAACGAGGCCGGCGCTCGGCAGCTGTCCGGACTGCTCATGCGTGAAGGGCTGACCTCGTCGATCGTCGACATGCGCGGCGTCGGCGGCATCCTGCATCTGAAGAGCGCGTTTACCTATCTCGGCGACGGGCGCATCGTGGCGATCGAGGCCATCGCGGAGCACAAGGCGCTGGCGCCGTACGAGGTCGTCCGCGTCGCGCGCGGCGAAGGCTACGCGGCAAACCTGTTGCGACTCAATGAATTCGTGGTCATCGCGGCAGGATTTCCGCGCCTGCACGAAGACCTCGACGGCCTCGCCTATGCTGTCGAGACGCTCGACATGTCGGAGTTCCGCAAGATGGACGGCGCGCTCACCTGCCTGTCGCTACGCTTCTGACCCGTTGCGCGGTCGAGTCGTTCAGGCGGCGCTCGCGAGCCAACGGCGGATCTGCGCGTAAGCGTCTTCGCGATCGAGCAGGTCGAGATGGTTCATGCCGTAGCCGACCCACTGGTCGGCCTTGTCGATCGCGAGGCTGCGCGCGGGATCGGCATCTTTGCCGAGTGCGCTGGCCAGCGGCACGAGTCCGTCGCCGACTGCCTTCTCGCGTAGTGGACTGCGCTTCTTCGCGACGGACGCTGCGATCGCATGGCAACGCACGCCGGACGGCAGCGGTACCGCGGCGGGACGCTCGTCGCTGCGCGCGAAGCGGTCCCGACTCTGCCAGTCCGCATCGCACAGGCTGCCGTGACGCAGGTCCGTGATGCCCGCGCTGCGCAACTTGCCGAGCCGCGAGAAAGCCGTCGTGTAAGGACTGCTGTCGAGGATGCGATCGATCCAGTTGCCCCCGCGCTCGAGAGGCGCGCCGAAATGCGGCGTGCCGAGGAAAACGATCCTGCGCAGACAGCGCATCCAGGCACTGTTGTCTGCCGCGGCATGCTGGCAGGCGCTGCGCGCGACGAGGCCACCCATGCTGTAGCCGAGCATCGCGAGCTCCGTGACCTCCACGGGCCACGCGTGCACGAGCGCCTCGAGCTGGCGCGAGAGCTCGCGGCCGTTCTGCGATACGTGCAACCCGCTGTTGAAGTGCACGTGCACGGCGCAGAAGCCCTCGTCGCGTTCGAGCGCCGCGCCGTGATCGTGTCCGCGCCGCAACCATTGCAGGTCGCTCATGCACAGGCCGTGCAGCAGGACGAGGATCCTGCCGCCCGCGGCGGGCACATCGCGGGCGAGAGCCGCGCGCGAAAGCGTGAGCGGCACACCGCCGCGGCGCAGGCGCAACGCGATCGCGAGCGGGTTGGATTGCGCCGCGAGGCGATCGCCGAGTACGCCATTCAAGCCCGCGAGTACCGCCTCGCGCTCGGGCGACGAGACGATCCCTTCGCCGACCAGCGGCGAGAGTTGGCCGAGCAACGCATCCACGCCGCCGCCGACGAGGCGCGTGACGCCGCGGATCGTCCGATACACGAGCCCGGTGAGACCCTTCGCGGGCTCCTGCGTCGCAGAGCCGAAGATTCCGGGCGTGCGCAGGATGTTGTGATGCACGGTCTCGACGAGGCGCGTCAGGCCGAGCGTGGCATCGACCGCGAGGCGGCCGACACCGCGCACATCCGAACCGCGAACGTGGCCTTTGCTCATGTCCGGTCACGCGCGGTCGGGTGCAGCGCCGCTACCTCGGCTTCGCAGAGACGCCGCCATTGCCCCTTCGCGAGCGAACCGAGTTCGACTGATCCTACCGCGATACGGATCAGGCGCAGCACCGCAATGTCGAATACGTCGAGCATCCGGCGGATCTGCCGATTGCGCCCTTCGTCGAGCACGATTTCGAGCCACGCATTCTTCTCGCCCAGGCGAATCGCGCGCACGGACTTCGCGGACAGGTTTTCGCCGTCGGCGATCTTGCCCCCGCGCAGCGCTGTCAGCAGCGCGGCATCTGCCAGCGTATCGATCTGTACGTGGTAGGTCTTGTCGACGTGCGATGACGGCGCGCTCAGCGCTGCCGCCCACTCGCTGTCGTTGCTGAATAACAGCATTCCCTCGCTCGCCTGGTCGAGGCGTCCGACCGGGGCGACCCAAGGCAATGGCTCCGCGCCCGCGGGCAGCACGCGCAGCAGGTCATAGACCGTGCGTCGACCGCGTTCGTCACTTGCAGTCGTGACGAATCCGCGCGGCTTGTTGAGCGCGAGATAGACGCGTTGCTGCTCGCCGATTTCCATGTCGTCGATGCTGATGCGATCGCGGCCCGCAACCGTCGGTGCTTCCGGATCGAGCACTCGCAGACCGTTCAAGCGCACGCGTTGCGCACGCACGAGCGCCTGCGCCTGCGTGCGCGAGCACACGCCGAACTTGCAGATCACGCGCGCGATGCCGTGGCGGACCACGTTGTCCGAGACGGGAGATTTCATGCGGTCCTCCGCTGGGCTACTGCGAGTGCGCGGAGGCGATTCTGCGTCATGCGATGTCGAACATTTTCGTCTGCACAAAGAAAAAGCCCGGCTTGCGCCGGGCTTTTCCATACATCTTGCACACCACTCAAGCCGATATTACTGGACGTTGAGTTCGGTACGACGGTTGCGCTGACGGCCTTCCGCAGTATCGTTGGTGTCGATCGGCTTGCTCTCGCCGAAGCCCTTCTCACCGGTGATCT
>JBDTYX010000207.1:0-5933 GCA_040005435.1 Rudaea sp. | reverse complement strand
TGGTCGTCGACGATTCGATCACGATGCGCAAGGCGACGACGCGCGTGCTCGAACGCCAGGACATGGACGTCATCACCGCGAAGGACGGCCTCGACGCGGTCGAGAAGCTGCAGGATCACATCCCGGACATCGTCGTGCTCGACATCGAGATGCCGCGCATGGATGGCTACGAGTTCGCGACCTACATGAAGAACGATGTGCGCACGCGCAACGTCCCGATCATCATGGTGACGTCGCGAACCGGCGAGAAGCATCGCCAGCGTGCGCGTGAAATCGGCGTCGAGCGTTACCTCGGCAAGCCGTATCAGGAAGCGGAGCTGCTGCACAACATCCACGAGGCGGTCGGAGTCATCGCATGACGAAACCGTCCGCCAATGCCACGCTTGCGCTGCTCAACCAGGGCGGCGGCATAGGCTCAGAACTGTGTGCGGCGCTGCGCGTTTTCGGCGCCGACGTGGTCTACGAGGCGCCGCTGCAGGCGCTCGACCGCGCCGCACTCAGCGCATCGGGTGCGCGCATCGTCGTGATCAATCTCGTCGACAACGAAGACGCGCTCGACGACATACAGGATCTGCTCGATAGCGACGACTACGAGATCATCGTCAACGACAACGCGGTGTCGGCGCAGCTGACTGGCCCCGAACAGGCCCGCTGGGTCCGCCATCTCGCCGCGAAGATACTACGTCGTCCGGACATCGTGCTGCCGGCGCGGCCCGAGGGTGCCGAGGCGCCGCCGACATTCGAGCAGCACTGGGCTGCACGCGTACCGGTCGCGGAAACGATCCGCGCCGAGCAGCCTCCGGCACCCGACACGCAGAAAGCCACCGCGATGCCTCCCGCCGCAGCCACTTCCGCCGCCAACGCTGTCGCGGTCGCGGCGAGCGAGGCCGCACCCGCGGCGGCCGAAAGCATGCCGCAGACGCACGAAGAGAACATCGAGGCTGCGCTCGCGAGCATCGAACAGATCACGATCGAAAGCGGCGAGTCCGTGTCGCCCGAAGAGATCGATGGCGAGTCACTGAGCTTCAGCTCGGCGCCCGTGGACCTGGATGTCGGCGACTCGCTATTGCCGGTGTCGGCAGAATTCGCCGCGGTACTCGCGCCGATCGATGCCGAGGATCGCTACGACGACGTTGCCGATTTCGAGGCTCTGCTCGCCGCCGCGCACGAACTCGAGGCCGTCGAGCAACCGACGACGCAGGAGCGCCAGGCCATCGTCGAACGCGAGGTCCTGTCGAACCTCGACTTCGAATCGATCGACTCCGCGATCAGCGTGGAGCCCGAGACTGCGAAGCGGGCGGCGGCGAAGCCCGTGGCTGCAGTCGCGGCGCCGGCGGCGCTAAAAGTCCCCGCGCCCGATTGGTCGCTCGCGCCCGCGGAAGAGGCCGTTCC
The DNA here is from genome assembly GCA_040005435.1 of Rudaea sp. Taxonomy (GTDB): domain Bacteria; phylum Pseudomonadota; class Gammaproteobacteria; order Xanthomonadales; family Rhodanobacteraceae; genus Rudaea. The sequence continues at coordinate 4,541 of JBDTYX010000207.1, read as the reverse complement.
CACCTCGAGCGAATTCGGCATCGAGAAGGTTCCCGCGGACGTCTATCTCGCGCCCCAGGTCGAAGAGGCGAAGGCCGAACCGGTCGACCCCAAGGATATTGGCGCCACAATCCCGCGCGGCTTCGCGGGGCTCGAGCTGGTGCCGCTGGAAGTCGAGGAAGACACGAAGCCCAAGAATACCGTCGCGTACGACACGGGCCGCGATCTCGACCCGGCGAATGCCCCGAAACCTCCCAAGAAAGATGACGCTACCGATACGGCGAAGGACAGTTGATCTGCCATGAGTGAAGCATTCCCGCGCGAAATTCGTGGCGTCATGATCCCGGTCAGTGGCGGTCGCCTGCTGCTGCCGAATGCGACCGTCGCCGAAGTCATCTCCTACACGATTCCCGAGGAGGTCGAGAACGCGCCCGCCTGGCTGCTCGGTCGACTACCGTGGCGCGGCTGGCGTCTGCCGCTGATCTCGTTCGCAATGCTGAGCGGCATCGCGCCGAGCGAGAACGTCGCCAACGCAAAGGTCGCCGTGCTCAAGGCGCTCGGCGGCAATGCCAAGCTGCCGTTCGTCGCACTGCTCGCGCAGGGCTTCCCGCGCCTGACCACGATCACGCCCGAGGCACTGATCTCGACGGGCTCCGAAGACGCGCTCGCGATCGGCGTGCGCGCCCACGTGCTCGTGCGCACCGACCATGCGGTCGTCCCCGACCTGCAGACGATCGAAAGAATGGTCATCGACGCGATCGCCGCCTAGGCGGCAGCCTGCCGCACGGACCTCAGTCGGAGCGAGTTCGGGTTGCCGCGCGCGTCACCCCTGCGATCGATAAAACAGAAGGCGCGGCCTGCGGTGGATTTCACTCCCGCGCTACCCCATACTTCGGCGCCTGACGCGCCCCGGGTCTCCGACCCGAGCGGGCGAACTCTTGAATCTTGCGGAAACGGGCGATGACGAACGACGCGAGCGTGCGCGAGCAGCTCTACGAGCAGGCGCTGAACAGATCCTGGTTCTATCCACTGACGCTGCCCGACGGGCGGCCGTTGCGCAGCACCCACGCTGGTCGCGTCGACGCGATCCACGTGACCCGCGCACGCATGCTCGACGCATTCATCGCGCAGAAGTTCGCGGGCGACCGCGGCGCGCTCAGCGCGATCGACATCGCCTGTCACCAGGGCTGGTTTTCGCTGCAACTCGGACGCGCCGGCTTCGGCCACGTCAGCGCGATCGATGCGCGCGCCGAGCACGTCGCGGACGCGGCGCTGCTCGCGCGCGTCTACGGGCTCGATTCGATCGCCGCGCGCGAGCGCGATGTCTTCGCGCTGAATCCCTCGGACGACGGCGCACACGACCTCGTCGTCATGTTCGGGCTGCTCTACCACCTCGAGAATCCGGTAGGCGCGTTGCGCGTCGCGCGCGCGCTGACGAAGGCCGCCTGCTTGATCGAGACCCAGGTCGTGCCGCATCTGTCGGGAATGGTCGATTGGGGCAGCTACGAATACGTGCGACCGCTGAAGGGCTGCTTCGGAATCATCGACGAGGTGGACGAGACGCATGCGCCCGAGGCGAGCGTCACCGGCGTCTGCCTCGCGCCGAGCACCGAAGGCCTGCTCTGGCTGCTGCGCGCAGTCGGCTTCAAAGATGCGTTCGTGTTGCCGGTGCCCGATGACGGCTACGAACAGCTGCGCCATGGCAAGCGTGTGATGGTCGCGGCGATCGCCTGAGCCGCGCGGGCCTCGACTGCTCTTCGCGAGGAAGCGACGCGTGCAAATCCATGGCGGCTGTCACTGCGGCAACATCTCGTTCGTCCTGCGTCTTCAGGTCGGTCCCGGTGGCATATCCGCGCGCGCTTGCGCATGCTCGTTCTGCGTGAAGCATGGGGGCATCTGGACCGCGAGCCCCATGGGCGTGCTGCGCGTCCGCGTGCGCGAGCCGCGGCACGTATCGAGGTACACGTTCGACACGAAGACCGCAGAATTCCACATCTGCAGCCGCTGCGGCATCGTGCCGCTCGTGACCTGCGCGATCGAGGGCCGGCTGTTCGCGGTGGTCAGTGTCAACGCGCTCGACGGCGTCGATCCGGCGCTGCTGCGGCGTGGCAGCGCCGACTTCGACGGCGAGCACGCCGACGCGCGCCTGGCGCGCCGAGAGCGAAACTGGATCGGCGACGTCGAGATCGCAAGCGACCGCGGCTGAGTATCGCGCCGCTTTCGGCGTGCTCCCGTAGCGCGCCGCGAACGCGCGGATCGCGCTCAGAAGTCGCCCGCGATAGCCTGCAGCGCGGCAATCGCGGCGATCCCCGCCGTCTCCGTGCGCAGGATGCGCGGGCCGAGGCGCAATCCGCGGAATCTCGCGTGGACCAGCATCGCGACGTCGTGGTCCGAAAAGCCACCTTCGGGTCCGACGCAGAGGGTCGCCGCGACATCGAGTCGCGGCAGGTCGCGCAGGCTCACCTCGCCTTCGGGCAGCAGCGCGAGACGCAGCGTATCGTCCTCGACGAGCGCGCCCAGCCAGCGGTCGATGCGCTGCGGCGGCTCAACTTGAGGCAACGCGGTGCGACCGGACTGCTCGCAGGCGCCCGCGACGACGCTGCGCCAGTGCGCGACGCGCCGTTCCGCGCGCTCATCGTCGAGCTTGACCTCGGTGCGTTCGGTGATGATCGGCACGATGCGCGTGACGCCGAGCTCTGTCGCCTTCTGCAGGATCCAATCCATCTTCTCCCCGCGTGCGATGCCCTGCGCGAGCGTGAGGCGCAACGGCGACTCGCGGTCGACATCGCGCACCGCCGTGACCTCGGCGATGACCGCGCGCTTGGCGAGCGCGCCGAGCGTCGCGTCATACTCGCGACCGTCGCCGTTGAACAGGATCAGCGGATGACCGCGTTCGAGACGCAGCACGCGGGCGACATGCTCGCCGGCCTGTTCGGGCAGCAGCACTTCGATGCCCGGGCGCAGCGACTGTTCGACGTGGATTCGGGGAATGCGCATGGCGTCGTCCGGTTCAGGCGACCGCGTGCTCGATCGCCGCGACCGCGGCATCGACCATGCAATCGATTTCTTCGAGGGTGATCACGTAGGGCGGCATGAAGTAGATCACGTCGCCGAGCGGGCGCAGCAGCACGCCGTGCGCGAGTGCATGAAGATAGACGCGGATTCCGCGCCGCTCGGCGGCGGCGAACGGCGTGCGCGGTTGTCTCGTTTGCACGAGTTCGACTGCGGCGATCATGCCGGTCTGGCGTACTTCGGAGACGTTCGGATGCGCGGCGAGCGGCGCGAGGCGCGCCGCGAGGTGCGCTGCGAGAACGCGGTTGCGCTCGAGCACGGGCTCGTCGCGAAAAATCGCTAGGGTCTCGAGCGCCGCCCGGCAGGCGAGCGGATTGCCCGTGTAGCTGTGCGAATGCAGGAACGCCTTGCCGCTCGAGTATTCCGCGTAGAACGCGTCGTAGATGCTCTGCCGCGTGAGCACCGCGGACAGCGGCAGGAAGCCGCCGGTCAGCCCCTTCGACAGGCACAGAAAGTCTGGCGTGATCTGCGCCTGCTCGCATGCGAACAGCGTGCCGGTGCGGCCGAAGCCGACCGCGATCTCGTCGGCGATAAGGTGCACGTCGAACTCGTCGCAGAGCGCGCGAAGCCCGGCGAGATAGGCTGGATGATACATGCGCATGCCGCCGGCGCACTGCACGAGCGGCTCGACGATCACCGCGCATACCTCGTCCGCATGGCGCGCGAGCGTCGCGCGCATCTCCGCCAGCAGGCGCAGCGAATGCGTGCGCCAGTCGTCGCCTTCGGCGCGCTCGTGGCAGTCGGGCGAGGCGACGAAGATCGGCGAACCGAGCAGCGGCGCGTAGGTCGCGCGATAGAGCGGCACGTCGGTGACCGAGAGCGCTCCGAGCGTCTCGCCGTGGTAGCCGCCGCTCAGCGCGACGAAGCGCGTCTTGCGCGGTCGCCGCGCGTTGCTCGCGCTGTGGGTGCGCCCGCTCTGATTGCGCCCGCCCTGATTGGTCCAGAAGTGAAAGCTCATCTTGAGCGCGACTTCGATTGCGCTCGAGCCGTTGTCCGCGTAGAACACGCGCGCCAATCCGCGCGGTGCGACGCGCAGCAGCTCCTCGGCGAGGCGGATCGCGGGCTCGTGACTGAAGCCCGCGAAGATGACCTGTTCGAGCCGATCGACCTGATCCTTGATCGCCGCGCCGATGCGCGCGTTGGCGTGGCCGAACAGGTTGGTCCACCACGAGCTGATCGCGTCGAGGTAGCGCCGACCCGCGTGATCGACGAGCCACACGCCTTCGCCGCGCGCGATCGGCGTGAGCGGCAGGCGTGGGCCGTCGACCGCCGTGTGATCGTGCATCTGGGTGCACGGATGCCAGAGCACCGCGAGATCGCGCTCGCGCCAGCGATCACCCTCGGCGGCGGGGTCTTCGTGCTGGGGTGCCAGGGGAAGGGGAGTGGCAGTCATTTTGCTATGATCGGCGTCATCGCTTTTCAGCACAAGGCGCAATCATGACGCGACAAACGCAGGCTCCGCCCTTTGCCGCCGGCAACTCTCCGCGCGG
>JBDTYX010000038.1:0-20026 GCA_040005435.1 Rudaea sp. | reverse complement strand
CCGACTTCAAGTCGAACGAGTACGCGAACCTGATCGGCGGCAAGCGCTACGAGCCGCACGAGGAGAACCCGATGATCGGCTTTCGTGGCGCGAGCCGTTACGTCGATCCGGGCTTCAAGGCCGCGTTCGCGCTCGAGTGCCGCGCGATGAAGAAGGTGCGCGAGGAGATGGGCCTCACCAACGCGTGGGTCATGATTCCGTTCGTGCGCACGCTCGATGAAGGGCGCAAGGTCGTCGAAGTGCTCGCGGAAAACGGTCTCAAGCAGGGGCAGGACGACCTCAAGATCATCATGATGTGCGAACTGCCTTCCAACGCGTTGCTCGCAGACGAGTTCCTCGACATCTTCGACGGTTTCTCGATCGGGTCGAACGATCTCACCCAGTTGACGCTCGGCCTCGACCGCGACTCGAGCATCGTCGCGCACCTGTTCGACGAACGCGATCCGGCCGTCAAGAAGCTGCTCTCGATGGCGATCAAGACCGCCAAGGCAAGGGGCAAGTACGTCGGCATCTGCGGCCAAGGCCCGTCGGACCATCCCGACCTCGCGCAGTGGCTGCTCGAGCAGGGCATCGAGTCCGTGTCGCTTAACCCCGACACGGTCGTCGATACGTGGCTGCTGCTCGCGAAGACGAAGGCGGCGCTCGGCGCGGCGTGAGCCCACCGCGCGGAGACACCGCGACCGCGATCGCGAGGTCGCGCGCGGTCAGCTCGCGGCGGCCGCCGGGGCTTTCGCCTGTGTAAAAGACACGTTATAATTTGCGGCTCCGTGCCATCTATCGGCCCGGGGCGCCGCGACGGCACGGTCCGTCAGGCATTCGCGAGGCATCCTGGCCGTTTCGCGGATCGACATGTGGGGCTATAGCTCAGCTGGGAGAGCGCTACAATGGCATTGTAGAGGTCATCGGTTCGATCCCGATTAGCTCCACCACCATCAAGGTTTCCGGCGTCCCCATCGTCTAGAGGCCCAGGACATCGCCCTTTCACGGCGACGACGGGGGTTCGAATCCCCCTGGGGACGCCATATCCATTGCTTTTGACATCGCGCAACATCATTGAAACCGCGCGCTGACGCGGTTTTTTCTTGCCCGCTCGTCCCGCGACCACCTCTGACCTTAGCTGGCAATCCCGCAATTGATTGTCGCGAATCAGCGCGCAGCGGGCATCTGCACGTCCCAGGACGCCATCGACGAATCCCGCACGCCCTCCTTCGCCACAACGATTCGACGCATTTCGGGTCCCAAAACAGCCGTACGCATGACCACTTCGACGAAGCGATACGGCCCCGCCGTGTCCTCCCCGATCGCCGCGACTCGGCTGGCGCAGCCCGCTTGAAGAATGAGCGATGCGCCGCTCGCGCGTAAGAAATCGCGTGCCGAGCGCCGCGGATCAAATCCGATTGTGTTCGAGCGGTCGCTGGCGATGCATGAGCGCCCACTCGACCTGCTCGGCCAGCGCCGCCTCGCCGAGCAGGCGCAGGACGTCGCGTCGTTCCGCATCATCCGCGGCCTGCTCGAGCGCCGCGCGCGCCTCGCCGAAGAGGCGCTGCATGTAGCGATACTGCTTGATCAGCTCCTTGTCTGCCTTCTTATAGGCGTAAGCGGAACGAACGCCGGCCACGACCGAGAACACGGCCATGACGACGATGAGATCGTTCTTCGCGTCCGTCGACAACTGGCGCACGAACACCGCGAGCACGAGGCTGATGCCGACGCCGACGAACAGGCTCGCCGCGCCGATGCGCTCGGTGAGCGCGTGCGTTCGTGCACGCTGTTCGGCCTTGCGCGCATAGTATTCGAGTTGACCGTGGTGCTCGTCGTCGCCGACCCATTCGCGAATGACGCCTTGCAGCTGCTCGGCAGATCCCAGGCGACCCGCGATATCGTTGTCGAGTCCCGAGCCGCGCATGACGTTACGCACCCAGCCGAGTTCGACGTCCTGCTTCTGCAGGAAGTTGTCGCGCGCGAATTCCGCGTCGCCCATCAGCGACAGGCCAGCGCGGTGCCAGTAGGACTGCACGCGCAGCCCCTCCGCGAGCGCGCGATAGTCGAGATACTTGCGGTGCCAACTGCGCCGTTTCGCGAGCAGCGCAACGACGCCGCCGAGGACGAACAGCAGCAGGAAGACGAAGATCATGAAGTCCGAGGCCGGCAGGTTGTCATATGCCGCGAACGCGATCGCCATCAGCGCGGCGAGTGTGTAGAGCGCGCGCATCGAGAGCAGCACGCGACGCTGGAAGTGGATCGCGAGCCAATCCGCCGGGCGGAACAGCCGGCTCGTCGCACTCTCGTCCTTCTGATCGCGGCTGCCGGACGCGAGGCCAGGTTGCGCGTCGATCTCTTGCGCGTACTTGCGCCAATCCGAGGCAAACTCGTGCGCGCTTGAAAAGGCCGTGTGGAATTCCTCGGGCATCGGCGCATCGCCCGGCAGCGATGTCGCGCCCTTCCGCCACAGCGTATCGAGCGGACGCAGCGGCAGCGCGGGCGCGCCGTCGGGCTCGTCGCGCGAGCAGACGATCTGATATACGAGACGCTCGTTGTCGTTGCCGAGACTGCGCGTCGCGCGCCGCCGGCGTTCGGCCTGCTCGGGTTTGGTTCCGGTCAGATGGTAGTGCGCGATCTGCGCGGTGCCGCCGAGACGGGTCGATTCCTTGCCGTCCCAGATCGCGAGCAGGATATGGCAATGGTTCGAGACGTACACGCCGGCCTGCGCATAGCGCATGTCGCGTTCGAGACCGGATGGGGCGGCCACGCGCGCGTCGAACCCGCCGTCGGTGGCAACTGCCACGTCGATGACCTGAGCCGCGTCGCACAACGCATCGAATTTCACGCGCGCGTCCGGCACGGTGAAGTCGCTGGCCGCATATTGCGAGCGCCGCATCGGCAATGGCGCGATGAGGCGTGCGCCGGCCGCAAGCGCCTCCTCGGCGGCCCATTGGTCGCCGCCTTCGGCGAGCGGCGAGAGCACGACGAGTGGCAGATCGGGAAACTCCCGCCGCAGGCGCGCTAAAAAATCACGAACGTGCTGACGGACCGGTTCGATCTCGTCGGGCGCGATATTACGGTGGCTGGTGACGCCGATCACCAGCGGGACTGCAGCGGGGAGATTGCGAGTGGCCGGTTCGATCATCGCGAGAATCAAGTCGTCCCTGAACGTGCCGGCACCTGCACACTCTCCCTCGCTGCGAGGCGTCCTAGTGGTTCTTGATCGACGGATCCTGTTCGGTCATCGGTCCATCATCGGACTGCACCGAATCGGCCTGCTCTTCTTCGCGAATGTTCTCGTCATTGGCGGGCGCCTTCGGCGCGCCACTGTTCGGTTCTCTCGAGTTTGGCGACATGATCTACTCCTGGAGTACGTGGGGACGTTTACCTTTCCAGTCACGGCGAGTGCCCGCGTTGCGCTTTGCGGATGCTTCGCGCGTGGCGCGGAAACGCGGTGTCACAGCGTACTCCTGATCGATGCAGAGCGCGCAAGCGCTTGCACGCCGGCCACGACACGGCGGTGTTCAAGGCGCGTCGCCCCGCGCGATCGCGATGTGCAACCGGCGCTGAAATTCGGCGTTCGGCGGATATTCGACGCGCGCCCGCTGCAATTCGGCCGTCAGCACCGGATCGCGGTAACCCGATTCCCAGAGTTTCTGGACGAACGGCCTCGCCTCCTCGACTTTGCCGAGACCGAGCAGCGCCGTGACCTGCAGTGCGAGCACGCGCGGATCGGCCTCGATTCCCTTTCCGGCGTGCAACGCCTCGAGCGAAACGCTGCGCAGCCGCCGCGCGGCGGGCTCATCGTCGGTCGCGGCCGCGAACACGAGACGCGCGCCCGCGAGCGCCATGACGACCCCGGCTTCGTCGGGCAGGCTCGCGGCCAGCGGCTCGAGGACGCCGACCGCCGCGCGTGCGGCCTGACGCGCCTCCGCGCGGTGCGCGCCGGCGAGCGACTGCGCGGCCTGCTCGGCGAGCGCCTCGCCAAACTCCTGCTTCCAGACCGCGTTCGCGGCGTCCTGGTGGGTCAACCCGGAGAATATCTGCACCGAGCGTGCACTCAGCGCGGCCGCGGACGTAAGGTCACCCGCGAGACGCTGCACGTGACTCAGCTGCGACGAGTACAGCGCAGCGTATTCCTGAAACTCGGCCTGACTCGGGTCGACCTTGAGCAGCTGACCCGAGATCTCGACCGCTTCGCGCAGGCGCTGCATGCCCCCCTCGAGGTCGCCGGTCAGCGCCAGCGTGCGCCCGAGGATCGCGCGGACGCGCATCACGTTGCCACGCTGGCCGTTGTTCTCGGGGCTGCTCGCGAAGAGCGCCGACTCGATCGCATCGTCGGCCGTGTATTCGGCCACGGCGGTCGCGAGATCGCCACGCAGCACCGCGACCTTGCCGAGGTTGTTGTGCGCCGAGCCGAGCTGGGATTTCCAGCGGCTGCGCACGTTCGTGCCGGCGACGAGCTTCTGGCTGCGCGCGAGCATGCTGCGGTACTGCGCCTCGGCCTCGTCGATCCTGCCGCGCGCCTCGAGCACGTGGCCGATGTTGTTGTCGACGATCGTCAGCTGGAACAGCAGCTCCTGCTCGCTGCCGGGCTGCGGCTGGGCACGCTGCAGCGCCCTCTGCGCGGCCATGAAACTCGACTGCGCGGCATCGAGCTCTCCCCGGATCCAGTGCGCCATGCCGACGAACGCGAGCGCGCGCGAATAGGCGATCTGGCGCACCGCGTCGTCGGGCGCGGCATCCGCGAGCGAGCCTGCGAGTTTGCTTGCCGCGTCGAATGATTCCATCGCGGCGGGCAGGTGACCCTGCTCCTGGCGCACGACGCCGATCTTCTGCAGCGCCTTGGCGCGCTGCGCGAGCGCCGCATCGGTGACGTCGAACAGTGGCAGCGCCTGGAAGTACGCCATCGCCTTATCGTCGACCGCCTCCATGATGTCGAGGCGCGACACCTGTGCGAGCTTGTCATTGAGGTCGCCGAGCATGAACTCGACGAGGTCCTCCGCCTGCTTCTGGCGCCGTTCCGCAGACTGCCTCGCGACTTCGGCTGCGTTGCGCGCTATCAGCGCGGTGATCGCGAGGGTCGTCGTCACGAGCGTCACGAACAGCGCGAACGCGGTGATCGCGATCATGCGCCGGTTGCGACGATGCAACTCGCGCTGCTTGAGCGCGTCGAAGCCGACGTCGAGCAGCCCGGCGATCAGCTTGAGCTTCGCGTTGTCCTTGCCATCGCGCCCCGGTCGCGCGTCCGCGGCGATCGGCTCCGCACGCTGCGTCGAGAGCTCGCCATCCGCGCCGATCGTGAAGCGCAAGGCGCGCGGCAGGCACTCGTCGGCGGGGCGGCCGTGCAGCTCTCCCGCATTCGGCTCACCGGCCACGATCAGGCAGAAGATGCGGTCGCCGCGGCCGAGGCGCTTGAACGCGAGGACCTCCTCGTTGACCCAGCGTGACGCGGCCGCATGCGGGGAGCAGATGACGACGAGGCTCGCGGACTGCGCGAGCGCGCCATTCACCTTGCGCGACAGATCATTTGCGCTCGACAGTTCCTCGCGGTCGCGGAATATCGGAATCAGGCGCGGCGGAATCACACCTGCGGCCGTCACCTGCCCTACGAGGCGCGAAGGCACGCGGTAGGTCTCCAGCGCCTTGTGCAGCCAGTCGGCCCACAGCTTGTCGCTATGGCTGTAGCTGACGAACGCGAAGTATTCGGGCGCGGCGACGCTTGTGCTCATGCAGCGCACCGGATCGATACGGCACCGACTCGCGCATGGACGCGAATCGAGCGAAATCGTCGATTCGCGGAAAAATCGCCGCGCGGCGGAGATTCGCAGTCGATCGTCGACACCCGCGCAAATGGCCGCCCGGATCGGAATCTTCGCCCGTTTCTCGCCTTCTGCACGACGATTTGATTCGGAGTGTGCACCCGACGCGAAGTATGCCTGAGCTTTCGCTCAGCGGCGGCCGCGCCGCACGGCCCACAACCCACCCAGTGGCTGCCGATCGCCCGTGCGATAGGGTTACGCGTCCGTCGCAGGTCCGCCCTGACGGAAAAAAAAACGCCAACTCCTGCGAAGAGTTGGCGTCGTGTTTTGTGCCCTGCCATCCGTGGCTTGCCCTTCCAACTACGCGGCGCTCACGCGCGGCCTACCCGAATTATCGGAGTGCCAGCGGGGGGAAATCGCCGGCTGTACTAGCTAAAGCGATTTGCGTGCCAAGCATATGATCTAGCAAAATCAATGCGTTACATAACCATTACGTTGCAAATTGCAGGCGCACGCGGCGTTCACATTGCGTATCGCATGCCCGCGCCTGCCCCATCGCCGCGAGCGGAACGCACGCACCGCGCGCGCGCCGATCGCGGCGATCGGTCGCTGCGCGAGACCTCAAGCGGATGACACCGCGCCTGCGCTGCGCGTGGCTTCGTCGAGGAACGCCTCGAACGCCTCTATCACGCCGGCATGGTCGAACAGCGCCGAACTGCGCCGCCGGATGTGTTCGCGCAGCAACGCGAGCTGAGCCGCGTCGGCGAGCAGCGCGATCGCTCGTGCAACATAGTCCGCCGCGTCCGCCGCAACGAGGCCATCGACGCCCATCACGCCCAACATCGCCTGCGTCTGCCGTCCGCGTGCCATGTCGCCCCGCCAGGTCAGCACGGGCGTGCCGACGCTGAACGCGTCGAGGCTCGTCGCGCCGCCCGAGAATCCTGGCGGGTCGAGGACGAGCGCCGCGCGCGCAATGCCGCCGAGGTAGGCGTTGTAGCCCTGTGCGGGCAGGAACACGAGCGCGCGCGCCGGATCGAGCCCGTGCCTCGCGAACTCGCCTTCGATGCGCGCCCGCAGGCGCCGCGCGACGCCGCCGTTGCGGATGAAGAAGCCGATTCGCATTCCGCTGCGCTTCGCGATCTGCGCGAGCACCGCGTCGAACGCCGGCGCGAGCTTGAGGTGGTTCTGCAGGCACAGCGCGATCGGGCCACCGTCCGTGTAGCGGTCGAGCCAGCCGCCGTCCGCAGCCGCGGGTGGACGCTCGGGCGTGGCGCCCAGACCCGGCAACAGCACGAGATCTTCGCGATAGTGCTTCGCCGCGTCGTCTGGTTCGAGTGCGGCGCCGCTCACGAAATGATCGATGTTGGCAAGACCGCTCGTCGCCGGATGCCCGTACAGGACGCACTGCACGGGGGCGAGGCGCAGCGCGCCGAGGATCTGGTGACGCGGATCCATGCCGATTTCCGGATACACGAGCGCGTCGAGTTGCGCGTCCCGTATCCTGCCCGCGGTCAGCAGCGCGTCCTCGCTCAAGTATTCGAAGCTCGACACCTTCGCGGCGATCGCTTCGGTGCTCGCGTCGCGGGTCGCGCCGCCGTACCATACGCGGACCTCGAAACGCGCGGGATCGAGTCCGCACAGCAGCGCTCGGAAGTAGCGCGATACCGTATGGTTCATGAGGTGACTGCTGACGACGCCGACGCGGATGCGACCGTCGTGAGAGCGTGCGCGCCAAGCCAGCGGCGCGAGCAGTTGCGGCACGCACGAGTCGAGAACGCGGCGGACGATATCGCCAAAGCGATTCTGCAGCGAGGTGTTGTCGCGCACCTGGTAATGCAACAGGAACGTCGCGACGCTGCTCGCCGCCTCGTACGCGAAGAAGCGATCCTGCGGCGTCTCAAGCTTGAGTTGCACTGCGACGGACTCTAGCCCGCGGGCGAAGCGCTCGCGTTCGGCATCGACCTGCGCCTCGTCCGCGTAGATCGAAGGCAGCGACAGCTCGTACGTCCAGCGCAGTCGCTCGGCGATGCGCTCGGCTGGACGCAGGTCTGCGAGCATCAATCGCGCTTCGTCGACCTCGCCCGCCTCGAGCAGCGCGAGCGCGAGTTCGGCGCGCGAGTTCTCGTCGCGAGGCGCGAGCTCGAGTGCGCGGCGCAGCGCCTCGATCGCGGGCTCGATGTTGTGGCGCACGCGCTCGGCGACACCGAGCGCCGCCCACCAGGTCGGCTCCTTTGGTTCGATCGCGCACGCGGCGCGCGCCGGACCGAGCGCGTCCGCCGCGCGTCCGATGTCGATGAGCAGCGTCGCGAGGTTGCCGCAGGCGCGCGCATTCTGCGGTTGCGTTCGGTAGGCAACGTCGAGCAGCGGCAGCGCCTCCTCGAGCCTGCCGCGCTTGCGCAACAGGGCCGCGAGATGGGTCGTGCTGTCGAAATCGTTGCCTCGCCAGGCGAGCGCCTGGCGGTGCGCACGCTCTGCCTCGACGTCGTCGCCGGTATCCTCGAGCGCGAGGCCGAGATTCTGGATCGCTTCGACGTAGCGTTCGCGCGCCGCCATCGCCGCGCGGAACGCGCCGAGCGAGTCGCGATGCCTGCCCATGCGCCGCAGCGCGACGCCGAGATTGTTGTGCGCCTCCGCGAAGCCCGGGCTGAGGCTAGTGCAGGTACGCAGGTGCTTGGCAGCGAGCGGCAGATTGTTGGTCTGCAGTGCGCAGACGCCGAGCAGGTGCCAGGCGTCTGGATTCTTCGGATCGAGCTTCGCAGCGCGTTGGTAGTGGCTCTGCGCCAACCCGAGCTGTCCCGCGCGGTGCTGGATGATGCCCTTCTGCAGCTGTTCGATCGCGAGGCGCTTGTCGTGTGGATTCTTGTCGTGCGGATTCATGGGCAGCACAGGATTGCGTTGCGCGCATGATCGCATACGCGCCCGGCGCTAGGCCGCTTTCGCCCGCTCCTGCTGGCTCAGGATCACGCTGCCGAGAATCAGCACGCCCGCGATCAGCATCGTCGCAGTCGGCTGCTCGCCGAGGAACATCCAGGCCCAGGCGACGCCGAACAGCGGGATCAGATACGTCGTCGTCGATGCGCGCGTCGCGCCGATGCGCTGGACGAGGCGGTACATCAGCGCGTAGGCGATGCCGGTGCAGAGCACGCCGAGCGTGATCGCGCAGGCCCACGAACGCAGCGGGATCGCGGCCGCGGGCCACAACCAGAACGCCAGTGGCGCGACGAACAGCGTCGAGCAGCCGAGTGTCCCGGCAGCGATCGCGCCGGGCGGCAGGTCGGCCAGGTAGCGGCGCACGAGATTGATCGCAATGCCATAGCACAGCGACGCGAGCGTTCCGGCGAGCGCGGCCTGGCCTACGTCGGCGCCGGCGATGCGTCCGCTCGCGAGCACGACCACGCCGACGAAACCGCCGCCGACCGCGATCGCGCGCCAGATGCCGATGCGCTCGCCGAACGCGACGACGCCGACGACGATCGTGAACAACACGGTCATGCTGTTGCTGATCGCGCCGATACCCGCGGGCGCGCGTTCGGCACCCCACGCGAACAGCACGAACGGAATCGCCGAATTCAACGCGCCGATCAACGCGAACCACGCGAGGTGCCGGCGGCGCAGATGGGCACGCGCGCGCAACAGAAACGGCAGCAGGATGATCACGCCGAAGAACAGACGCGTCTCGACGAGCGCGACCGGACCGAAATCCGCCGCCGCGACGCGCATGAACAGGAACGAGCCGCCCCAGATCGCGCCGAGCAGCAGCAGTTCGCCGATACTGAGCCAGTCGCGTGCGCGCGCGACCGGCGTCGCGTCGGCTCGCGCATCTTCCATCGTCATCAGCCGATCCCGCTCGCTCATCGATTCGTCACGCGCCGCCTGGGAGAGCGCCAATTCTGCGCCGTTTACGCGCTCCGCACAGCGCCACTTCGGGGTCGCCGGGCGGCACCGCCTTGCATGAGAATCGCGCGAGGTGACACCTGTAACGTGGCAGGAAGACCGTGCGCGCCTAGTCTCGCGGAGAAGCGTCGACTCAGGAGTATCTTCCGTGCAAAGCCTCGCAGCGAACACCCGCACCACGATCGTGCCTTCCCTGCGCCACCGCGACGCACCTGCGGCGATCGACTGGCTCTGCCGCACTTTCGGATTTGAACAGCACGTCGTCTACGCCGACGCAGACATCGTCCACCACGCCCAGCTGACGTTCGGCAACGGCATGATCATGCTCGGATCGACCGACAACGGCAGCGCGTGGGGCAAGCGCAGCGCCCAACCCGACGAGATCGGTGGACGCGAGACGCATAGCTGTTGCGTCATCGTCGAAGACTGCGATGCGCACCATGCACGCGCAGTCGCCGCGGGCGCGGTTATCGTCGATCCACTCGAGACCAAGGAATATGGCGGCCAGGGCTACAGCTGCCTCGATCCCGAAGGACATCTGTGGTGGTTCGGCAGCTACGACCCCTGGAAGGAAACGCAATAGGCGAAAAGCCGGCGCCCCGATCCGTCGCGCTCAACCGCTCTCGACGCGGTTGCGTCCCCCGCGTTTCGCCGCATACAGGGCCGCGTCGGCGCGCGCATAGATCGCCGTCACGTCGTCCGCGTCACGAAATGCGGTCACGCCGATGCTGATCGTCACCGGAAACCCATGCGCCATGTTCTGCACGGCCTCGCGGATGAATTCGCATTGCAGCTCGGCGCCGTCGAGCGTGACGTTCGGCAGGATCAGTGCGAACTCCTCTCCGCCCGTGCGCGCCGCGAGGCCATTGCCGCCGCGTTGCGCCTCGAGCGCACGGGCGATCGCGGCAAGCGTCGCGTCTCCCGCGGGATGGCCGTGCAGATCGTTGACCGTCTTGAAGTGATCGACGTCGAGAATCGCAACGCTCAGCGGCCGGCCCTGCGCGGCAGCGGATTCAATCGCCGCGGCTAACGCGACGTTGAACGCACGCCGGTTCGGCAGTCCCGTGAGTCCGTCGGTACGGCTGAGTTCGGCAAGCTCGGCGTTCTGCTCCTCTAGCTCGGTCTGGTAGGACGCGAGCTTCTGCTCGAACCACTGGCGTTCTACGAGGTGGTGGCGCAGGTCGCGGAACGCGCTGCGCAACTCGAACATCGCCGAGACCTGGCGCGACAGACTGATCATCGTCTGCCGCTGGAAAGGCGTGAGCTCGCGCGGCCGGTGGTCCATGACGCAAAGCGTTCCGGTCGCCTGGCCGTTTGTGATGAGCGGCGCACCGGCATAGAAACGGATGCGTGGTTCGCCGGTGACGAGCGGGTTGTCGTGGAAGCGCTCGTCGTCGAGCGCATCGGGCACCACGAACATGTCTTCCGGGTTGAGGATCGCATGGCCGCAGAACGCGATGTCGCGCGAGGTTTCCTCCGCGGCGATGCCGCGGCGCGACTTGAACCACTGCCGGTCCCCGGCGACGAGCGTCACCGATCCCATCGGGGTGTCACATATTCCCGCGGCGATCGCGAGCAGGTCGTCGTAGCTGGCCTCGGGTGCGCTGTCGAGTATGCTGTAGCGTTCGAGCTCGGCGAGGCGCGCCAACTCGTTCGTGGGCTTTTCCGGTTTGATCATCGCAGCTACGCTTGGACTGTGGTTCCGACGCAGGAGACAGGCCGATGATAGACGATCAGGGCTTCGCGCAGCGTGCGCGGGCGCGGGAAACCGGGGTCCGCGTCGGCGTCGGCGGCTGGAACTTCGCTCCCTGGCGCAACAACTTCTACCCCGCCGGCCTCGTGCAGAAACGTGAGCTCGAATTCGCGAGTCGCCACCTCACCGCGATAGAGATCAACAGCACGTTCTACAGCGCGCAGAAGCCAGCGACCTATGCGAGATGGCGCAGCGAGACGCCCGACGGGTTCGTGTTCTCGCTCAAGGCGCCGGGACACATCACCGGCCGTCGCCTGCTCGCCGAGACCGGCAAGGCGATCGCCGCGTTTGTGTTCGGTGGACTCGCCGAACTCGGCGACCGACTCGGCCCGATCGTCTGGCAGCTGCCGCCGAACAAGGCCTTCGAGCGTGCCGACCTCGCGGGTTTCCTCGACCAGCTTCCGCGCTCCATTGACGCCTATCCGCTGCGCCACGCGCTCGAGGTGCGCCACGAGAGCTTTCGCTGCGCCGAATTCGTCGAACTCGCGCGCACGCAGCACGTGTCGACCGTATTCGCCGATTCCGACGAGCATCCGTCGTTCGCCGACGCGACCGGAGAGTTCATCTACGCACGCCTGATGCGCAGCGAGGCAGCAGTGCCGACCGGCTATCCGGCAACCGCACTGACCGAATGGGCGAAGCGCGCGCGCGCGTGGGCCGCCGGAAGCGAACCCGCGGACCTGCCGCGGGTTCTGCCTGCGCCGAAATCCCGGCAGAAGCCCCGGGAGGTCTTCGTCTATTTCATCGGCGCCGCGAAGCAACGCAACCCTGCCGCGGCGATGGCGCTCATCGAGCGCATCGAACGCTGATTATTTGCCCTGCTTCTTCGAGCTCTTTTCCGCGCGCTTCTCCTTGAGCGACTTGGCCGGCTTCTTCTTGTCCTGCTTCTTCTGGTTCATGCCCTTGGTCATGGCGTCCTCCTGTTGTGGTTGCAGCCGCATCTGCGGCGCCTGCGAAAATACGCTGCCGGCGCGAAAATCTCAATCCATGCTCGCGCGCGGGACAGACGCGCCGCAGCAACGGCGTGTCGACGCCTCGCCTCGCGCGACGCTGTGCCGCAGCGCGGCGGCCAGCGCAGGCGGCATGCGCAATTCTATCGATCGGCAGCGCGGCGCCGGCTATCCTGTTCGAGCAGGTCGCGTGCCGCCGCCTGGATCTGCGCGACCGGAACGCGCTTCCAGGTTTCGGGCGTCGGCGCATCGAGCGCGAGCTTCGCTGCAAGATCGTTGACCACCTGGCGGTCCGACCAGGGATGTGGCTGTTCGCGGTTGGCCGAGCCGTTCGCGGCGAATGCGGCGATCAGCTCGTACAGCGACGTGTCGGCCTTCGACAGCTCGACGAGCTTCGCGCGATATTCGAGATCGGGCTGCGCGAGCCCCGGGAAACGCCGGTAGTCGGAGAAATGCTGGCCCTCGTGCGCGAGGTAGCTCACCTTGAACGACTCCGAGTCGAGGTCGTAGGCCGAGCGCACCGCGAACAGCCGCTCGGGCGTCGCCCAGCCGCCGGTGTGGTGATAGTCGCAGACCGCGTAGCCTAGCCAGCCGAGGCTCAGGAAATCCTCCATCATCGTGACGTGAACGGCCTCGCGCCCGCTGGGCAGATCGATGTCGTAGGTCTGATCGCTCTGCTTGCGCCAGAGCATGAATTCGCGCAGCGGCGCCGTCACGCCGAATAGAGCGTGAAGCCCACGCGCATCGAATTTCGCGCTCAGCAATGGCTCGAGCTTGTCCATCCCGGGCGCAATCTCGGGCGCAGCCTCAGCGCCCGCGGGCAATGCCAGCGTCGTCGCGAGCGTCGCGGCGAGCTCGCGTTCGCCCTGTGCGGCCGTCTGCGTACCGAGCATCACATGCGTCCAATAGCGCCGGTACGTCGAGAGCACACGCGCCGCCCACGGATCGAGATCCACAGGCAACGGCGGAGGCTTCTTCTCGACGAAGCGCTCGCGCATGCAGCCCCAGACCCGGCGCCGGTCCTCCGCGAGCGCGGCCGGCTGCACGCGCAGCAAATGTACCAGCGCCGCCTTCATATCGGCCTGCATCGCGAGCGCACCCGCGGCGCGGAATTCGGCACTCGAGTCGACCGCGCCAGGAGGCGTGGCGCCCGAAGCGACGACCGGAAGCAATGACAGCAGGGCGAAGACGATGCGCATGGGAGACCTCAGTGGCGACAGACGCCTCAAACAAGATGCGATTGCGTATCGGACGGTTTAACGGGGCGCGACGTCGCGGGGAGCCGCGTCGGTCGCGGCACGCGGACCGCCTCGCCGCGATCGGCACGAGGCGTTGTGGGCTGCGCGCTCTCTACGCCGCGATGCCGCGCGGAGCGGCAGCCCGCGCCCGACGGCGATCGCGCGCGCGCCGCGAGGTCGCGCAGCGCGCGTTCGAATACCTCGACCGGCTGGCCGCCTGAGATCAGATGCCGCTCGTTGATGATCACCGCGGGCACCGCGTTGATGCCTTTGTCGATGAAAAACGCTTCCTGCGCACACACCTCGGCCTTGTACTCGTCGGAGCCCAGGATTCCGCGCGCGCGCTCGGCGGACAGGCCTGCCTCGACCGCGAGGCGCACGAGCGTATCGTGGTCGCCGACGTTTTCGCCATCGGTGAAATAGGCACGCAACAGGATGTGCTTGAGCGCCTGCTGCCGCTGCTCGAATCCGGCCCAGTGCAGCAGCCGGTGCGCGTCGAACGTGTTGTAGATGCGCCGGCGCCGGTCCATGCGGAAGTCGAACCCGAGCGCCGCGCCGCGCTCGCGCAGATGGTCCTGGCTCTCGGCGAGTTGCTCCTGCGTCGCGCCATACTTCGCGCGGATGTGCTCGGCGATATCCTCGCCCTCCTCGGCCATCTGCGGATTGAGCTCGAACGGCTGGAAGTGGATGTCTGCGGAAACCTCGCCCTCGAGCCGCTTGAGCGCGTGTTCGAGCGACAGCAGTCCGACCGCGCACCACGGGCATGAGACGTCGGAGACGAAGTCGATGCGCAGCGGCGCCGGTTTGACTTGCGGTGTCTGGTTGGATTCGGTCATGGTTCCTGCGTGCCCTGCACGGATTGCGTCGTCGTTGCGATATATGGGCGGAATCGGTCGCGGCAATGGCGCGACTGCGAGCCGTGTCGCACGGACATGGCATGCGCGTGACTCATCCGACGCCGAAAATCCGCGTGTTTTCGACCGCCCCGAAGCGGCGCCCGCGCATTGATGTTCGCGACGACGCAGCTACGCGCCGGCTTGCGAGCGCAGCGAACGCGCGATGAGCCCGATGCCGCCGAACAGCAGCACGAGCATCATCAGCGTGTTGAACAGGCTCGTCGGACGGAAATAGACGTGCAGGTTCGCGATGATTCCCGCGAGCACGATCACGAGACCCGCTACGAGCAGCAGCCAGCCGATGACCGACTTGCCGTCGAAGAACAACAGGCCGACGCCGACGATAAACGGGATCAGCGACAACCCGAACGCGTCGTAGCCGAAGAACATCCACGAGCCGCTCGTGACGCTGACCTGGTTCATCAGCAGCCAGCCGCCCGCGACCGCGAGCGCGAATCCGAACAGGAATTGCCCGACCCCACCTGGTGTCCCACCCGCCCCCGCGATCGCCATGCATCCACTCCTTCTCGCCGAGCAGATGTTTTACGGACAACGCGGCGGCGGGTCAACCCGGCCGCCCGAACGGCCTGTCGCGATCGGCCGTTCGCGATCCGCGGCGAGCCTGCGCCCGGCGTGCAACGTGCTCGTCACGGGTTTATCGTCGCCGCAATCTCCGCTAGGCTTCGCCGATGAACGGTGAATACAAACAAGCCGCGATGCCGCTGATCCGCAGCGTCGCGCTGCTGCAACTGAAACTGCTGCTCGGCGCAGCTCGCGACCTCGCGCTGAGTCCGCTGACCCTCGCCGCGGCCTGTCTCGATCTCATGCGCCTGAAGTCGCACAAGCCCGAATTTTTCCGCAGGGTCATGCGACTCGGCGAGCGCAGCGAGACATGGATCGACTTGTGGTCGGGCGCGCGCGATCCCGGGTCGCCGCCGCGCGGCAACGTCGACGCGCTGCTTGCGACCGTCGAGGGAGTCGTGCGCGACCCGCAGACCGGCGCGCGCCGCGCGCGCGTGCTCAAGCGCTGGGCCGAGCGCCAGCTAGCACGCGCGAAACAGCGAGCGTCCGTCGAGGTCTCGGCGCGGATGAAGACGATCGCCGAGCGCGAGGCCTCGCACGATGGCGACTAGCCGCGCCGATTGCGGCGCCCGGTCAGCAGATCTCGGAGCGTCGAGATGACCGACATCGAATTTGCGCTCGACCGCGAGCATGTCGAACTCCACCACCTGCTCAAGCTGACCGGGGTCTGCGACAGCGGCGGCCGCGGCAAGGCGATCGTCGCGAGCGGCGCGGTGACGGTCGACGGCACGGTCGAACTGCGCAAGACCTGCAAGATCCGCGCGGGTCAGGTTGTGCGCGTGGGGGCGGTTGAAATTCGAGTGGTCGCTGCGTCATCGGGCTAAAGCACTCCGACGGCATCTTCCCTTTCAGCCGCCTAAGCGGGCTAGCGTCTGCGACAGCGACGGTCGCCGCGCGGCAATCGTCGCGCGCTACCAATCCGCCGGCTTGTAGTCCTTCAAGAACTTCCCCCACACATGCTCGCCGGTAGTGAAGCCGGCGATGATCGGATCGACGATGCGCGCGGCACCATCGACGATGTCCAGAGGCGGATGGAAACGTTCTTCGATCACCTTGCGCGCGGCGAGCGCCGCGGGGTCCTCGTCCGTGACCCAACCGGTATCGACCGCGTTCATGTGGATGCCGTCGCCGTGGTAATCGGCCGCCGACGTGCGCGTCATCATGTTGAGCGCGGCCTTCGCCATGTTCGTGTGCGGGTGCCGCGTCGTCTTGAACCTGCGATAGAACTGGCCTTCGACCGCGGAGACGTTGACGATGTGCTTGTCGCGCTCTTCGGTGCGCAGCATCAGCGGCTTCAGGCGCGCATTGATGATGAAGGGCGCGATAGCGTTGACGAGTTGCACTTCGAGCAGTTCGACCGACGGCACTTCGGCCATCCGCAACCGCCAGGAGTTGCGCTCGCGCAGGTCGATCTGTTGCAGGTCCTGGTCCAGTCGTCCCTGCGGAAACAGATGGGACTGCGCGGCGAATTCCTCGGCGAGCAACGGCAGCTGCGACAGCTCGGCGGCGCGCGTAATGCCGGCAATCTCATCGGCACTGCGTTGCGTCGACAGAGACGTGGCGCCTGTTTCCGGAAGCATCGCGTAACGCCGCAGCCCTTCGTAGCCGCCCAGCAAATTGCGCAGGTGCTCGGGCACGTCGTGTGCGGCTGCCATCTCGCCTTCCATCATGTGCGCGTAAAACTCGGGTGGACGGCGTACGGTCTGGCAGGCGTTGTTGATGATGAAGTCGAGGCGATGGCGAGTCGCCACCAGTTCATGGCAAAACGCTTCCACGCTTGGCGTGTGGCGCAAGTCCAGTCCGAAAATCTCCAGTCGGTCCGACCATTCGCCGAAATCTGCTTCCTCTGCGTAGCGCGCTGCCGAGTCGCGTGGGAAACGCGTCGTCACGATCAGGCTCGCTCCTGCACGGAGGAGCTTGAGGCCCGCCTGGTACCCGATCTTGACGCGACCGCCGGTCAGCAGCGCGACACGTCCACGCAGATCGGCCGTCTCTGTACGCTTGGCGAAATTGAACTCAGCGCATGTCGGGCACAGCTGGTCGTAGAAATGATGAATCAGCGAATATTTCTGCTTGCAGACATAGCAATGCTGCGGCTCGATCGATTCGCGACGCTCGGGCCCGTTTTCAGCACTGACGAAGTCGGCGATGTCGTCTTGCGCGACGACTTCCGGCGCAAAAATATTGGGTGTCGTGAACACCGGACGCCGGCGCAATTCGCGGATGCCGGTCGCATGTAGTACCGCCTCCTCTTTCGCGATCTGCGCGGCATTGCGCTCGCGCGATGCGGCCCTGCGTTTGCGCCGCCGCTGCACCGGATCGGGATGATAGAAATGCGCGACGGCCGCATGGAATCGCTGACGATCCTCAGGCGGAAGGCGATCGAGCAGCGAATGATCGCCCGCGATGCCTTCGAGCAGCTCTGTCGCGTCGCGGACATCGTCGGCGAGCGTGTCTTTTTCATCGTGGAGCGGTGATTGCATTGCAGTTTCCGGTATAGACCTAGCGAACGCGCTATCGCGGTGCGCAGTTTACCCGTCGGGGCACTCGCGAACGTACACTCCCGACAACCGCTGATTCTGTTGAGGCGGCAAGGGGTCGCTATGAGGCGGTACGCAAAGTAGAGGCCCTATAGAGTAAAGGCACTCTGACTCCGTTCTTGCTCTAGGGCGCAATTGCGCCTTTTCCGAGCTCTACCAAGCGTGCTTTGGCGCGCGCAATATCGCGCTGCTCGTAAGCATCATCCGGATCATCATCGACCAGCGAGAGATACTTTTTGAGTGCCTCCTTGCACTGGCTTTCGTCACCACCCTTTTGTAATGCAGCTTTGAGCAACCATGCGCGCGCGTTACTCGGATTTTCCGACATCAGCCTCTCAACAATCTGCTCTGCTTTGCCTTTTTCGTGCAACTCATTTGTGTACAAATTCACTAGTTCTGCCGTTGCTTCGCGGTTCGATGGGTCGATAACCAGAACTGCAAGAAACGATTTCTCCGCATCCTGCAGCTTGTGCTCAGACTGCTCAAGCCAGCCTCGATAAGCAAGTGCCTCAGCGTTCCTCGGCTGACTTTTCAGGATCATGGCTATGCTTTCACGACCCCATTCGCCTCTCTTGAGATAGCTCAAAGATTGCGCTCTCCTCAGCACATTATTGTTTCCTCCAAGAAAGCGGTAAGCCTGGGAATAAAATCGCGCGGCGGACTCGGAATCTCCTACTCTCTCCGCCGTTCTCGGTGCTTCATTCAAGAAGCACGTGGCGGGTCCGAATGCTGCGGCATTCCGCAAGAGATTGAGGGCGGTCTCATCGGTACCCGCGCGGCGCTTGCATTTGGCGCAATACATCATTTCTGCCTCGTAGCAGATTGGCTCCGCGCGAAGCCTTTGGAGCAACGGATTCTCGTCCGCGTACTCCTGAGCTTTCGTCGCTACGGCGGTCATTGCCTCCAATGACCCGCCCCATTTCGGTTCAACCGAAACCATCCAGTCTGAGTAGATCGAATGATCAGCTCGATCCAAAGCAAATGCGCCTTCTACTGACTTAGCCAGCAAATCGCGGTCACTTGTGAGTCTGGCGATCTGTAGCAAGCCATGATATGACGCGATCAACCGCGGGTTACGCTTCAGGGATTCGTCGAAGTCGACCCGAGCCTTGTCGATGAACTCGCGCATCCGCACGAAATTCTTGTGTGGCGTGTCGCCTACAAACTTATTGCCGCGCGCATCCCATGCCGCTCTGACATAGTAGGTACCCCGCGCCGCCAGAGCGAACGCGCTATGGGGGTCGGCGTCGATCCAAGCTTGCAGGATCCGGTATCTCTCTTTGGGTTGGGCAGAGCTTTCGAACAGCTGCTTGAAAGCCCAGCAAAGAAAACCATGCTGACCAGGTTCGTACGTCTTGTTGAGGTAAGAAGCAAAAATCTGCTCCAGAACGTCAGTGCGGTGGTCGCTTACCGCACTGCTGAATTCATCCCAACCAATTACTTTGCGTACGGCAAGTCGGCAAAACGCATCAACGACCTTTGGATCCCAATTGAATTCCGGAAGGCTCGGATATGCAAGGCAACGCTGCAAGGGATCGTCGATCCTTTCTGCTTCGCGGACCTTTACGTATTCGTCATCGAAGGCGTTTGATGCATCCTTCGGAACGACTGCCTTGTAGATCGGATGATCGGATGGTGAACTGTCGGTCCATTGTCGAAAAGCCAATGTTCCAATTTCAAACACAATTGCAATTCCTAGTGATACCCAGAGAATTTTCTTACGCTTGAGCATTGTTCCCCGGAAGACTAGCTCGCGTTAGCTGGAGATCATAGGAAGGTTAAGCCCCTGCTCCCGCGCGCAGGCCTGTGCGATCTCATACCCCGCATCCGCATGCCGCATCACGCCGGTACCGGGGTCGTTCCAGAGCACGCGCGCGAGGCGCCGGTCGGCTTCGGCAGTGCCGTCGGCGACGATCACGACGCCCGAGTGCTGCGAGTAGCCCATGCCGACGCCGCCACCGTGGTGGAAGCTGACCCAGGTCGCACCGCCCGCGGTGTTGAGCAGCGCGTTGAGAATAGGCCAGTCGCTGACCGCGTCGCTACCGTCCTTCATCGCCTCGGTCTCGCGGTTCGGCGAGGCGACCGATCCCGAGTCGAGGTGGTCGCGGCCGATCACGATCGGCGCCTTGAGCTCGCCATTGCGCACCATCTCGTTGAACGCGAGCGCGAGCTTGTGGCGCAGGCCGAGACCCACCCAGCAGATTCGCGCGGGCAGCCCCTGGAAGCTGATGCGCTGTCGCGCCATGTCGAGCCAACGATGCAGATGCGCGTCGTCGGGAATCAGCTCCTTGACCTTCGCGTCGGTCTTGTAGATGTCTTCGGGATCGCCCGACAGCGCGACCCAGCGGAACGGGCCGATACCGCGGCAGAACAACGGGCGCACGTAGGCCGGCACGAAGCCCGGGAAATCGAACGCATTCTTGCAGCCT
>JBDTYX010000037.1:0-20087 GCA_040005435.1 Rudaea sp. | reverse complement strand
AGGGGATACCCGGCAGGGTCAGTTATACGAATATACCAGATAAATGGCGGATGAATAGCGCTTTTACTCGATCTGTGGCCAAAACAGCCGTCGCTCGGGGCAGGCCGCGGGCCTGATTACCGCGAGGCAGCCCACTGCGACCCACATGGCTACCGCGCTGAATCGGCGCCAGTCGTGGGTTTCCGGCCGATCAGACGCGATCGAATCGGCGTTGCGACTCTGCCTTGGCGCGCGCGCGCTCGACCTCGCGGTTCTTGGGCGGCGCGAGTGTCACGAGCGAGCCGATCAACGTTCTTGCGGCGTCGCCGACTTGCTGCACTGCAAGATCGAAGGCCGCCTCGTTGATCTTCGAGGGGGTGTTGAATCCGCTCAACTTGCGCACGAATTGCAGCGAAGACGCGAGCACCTCCACCTCGTTCGCGGGCGGGTCGAAATTGAACAGGGTCTTGATGTTCCGACTCATGACCGCCTCCGCGAATCGTCAGTGCGCATGATCGACGGGGTAGGGTCCGTCCGAGAATACCTCGTCATGATACCCCTTGGCGCCGATCGCCTCGGCGAGGGGACTTCTGAAGTCGGCGTCCGCCTCGAGGCTCGCGACGACGTGGGCGAAGTCGTAGCGGGGGCGCCAGCCGAGCTCGGCCAGTGCGCGCGCGTTGACGTAGACGCGATCGATCGAGGGCAGCATCGTCCAGCCGCGGCGCGCATATTCGTGTGCGAACGCGGGCACGTGGCGCGCGACGACCGAGGGCGCGTCGCGGCGCAGCAGCGCGAGGTCGGCGCGCGTGAATGGCGTCGTCGCGGAGATGATGTACTTGCGGAAGCCGAGCTGCGCCGCGCGGTCGATCGCGAGTAGGTGCGCGTCGACGACGTCGGCGACATCGACGCGGCGGTGCAGGAATTCGCTGGCCTTGAGGCTCGCGTCGTCGAAGCGCTCGCGTCGATCCTTGCGATCGTCCTGCTCAGGGAAGAACCGCGACGTGCGCAGCACGAGCACCGGCAGGCCGAGGTTGCGCGCGAACAGTTCGCAGAGATCCTCGGCGGCGACCTTCGTCGCGCCGTAGATGTTCTTCGGCTGCGGGACGACGTCCTCGGTGATCCACGCCGCGGGTTCGCCCTGCGCCGGCACGAGCGCGCGGCCGAACGTGCTCGTCGTGCTCGTGAACACGAACGCACGCACGTTCGCCGCGCGCGCCTCCTCGAGCAGATTCAGCGTACCGGTGATGTTCGTGTCTACGAAGTCCTGGCGCGAATGCGTGGCGATGTGCGGCTTGTGCAGCGTCGCCGTGTGCAGCACCGCATCGATGTCCTGCATGCAGCGTCGCACCAAGTCGCGATCCGCGATCGAGCCGACCGCGTCGGTGTACGCGGAGGGCTTGATGTCCACGCCGATGCCCTCGTGCGCCGAAGCGCGCAGCGTACGTATCAGCGCCTCGCCGAGATGCCCGCTGCTGCCGGTGACCAGAATCCGCATCGCGCGTCCCTTCTTCAATCCCGGGTCAGGTGTTCGACGAAGTATTGCGCACGCGTCTCGCGCGCGAGCAGGTACGCGAGGTCGGGGAGCAGCCGTTGCAGCCACGCATCGAACTGCCAGGGCGCATTGACGATCGCCATGCCGCAGCCGTTGAGACGCAGCGGCGAGTCGTCGGGCTGCAGCATCAGCTCGGCAGCGAGCGTCTTCTTCACGCCACGGCGGCCGAACCAGCGATGGAATGCCTGCAGGTTGCGGCGGCGCTTGATCGGGTACCAGATCGCGTAGATACCGGTCGGCCAGCGCTCGTAGGCTTCGCCGAGCGCCTTCTCGATCACGCGGAACTCGGCCTCCTGCGCCTCGTAAGGCGGATCGATCAGCACGAGTCCGCGGCGCTCCTTCGGCGGCACGAATCCCGACAGCGCGACGTAGCCGTCGCGCTGGTGCACGCCGAAGCGCCGGTCCGCGCCGAACAGCCCGCGCAGCGCGGTGGATTCGTCGTCCTGGGTCTCGCACAGGATCGCGCTGTCGATATCGCGCATGACGAGGCTCGCGACCATCGGCGAGCCAGGATATACGTGCAGGTGGCCGCTGCCGTCGGAGGCATTGGCTGCGCGCAGCAGGTCGAAATAGGGGCGCAGGCTCGCGGGCAGCGAATCGGCGACCAGCAGGCGGTGAACGCCCTCGGTGAATTCCCCGGTCTTCTGCGAGAACTCGTCGCGCAGGTCGTAGCAGCCCGCGCCGGCGTGCGTGTCGATGTAGCAGAAGGGCGTTGTCTTGCTCTTAAGCGTGTCGAGCAGCCCGATCAGGATCGCGTGCTTGAACACGTCCGCAAAATTGCCCGCGTGGAAGGCGTGTCGGTAGTTCATCGCCCTATGTTAGCAAGTGCGGCCGGCGCACTTGCATCGACCGATGCGCCGGAGCACCATGGATTTCGTGAAAACGATGCACCTCCCGCGACCGGCTCGACCTTTTTTCCACAAGCATTCCGGATTTGCACGGGGCGTTGCGCGGATCGTCGCGCGCTGTCTCGCGTTGCTGCTGATCGCGAGCAACTTCGCCGCCGCCGGCGTCCCGGTGGGCAATCCACTGTCTCATGCCAGACCAGCGTCGGCTTCGGCGTTGCATCACCACTGCGACGACAAGGTTGGCGCAAAGATCGCGCACGCGCGGCGCGCCGGCGGCTGCTCGTGCTGCGACGGGCAGGGCTGCCAGTGCCTGCACGCGAGCGCCGCGCTCTGCCTGCCGTGGCGCCCGTTCGCCGCGAAGATGCAGCCCGCCGCGGGTTTCGAACTGCGCGCAACGTCACCGGCGAGCCGCAACGTGTCGCCACGCCTGCGACCTCCGATCGCCTGATCCCGCCGCTGCTTACTCCCCGCCGCGCGGCGCTCGCGCGTTGCGGGTTATCGGCGCACCGCGCCGCTGGCCAGGATCGTCATGAACAACCCATTCTTTTCTCACGCGGGCGCGCCGCTGTCGCGCCGCCGCTTCGTCGAGGGCCTCGCACTCGGCGGCCTCGCGACCAGCCTCGGATGGTCGCAACGTGCGCTCAGCGCGCAGGCGTCCCGGGCGCGGTCGCAGGAGCTCTCGGGCACTGCTTTCGACCTGCAGGTCGGCGCGCTGCCGGTCAACTTCACCGGGGCCGCGCGCATCGCGACGGTCGTGAACGGAGCCTTGCCGGCGCCGACCCTGCGTTGGCGCGCAGGCGACACGGTCACGCTGCGCGTGCGCAACACTTTACCTACGACGAGCTCGATCCATTGGCACGGCCTCGTACTGCCGGCCGATATGGACGGCGTACCCGGCCTGAGCTTCATGGGCATACCGCCTGGCGGCAGCTATACCTACCGTTTCGCGGTCAACCAGGCAGGCACCTACTGGTATCACAGCCACTCACGTTTCCAGGAACAGACCGGGCTGTATGGCGCGATCGTCATAGCGCCGCGCGGCGGCGAGCGCTTCGCTGCCGATCGCGAGCACGTCGTCCTCTTGAGCGACTGGAGCGACAGCGATCCCGAGCGGCTCTATGCAAACCTGAAGAAACGCAGCGACTACTACAACTTCGCCAAGAGCACGCTCGGCGACTTCATGCGCGACGCGCACGACCGCGGCACATCGTCGGCGATCGCCGCGCGACGCATGTGGAACGAGATGCGCATGGACAGCAGCGATCTCGCCGACATCTCTGGGCATGCCTACACCTATCTGATGAATGGCGCGGCGCCCGCGGCGAACTGGACCGGGTTGTTCGCGCGCGGCGAAAAGGTCCGCCTGCGCTTCATCAACGGCGCGTCGATGACGTTCTTCGACGTGCGCATTCCGGGCTTGCGGCTGCGCGTCGTCGCGGCCGACGGGCAGGACCTCGAGCCCGTGAGCGTCGACGAATTCCGCATCGCGCCGGCCGAGACGGTCGACGTGATCGTCTCGCCCGAAGACGAAAGCGCCTACACGATCTTCGCGCAGGCGATGGACCGGTCGGGCTTCGCGCGCGGGACGCTCGCGCCGCGCCTTGGCATGCAGGCCGAAGTGCCGCGCGTCGATCCGCGTGCGCGACTGAGCATGGGCGACATGATGGGCTCGATGCAGATGGCTCAGCGCGACGCGGGACGAGCTGGCGCCAGCGCCGACACCAGGCACGCCGCGATGGCAGGGATGGAGCACGCCGCGGATTCGTCGTCGGGGGGCATGGCCGCGATGGATGCGGGCGCGATGGCGAATGGATACGACCGCGGGGCGCAGACGCCTGCCGATCCGGCCTGGAAGGCCAGCACCGGACCCGGCGTCGACATGACCGTGCCGACGCCGCGCACGAACCTCGACGACCCCGGCGTCGGCCTGCGCGACAACGGCCGGCGCGTGCTGACCTACGCCGACCTGCACACGCTCGGCGTGCCGATCAGCGAGGACACGCAGCGCGACATCACGCTGCATCTCACCGGGCACATGCAACGCTACATCTGGTCGTTCGACGGCCAGAAGTTCTCCGCAGCGGAGCCGCTGCGCCTGCGCCACGGCGAGCGCGTGCGTGTCACGCTCGTCAACGACACGATGATGACTCATCCGATTCACCTGCACGGCATGTGGAGCGAACTCGAGACTCCCCAAGGGGAGTTCCTCGCGCGCAAGCACACGGTAGTCGTGCAGCCCGCGCAGCAGCTCAGCTATCGCGTGAGCGCCGACGCGGTCGGACGTTGGGCATATCACTGTCACCTGCTCTACCACATGGAGGCGGGCATGTTTCGCGAGGTGGTGGTCGCATGAGAAACCGCATCGTCGCAGCCGTTCTCGCGGCGCCGCTATCGATGTTCGCGGCCGCTTCGTTCGCGCAAGGTTCGAACGATCACGTGCCACCTCAGCCGCCCGCGCAGGCGATGCCGGCGATGTCCGACGCCGAGATGACGAGCGTGATGGAGATGGACGACGCCGCGATGATCGCGATGTTCAAGACCGACGAGCTCGAAACCGGTCATCGCGATCGCGCGACGACGACCGCATGGAACCTCGCGGCGACTTACGGCGGCGACTTCGACAAGCTCTGGCTGCGCAGCGAAGGCGAACACGACGCGCATTCGACCGACGCGCGCGTCGAGGCGTTGTGGGATCACGCGTTCGCCGCGTTCTGGGACTGGCAGCTGGGCGTGAGGCAGGACCTCGGCGACGGTCCCGGGCGCGGCTGGGCTGCGTTTGGCGTGCAGGGGATCGCACCGTATTGGTTCACGATCGAGGCGACGGCTTACGTCGGTCGGGGAGGCGAGGTGGCCGCGCGCCTGCGCGTCGAGTACGAGTTCCTGCTGACCCAGCGACTCGTGCTGCAGCCCGAGGCCGAGATCAACGCGTATTCGCGCGACGATCGTGCGCGCGGAATCGCATCGGGCCTTTCGGACGCCGAACTCGGACTGCGCCTGCGCTACGAATGGCGCCGCGAAATCGCGCCGTACCTCGGCATCGTGCGCGGCTATCGGCACGCAGTTCGCGTGGCGCTCCCCGAAGCCACGCGGCTGCGCGGCAGCGACACGCGCCTCGTCGCGGGCGTGCGTCTATGGTTTTGAGCGACCGACAAAAAGCGCGCGCGCTCACAGGAGACGGTCCTGTCGCGAATGCAAATCGTTGTCAGGCTGGCCGCGGCGCTAAACCGTGCGCCGCGACTCGCCCTCGATCGCCTGCGTGCCCACGATCACCGACGTCATCGACAGTGTGCCATACAGCTCGGTGTTGAACAGCTGCACGCGGTCGTCTTCACGCTGCGCGCCGAGCACGTACAGCAGCGGAACGTAGTGCTCCGGAGTCGGCACGGCCAGACTAGTCTGCGCGCCGAGTGTGGGCCAGTCGATCAGTGCGGCGTGTTCGCCGCGCTCGATGTGCTCGCGTGCGGCGGCGTCGATGCGGACCGCCCACGCCGGCGGCGTCGGGTTGCGGAAGTCGAGCAGGCGCAGGTTGTGGACGATGTTGCCGCTGCCGAGGATCAGCACGCCGTCGTCACGCAGCGCGGACAGTTTGCGTCCGAGCGCGTAGTGGAATGCGCCGGGCCGCGACGTGTCGATGCTGAGCTGCAGCGTCGGGACGTCCGCGCCGGGGTACATGATGTTCAAAACGCTCCAGGCGCCGTGGTCGAGCCCCCATTCGAGCGTGCCATGCACGGGCGTGTCGTCGAGGTCACGCGCGATGCGCCGCGCGAGTTCGGGATCACCGGGCGCGGGGTATTGCACGTCGAACAGTGCCTGCGGGAAGCCGCCGAAGTCGTGGATCGTCTTTGGCTGCGCCGACGTGTTCACGAACACGCCGCGCGACTCCCAGTGCGCCGAGACACACAGGATCGCGCGCGGTCGCGGAATGCGCGTCGCGACCGCTCGCCAGCCGCGCGTGAACGCGTTGTCCTCGATCGCGTTCATCGGCGAACCGTGTCCGACGAACAGCGCGGGCATGCGTGAAGAAATATTCATCGGGCGTTTCGTTCAGTGGGCGACGCTGACGCGCTGCCGCGGTCGGTCATTCTTCTCGACGCGGTCGAGCAACGCAATCGCGAAATCCGGAATCGTGATCCGGCTCTTGCCGTGCGCATCGACGAGCAGCCGATCCGCGCCGAGCCGATACTGTCCGCTGCGCTCTCCGTCCTCGAGCAGCGCCGCGGGGCTCACGTAGACCCAATCGACGTCGGCGCTCGAAGCGCGAAACACCGCGAGCGCCTCGGCCTGTGCCTCGGCCTCGGGCTTCCACGCGGCCGGGAAAGCGGGGTCGTCGATCACGCGTACGCCGGGCGCGGTCTCGAGCGAACCGGCGCCGCCGACCCAGGCGAACCTCGGCACGCCCGCGCGAGCGACCGCGTCGAGCAGCGTGCTCGCGTTGCGCGGTACGCTCGACGCGTCGCGGTCGCGGCGCGCGGACAGGCTCGCGATCACCGCGTCGCTGCCTTGCAGCGCGTTGCTGTACGTGGACGGGTCGGCGGCATCGCCCGCGTGCACGCTGATGCAGTGGTGATCGAGTACGAGGCGGCTCGCGTCGCGCACGACCACCGAGACGGTGTGCCGGCGACGCACCGACTCGTCGAGGATCGCGCGCCCGATATGCCCGGTCGCGCCGAATATCACGATTTTCATGGGTGTGCCTGTTGGAGATTGGTCCACGTAGACAATGCGCCCGGCACGCACCCGGCAGAAGGCCTGCGCGTGGGACAGTGCGTCTCGCCGCACCTGACGACTGTCATGCCGCGCTGCTGATGGCTGCTACTGGGCCGGCGCGACACGCGCGCGCACGTTGCGATCCATGCCGAATGGTTCGGTGAGGAGAGCGGGATGAATACCAGCGTTGCAACGATCATCGACACGATGCGCAACGCCTCGAACCAGACCGCGGGGCATGGCCTTGCGACGATCGCCGAAGTCGTGCGCGAGGCCCTCGCGAACCGCCGCGAGAACAGCGAGCAAAGACGCGTCGAGCTCAACCGATGGCTGATCGTGCTCGCGGCGGTGGCCGGTGCGTTGTTCTTGCTGCGCGGCATGCGCAAGCTTGCCGGCCTCGCGTTCGGCCTGTTCTGGGTGTGGTTGTTCGTCGGCGGCAATTTCCATCACCTGCATCTGTGGTGAGGCCCGCGGCGCGGGGTTAGCTTTGCGCACGCGGGTTCGCTATCGTCGCGCGAATGACTGCGGACAGCGAAGGGCATCCATGCAGCGGCGGCACCGTCATCATCGTCGGCGGCGGGCCGGCGGGCCTCATGGCGGCCGAGGCCGCGCGCGCCGCGGGCGCGAACGTACAGCTGTACGACCGCATGGGTTCGGTCGGGCGCAAGTTTCTGATCGCGGGCAAGGGCGGCCTCAACCTCACGCATTCCGATCCGTTCGCGACGTTCGTCGCGCGCTATGCGGAACGCAGCGATGAGGTCGGTCGCTGGCTGCGCGGATTCGATGCCGACGCCTTGCGTGCGTGGGCGCGAGAGCTCGGCGTCGAAACGTTCGTCGGCAGCTCGGGCCGCGTTTTTCCGCGCGACCTCAAGGCCGCGCCGCTGTTGCGCGGCTGGGTGCGCAGGCTGCGCGCAAGCGGCGTGGTCTTCCACATGCACAGGCGCTTCCTGGGCTGGCGCGCAGACGGCTCGCCGCGGTTCGTCGACGACGGCGGTGTCGAAAGCGCCGTGCGCGCCGATGCACTCGTGCTCGCGTTCGGCGGCGGCAGCTGGCCCGTGCTCGGCTCCGATGGCGCGTGGGTCGAAACGCTCGCCGGAAGCAATGTCGACGTCGCGCCGCTGCGGCCGTCGAACTGCGGCTTCGACGTCGCGCTCGGCGACGCCGGCTGGAGCGAACACTTCGCGACGCGCCACGCGGGCCAGCCGCTGAAGGCGATAGCGATCGAATGGTCGTCGCCCGGCGGCGGGCGCATCCGCAGACAGGGCGAATTCGTCGTGACCGCGACCGGCATCGAGGGCAGCCTCGTCTATGCGCTGAGCGCCGGCCTGCGCGACGCGATCGCCGCGCACGGGAAGACGACAATTCATCTCGACCTCGCACCGGGCCGCGACCGGGAGCGCCTGATTCGCGATCTCTCGGTGCCACGTGGCAAACGCTCGCTGAGCGAACACCTGCGCCGCCACGCAGGCATCGATGGTGTCAAGGCGGGCCTGCTCTACGAGGTGCTCGGGCGCGACGCGGGCGAGGACGTCGAGAGACTCGCGACCGCGATCAAGGCTCTGCCGCTGACGCTCGCGCGCCCGCGCCCGCTCGCCGAAGCGATCAGCAGCGCCGGCGGCGTGCGCTTCGCCGCGCTCGACCAAAGCCTCATGCTCGCGGCGCTGCCGGGCGTGTTTTGCGCGGGCGAAATGATCGACTGGGAAGCGCCGACGGGCGGATATCTGCTGACCGCGTGCTTCGCGAGCGGACGGATCGCGGGCCATGCGGCGGCTGCGTGGGCGGCGCGCGCGCGCTGACCCGACGACGCTGCGCGCAGCCCGCGCGCGGCGAACATTGTCTGAACGCGGGACAGACGTGGCTTCCAAGCTCCTCGGCGCCTTGCGTCGCGCGGCGGTCGCGCTATCGTGCAGTGATGATCGAAGTGAAGACGTTCAGCGGCGCGGACATCGCGCCGCATCTCGACGCGGTCGCCGCTCTGCGAATCGCGGTGTTCCGCGACTGGCCTTATCTCTACGACGGAGATCCGGGCTATGAAGCGCAGTACCTCGCGACCTACGCGCAGTCGCCGGAAAGCCTGTTCGTGCTGGCGCTCGATCGCGAACGCGTGGTCGGCGCGTCGACTGGCATCCCGCTCGACGACGAGAGCGACAACTTCAAGGCGGCGTTTCATGCGCGAGGCATCGCCGCGCGCGACGTGTTCTATTTCGGTGAGTCGGTGCTGCTGCGCGAGTATCGCGGGCGCGGACTGGGACATCGCTTTTTCGACGAGCGCGAGGGCTACGCTCGGCGCCTCGGCCGATTCCGCATGACCGCGTTCTGCGCAGTCGAACGCGACACGGACGACCCGCGCCGGCCGCCAGCGTATTCGCCTAACGACGTGTTCTGGCGCAAGCGCGGCTACCTCCGCCAGCACGACATGTTCTGCACGCTCGCGTGGCTCGAGGTCGACGCGACCGCCGCCTGCGCGCATTCATTGCGCTTCTGGCTGCGGCCGCTCGACTGACGCGGGTCGTCAGACGAATGCGATATTCGCGTCGGACAGCGGCAGCGCGCGTGCACGCTTGCCGGTCAGCGCGAACACCGCGTTCGCGATCGCCGGTGCAACAAGCGGCACGCCGACCTCGCCCATGCCGCCTGGCTTGTCGGCGCCCTCGATCACGACGACGTCGATCTTCGGCATCTGGTTCATGCGCAGCAACAGGAAGTCGTGGAAATTGCTCTGCTCGACGCGACCTTCCTTGAGCGTGATCTTGCCGCGCAGCGTGTTGATGAGGCCTGACACCGCGCCGCTCTGGATCTGCGCGACGATCTGGTCGGGGTGCACTGCGATGCCCGGGTCGACGACGTACACGAGTCGATCCAGCTTGATCTTGTCGCCCGCCTGCGAGACCTCGGCGACGAGCGCCTGGTGCGTCTCGTAGCTTTCCATCGAGGCGACGCCACGCGCGCGACCCGCAGGCAGCTTGTCGGCCCAACCCGATTCCTTCGCGACGCGTTCGAGCACCGCGCGCTGGCGCGGCTGGCTGCCGAGCAGCGCGAGACGGAACGCGACCGGATCCTTGCCAGCCGCGTGCGCGAGCTCGTCGATGAAGCCCTCGATCGCGAATGCGTTGAGCGCGTGGCTCACCGAACGCCAATAGCCGACGCGTAGGCCGAATTCCTGGATAACGACGCGCTGCATCGCGTTGGGGATGGCGTAGGTGAGGTTGACCGCGCCCTCGGTCATGAACGGGTCGAGATCATCCTTGACCACACCCGGAAACATGCGGTTGGTGATCGACGCCGAGACCATCTTGCTTTCGAAAGCGACGAGGTTGCCCTGCGCGTCGAGGCCGGCCGACAGCGTGTGCAGGCACGCGGGCCGATAGAAATCGTTGCGGATGTCGTCCTCGCGCGTCCAGATCGTCTTCACCGGCTTGCCCGGCAGAGCCTTCGCGATCGCGGCGGCCTGGCCGATGAAGTCGACGTCGAGGCGCCGGCCGAACCCGCCGCCGATGAATTGCGGCCAGATGCGCACGCGCTCGGCCGCGACGCCGCTGCGTGCAGCGGCCACACCCTGCGCACCCTGCGGAAACTGCGTGCTCGTCCAGATGTCGCAGCCCTTGTCGCCGACGAGCGCGAGGCAATTCATCGGCTCGAGAGTCGCGTGCGCGAGCAGCTGCGATTCGTAGTCGGCGTGCAGCGTCTTGGCCGCCGTCTTCATCGCCGCGGCGCTGTCTCCGTTTTGCTTGACGATCGCGCCGTCTTTCTTCGCGCCTTCGCGAAGCGTCGCGCGTATTTTTTCGGTCGTGAGGCCTGCGCCCGGTCCGTAGTCCCAGGTGATCGCGAGCGCCTCGCGCGCAGTCTTCGCGACCCAGAAGTGGTCGGCGACGACCGCGACCGCGTCGCCGATGTCGACGATCGCGA
Source organism: Rudaea sp. (assembly GCA_040005435.1). Classification (GTDB taxonomy): domain Bacteria; phylum Pseudomonadota; class Gammaproteobacteria; order Xanthomonadales; family Rhodanobacteraceae; genus Rudaea. The sequence continues at coordinate 9,095 of JBDTYX010000037.1, read as the reverse complement.
TGACGCCCTTGATCGCCTTGGCCATCGCATCGTCGACGCTCTTGACCTTGCCGCCGATGACCGGGCACTGCTCGATCGAGGCGTACACCATGCCTGGCTGGCTGACGTCGAGGCCGAAGACCGTCTTGCCGCGCGCCTTCGCGGGCGCGTCGAGGCGATGCTGCGGCTTGCCGATCTGGGTGAAGTCCGCGCGCTTCTTGAGTTCGACCTGGGTCGGCACCGGCAGCTTCGCGGCCGCGTCGGCGAGCTTGCCGTAGCTCTCGCGCTTGCCGCTGGTGTGCACGACGAAACCGTTGTCGATGCCGCATTCGGCGACAGGCACTTTCCACGCGCCGGCCGCGGCCGCAACGAGCATCATGCGCGCGGTCGCTCCCGCGCTGCGCAACTTCTCCCACGCGTCGCGAACGCTCGTGCTGCCGCCCGTGATCTGCCCGCCGAGTAGCGCGTTGATGTAGACCGGATCGACCGGCGCCTGCTCGATCCGGACCGCGTTGACGTCGACGCCTAGCTCTTCGGCGACGAGCAGCGCGAGCGAGGTGTGCACGTCCTGTCCCATCTCGTTGCGATGGCAGATCAGCGTGATCGCGTTGTCGGGCGCGATGCGCACCCACGCGTTCGCGGCGACCGGCTTCAGGTCGGCGGCGAAATTCCTCGCGGGCAGGCTGATGCCGATGAGGAGGCCGCCGCCGAGCACCGCGGAGGTCTTGAGGAAGTCGCGGCGCCCGGCGTTCGGCGCGTCGTCGTTGCGGGGCAGGTCGTCGTGGTTGGCATTCATGATCCGGCTCCCAGAGTCTGTGCGGCGTCATGGATCGCGCTGCGGATGCGCTGGTAGGTGCCGCAGCGGCACAGGTTGCCGCTCATCGCGGCGTCGATGTCGGCGTCGCTGGGCTTCGGGTTGCGGGTGAGCAGCGCCGTCGCCGCGAGCACCTGGCCCGACTGGCAATAGCCGCACTGCGGCACGTCGATCTTGTCCCACGCCGCCTGCACTGCGCCGCCGACGCGCCCGCCGAGCCCCTCGATCGTCGTGATCTGCTTGCCCGCGAGCGTCCCGAGAAAAATCCGGCACGATCGGACCGGCACGCCGTCGAGATGCACCGTGCACGCGCCGCACAGCGCCGCACCGCATCCGAACTTCGTGCCGGTCATGCCGAGATGGTCGCGCAGGACCCAGAGCAGCGGAGTCTCGGGCGCCGCATCCACGTCCACATTCTTTCCGTTGATCGATAGCTTCGTCATGGCAGGGTTCTCCGGCAGGGAAATACGGAAAAAGCGGGTGCAGGTGCAGACCCAGCGCTCGAATGTTCGCAGGCTGGCGCAGGCGCGCCGCCGCGCGTGGACGCGGCGCGGGATCGCAGTGCGGAGAGAGGCGAAGGCACGTCCCGAAGTGTACGCCCGTGTTTTTCCGCCAACAATGCACGACCGCGAAACGGCGGTTGCGCGCGTTGGACACACCCGAAGCGTGGGCAGGTTATGCTTTCGCGCATGAAGCTACGCCTCGCTCTCGCGCAATGGCCGATCGGCGCCCCGGCGGACTTCGACGCGTTCGCGGCGCGTGTGTCGGATGAGGTCGCCGTCGCCGCACGGGCAGGCGCGAAGGTCATCGTGCTTCCCGAATACCTCGCACTCGAACTCGCAGCGACGCTGCCGCGCGGGACGCGTGCCGACGTCGCGGCGACGCTCGCTGCGCTGCAGGCCTCGCACGGCGCATGGCTCGCGCTGTTCTCGGGCCTCGCGCGCCGCCACGACGTGCACCTGCTTGACGGCACGTTCCTGCTCGCGCAGCGCAACGGGCGCTACCGCAACCGCGCATCACTGTTCGCGCCGAGCGGAGACAGCGTGTCCCAGGACAAGCTGACGCTGACCGGCTTCGAGAACGACCTCGGCGTCGTCGAGCCCGGCGACGAGTTGTGCGTCTTCGACTGTGGCTTTGCGCGCGTCGCGATCAACGTGTGCTACGACGCGGAGTTCCCGCTGTACGCGCGAGCACAGCAGCAGGCCGGCGCGCGCCTGCTGCTCGTGCCGAGCTGCACCGACGCCGAGGCCGGGGCGACGCGCGTGCGCGTCGGCTGCATGGCGCGCGCGCTCGAAAACCGCCTCTACGTCGCGCAGTCGGTGACCGCGGGCGAGGCGCCTGACAATCCGTCGCTCGACACGAACAGCGGATTCGCCGCGGTGTACGCGCCGAGCGATCGCGGTCTGCCGGCCGACGGCGTCGTCGCGCGCGCGGCGGCGGGCGTCAACACCTGGTTGCTGGCCGACGTCGATCTCGCGGCGCTCGACGAGTCGCTGCGGGCGGCCCAGGTCCGCGTGCCGGCCGACTGGGACGCACAATCACGCCCCGGCGTCGTGCGTGCCCGAGTGCAGCGCATCGATTGAACGCGGCGACGGCGGACTGACGCTGTTGGCCGGGATCGCGCTAGTCGAGCACGGAGAGAAGTCCATGCAGAGTGAACCGAGTTACGTGTGCGGGACGTCGGATAGCCCTTTGATCGGAGAAACGATCGGCGCGCATTTCGACCGCATCGCGACGCTGCATGCCGAGCGCGAGGCAGTCGTGTCCTGCCATCAGGACATCCGTTGGACCTGGGGCGAGCTGCGCGTGCGCGTCGACAACCTGGCCGCGAGCCTGCTCAGGCTAGGGCTCGCACGCGGCGACCGCGTCGGCATCTGGGCGCCGAACTGCGTGGAATGGGCGCTGACCCAGTTCGCCACCGCGAAGGCCGGGCTGATTCTCGTCAACATCAATCCCGCATACCGACGCAGCGAGCTCGAATACGCGCTCGGCAAGGTGGGCTGCCGCGCGCTCGTGCTCGCGCCATCGTTCAAGTCGAGCGACTACCTCTGCATGCTGCGCGACCTCGCGCCAGAACTCGACCACAGCGCAGCGGGCGCGCTCTCGGCCGCGCGCCTGCCGCAGTTGCGCTGGGTGATTCGACTTGGCGCGGAACACTCGCTCGGGATGCTCGATTTCGACGCACTGCTGGTCGCGGCGAGCGCCGCGGAGCATGCCGCGCTCGCGCGCCTCGGCGCGACGCTGCAGTTCGACGATCCAATCAACATCCAGTTCACCTCGGGCACGACGGGCTTGCCGAAAGGCGCGACGCTCACGCATCACAACATCCTCAACAACGCCGACCGCGTGGTCGGTCGCATCAGCCTCGTCGCGGGCGACCGGCTGTGCATCCCGGTGCCGCTGTACCACTGCTTCGGCATGGTCATGGGCAACCTCGGCTGCCTGACGCGCGGCGCGACGATGGTCTACGCGTCGGCGGGGTTCGAGCCCAAGGCCGTGCTCGACGCAATCCAGACCGAGCGCTGCACCGCGCTGTACGGCGTGCCGACGATGTTCATCGCCGAGCTCGCGCATCCCGACTTCGACCGCTACGACCTGTCGAGCCTGCGCACCGGGATCATGGCCGGCTCGCCGTGTCCGATCGAGGTGATGCGCGAGGTCGTCGGGCGCATGCACATGGGCGATGTCACGATCGCGTACGGCATGACCGAGACGTCGCCAGTGAGCTTTCAGGGGCTCACGAGCGATCCGCTCGAACGTCGCGTCTCGACGGTCGGCAGGATCGGTGAGCATCTCGAGGTCAAGATCGTCGACGTGCAGGGTCGTATCGTGCCGCGCGGCGAGTCAGGCGAGCTGTGCACGCGCGGCTATTCGGTCATGCTCGGCTACTGGGACGACGCGGAGAAGACCGCCGAGGCGATCGACAGCGCGGGCTGGATGCACACGGGCGACCTCGCGACCATCGACGACGACGGCTACTGCAACATCGTCGGCCGCTCGAAGGACGTCGTGATCCGCGGCGGCGAGAACATCTATCCGCGCGAGGTCGAGGAGTTTCTCCATCGCCATCCCGCCATCGCCGACGTGCAGTGCGTCGGCGTTCCCGACGAGAGGTTCGGCGAGGCACTCTGCGCTTGCGTGATCCTCAAGGCTGGAGCTGCGGCGGACGAGGCACAGTTGCGCGCGTTCTGCGCCGGCGAGATCGCCCACTACAAGGTGCCGCGTTATTTCCGTTTCGTCGCGACGTTTCCGATGACGGTCACCGGCAAGATCCAGAAATTCATGCTGCGCGATCAGATGACGGCCGAACTCGGGCTCGTGGCCGCGAAAACCGCGTAAACCGAAATGAGAGGCAGGCGCGCCGTGCAGCGCGCCCGCGGCCCAGGGCGCCTACTTCACGTGAACCGTGATCTTCTTCGACACGAGCGGCGGGTCGAATTGCATGTGCGCGAAATCGCCGAAGTCGAGCTGCAGCGTGTGGTCGCCCGGCGCGAGATGAACCGTGTCCTCGGTCTGCGCCTTGCCGTAGTGCTTGCGCGTCGCGTCGTTCGGGATCGGCACGTCACCGGGCGGCAACGCGGACTGGTCGATCAGCAGGTGGTGGTGGCCGCTGTGCGGCGTGGCGTCCGTCGCTGGCTTCAGGTCGATACCCTTGACGCCGAATTTGACCGTGACGTCCTGCCCGACGCTGTCGCCGTCCTTGGGCGATTCGATGAACACGCTTGCTCCGGCCGGGGCTTTCGGACGCATGGGCTCGGCCTTGGACGCGTCCTGTGCGAATGCGAACGTGCCGACCAGCAGCGTGCTGGCGAGAAGTGTGCAGGTGGAGACGTATGAAAGGCTACGCATGGCATTCTCCGCAAACGACAGGGACATCAATGATACGCTTGTGCGCGGCCGTTCCGCAGAAGCGGTTACGCCTTGTTAATCCTGCGCTTGACCCAACTTCCTCGCGATGGGTGAACCCTCCGTCCAGTCGCGCGCCACGGTCGTCGGCGCGTTCCGCCGGCTGCTGCCGACGGTGATGCGCTACCGCGGCCGCGTGCTCGCGGCGCTCGCGTTTCTCGTCGCGGGCAAGCTCGCGAACATCGGCGTGCCGCTCGTGCTAAAGCATCTCGTCGATGACCTCGACGTCAAGCCCTCGCCACTCGTCATCCCGCTGCTGATCCTGATGGCCTATGGCGCGCTGCGCCTGTCCACCTCGATGTTCCAGGAACTGCGCACGGTGGTGTTCGCGCGAGTGCTCGCGCGCACGTCGCGCGAGATCACGCTGCGTGTCTTCGAGCACCTGCACGCATTGAGCCTGCGCTTCCACCTCGATCGTCGCACCGGCGGCGTCGCGCGCGACGTCGAGCGCGGCATGACGTCGGTGTCGGACCTGCTCGACTGGACGATCTACACGATCCTGCCGACGCTGTTCGAGATAGCGTTGATCTGCGGCATCCTGATCGTGCGCTACGACTGGGGCTTCGCCGCGATTACGCTCGCGACGCTCGCGGTGTACATCACGTTCACGTTCTCGATGACCGAATGGCGCCTGCGCTTCTACCGCGCGGCGAACGAGGCCGATACCGAGGCGAACGCGCGCAACGTCGATGCGTTGCTCAACTACGAGACGGTCAAGTACTTCGGCAACGAGAACCACGAGCTCGCGCGCTTCGACCACAGCCTGAGGCATCTCGAGGAGGCGACCGTGCGCAGCCAGAAGTCGCTCGCGCTGCTAAACATCGGCCAGACCACGATCGTCGCGATCGGCCTCACGCTGCTGCTCTGGCGCGCGTCTAGCGGCGTCGTCGCGGGGCGCATGACGCTCGGCGACCTCGTGCTCGTCAACGCGTTCCTGATCCAGCTGTCGATGCCGCTCAACTATCTCGGCATGGTCTATCGCGAGGTGAAGCAGGCGCTCACGAACATCGAGCGCATGTTCAACCTGCTCGAGGAGCCTCAGGAGGTGCGCGACGCACCCGGGGCGGCCACGCTCTCGGTCGGCGGCGGCGCGGTGCGCTTCGAGGCGGTCTCGTTCGGCTACGGGCCGCAGCGTGGCATCCTGTTCGACGTCGACTTCGCGATTCCGGCCGGCAAGACGGTGGCCGTGGTCGGCACGACCGGCGCGGGCAAGTCGACGCTGTCGCGGCTGCTGTATCGCTTCTACGACGTGGATGCGGGCCGCATCCTGATCGACGGTCAGGACATTCGCGCGGTGACGCAGGAATCGCTGCGCGCGGCTATTGGCATCGTGCCGCAGGACACCGTGCTGTTCAACGATTCGATCTACTACAACATCGCCTACGGCAAGCCCGCGGCGACGCGCGAGGAGGTGTTCGCCGCGGCGCGTGCGGCGCACATCCATGACTTCATCATGAGCCTGCCGCAGGGCTACGAGACCGGCGTCGGCGAGCGCGGCCTGAAGCTGTCGGGCGGGGAGAAGCAACGCGTCGCGATCGCGCGCACGCTGCTCAAGGACCCCGTGATCCTCGTGTTCGACGAAGCCACGAGCGCGCTCGATACGCGCACCGAGAAGATCATCCAGTCCGAGCTCGAGGAGATCGCGCGCGAGCGCACGACACTCGTGATCGCGCACCGGCTGTCGACGATCGTCGACGCAGATGAGATCCTCGTGCTCGACCGCGGTCGCATCGTCGAGCGCGGCACGCACGCCGAATTGCTGGCGCAGGGCGGCCGCTACGCCGCGCTTTGGGCGATGCAGCTGCAGTCGCGCGACGGAGCCGCAGCCTCCGCGCTTTCTGCCGGGCTCCAGCCCGAGGCGGCAACGGCCTAGCGAAGCGGCCGCGCGCACGGCGTCTGCTACCCGGCGGTGCAGGCGGTTGTGCTTGCGGTCCCCACGCTGGACTCCTTCCCGTCGGCGCGCATGCGCCGGTGATCCGACAGTTCAGTCCGGACAGGCATGAATTGTGTTAAATATCCCGTGGGGACGCGACGCGGTGCCGCGTCCCGTCGAGGCAGGGGCGTGGACAGACATCTCGTTGCAGTCGGGCTGAACGATGAGCAGGTGGCGCATCTGCGCCTGCTGCTGCGGCGCCTCGCGGCGGTGCCGGGCGTGCAGCACTGGACCTGGGGAACCGAAGACATCTCAGACCTCGTCATCGTCGCCGTCCATACCTATGCCGGACGAATGGCCCGCGATCGCGCGACGAGTCGCGGCAGGCGCTGCGCGATCCTCGGCGACGACGAGGCGCTGCGCGAGAACGAGCTGCGCTGTCCTGCGCCGTTCAGCACCGCGACGATCGCGCAGTTGCTTAGCAATGCCGCGGATCCGGCCGTTCATCAGGGCCAGCTCACGCTCAATCCTCTCGACGACTTCGGCGCGGACAGCGAACTCTTCGGCAGCCCACCGGCACTTTCCGAGACGCTGCCGCACGAGGGCTCCGGCGGCCTCGAGGAGTTGCTGCGCCGCGACCGCGACAGCGGCAAACTCGTGCCGACCTCGATGCGCATTCGCGAAGACACGACGATCGAGGAGGCGCGCAGGCCGTCGTCGCGCGCCGATGCGCGCGCGTCATTCGACCCGGGCGACATCGACCTGTCCGCGCGCAGCGCGGTCAAGAGCGAAGCGCGCCGCGATCGCTGGCCCCTCGCCAAGTACCTCGATGGTGACCTGCTCGCGGCGCCTTCGCTGCTCGCGTTGCCGGGCCTGCCCGAACTCGCGCTCGATCCCAAGCATCGCCTGTTCTACAGCCCCGCACGGACGATGCAGCAGCTCATCGAATACTGCACGCAGCCGCTCGTGGTCTCGGACTGGCGTCCGCTGACGTCGATGGAGCTGCAGGCGCGTCGCGGCAGCCAGTCCGAGCGTCCGTATGCGCACCTGGTCTGGCTCGGCACCTGGCTCGAGTCCAGCGGCCGCCTCGCGCCGCATCTGTCGCCGGGCGCGGACTTCCGTCTCAAGGTCCAGCCGGACATCGACGAGCGCGCGCCGCTGCACGCGGCGATCAACGAGGCGCTGGTCGTGCCGGGACGTCTGCACGTGATCGCGCAGTCGAGCCTTGCTCCGATCAACGATGTGATCGATCTGATCAACGCCTACGACGCGATCGGCTGGATCGAGGCGCTGCGGCAGCGACCGCCGATGCCTCCGGCGCCCGCCAAGACCGGCCTGCTCGGCAAGCTCGGGTTCCGCAAGCGCTAGAGCCCTGACCGCTCGACAGCACGCCGGCACGCCGGCACGCCGGCACTGTCATTCGATTTTCATCTCGATGTCATGCGCAGTACAACGCGCGCCGCTAGCGTGTGCGCGTACGCTGGAGGCCGCGCATGCGCATCGCGATGATCACCGAGACCTATCCGCCGGAAATCAACGGTGTGGCGTTGACCGTCGCCGGGCTCGTGCATGGCCTGCGCGAGGCGGGGCACGTCGTGCAGGTCGTGCGTCCGCGCCAGCCGGAAGCCGACGCCGCGAGCGACGCCCCAGATAGCGTGCTAGTGCGCGGCGCGCGCCTGCCGCGCTATCCCGGCCTGCAGCTCGGGCTGCCGACCTCGCGCCGCCTGCGCGCGCTGTGGAAGCACGAGCGCCCCGATGCGATCTATGTCGCGACCGAAGGCCCGCTCGGCTGCTCCGCGTTGCGCGCCGCGCGCGCGCTGCGCATTCCCGCGTGCACGGGCTTTCACACGCGCTTCGACGATTTCGCGCGCCACTATGGCTTCGGCTTCCTCACGCCGGTCGTGTTCGCCTACCTGCGCCGCTTCCATCGACAGGGCGCGGCGACACTCGTGCCGACGCTCGAGCTGCGCGATTTCCTGATCGAAAACAAGTTCGGCAACGTCATGTTGCTGAGGCGTGCGGTCGATAATCGCGTGTTCTCGCCGAGCCGGCGCGATGCGGCGCTGCGCGCGCAATGGGGGATCGGGCCCGGCCAACTCGTGGTCGTCTACGTCGGCAGGATCGCGCCCGAAAAGAACCTGCAGCTCGCGGTGCGCACTTTCCGAGAGATCCAGAAGGTGCGTCGCGACGCGCGCTACGTCTGGGTCGGCGACGGTCCGGCGCGCGCCGCACTCGCCGCCGAGAATCCCGACTTCTTGTTCGCCGGTGTCCGTCGCGGCGAGGATCTCGCGCGTCACTTCGCGAGCGCCGATCTATTCCTGTTTCCGAGCCTGACCGAGACGTTCGGCAACGTGACGCTAGAGGCGCTCGCGAGCGGCGTGCCCGCGGTCGCGTTCGACTACGGCGCGGCGCGCGAGCATTTGCGCGAGAGTTGCGGCCGCGCGGTTCGCTTCGGCGACGAGGAGCGCTTCGTGCGTGCCGCACTCGAACTCCTGCGCGGCGACGTCACGCGTCCGGAGATGC
>JBDTYX010000206.1:0-5950 GCA_040005435.1 Rudaea sp. | reverse complement strand
CTGATCGGGAACCGCGAGCACGCGCGGCTCCATGTCGGCGCGGATGCCGCCGACCGCGTTGACACCGACGATGCGCCGCGCACCGAGGCTGTGCAGCGCCCAGACATTCGCGCGGAAGTTGATCCGATGCGGCGGAATCGAGTGGCCCGACGCGTGGCGCGCGAGGAAAGCGACGCGCCTGCCACCGAGCTCGCCGAGTGTGATCGCATCGGACGGCGCGCCGAATGGCGTGTCGAGCGAACGCCTCTCGACTTTCTCGAGGCCGGGAAAATCATAAAGCCCCGTGCCGCCGATCACGGCGAGATCGAGCGCGCTCATAGCGCGTAGATTCCCGCGAGGTTGCGCCCCTGCTCGTGATAGTCCATGCCAAAACCGAAGACATAGCGATCGGGCAGGCGCACGCCGACGAAATCGGCGCGCAGGCCGGGCGTCGCACGGTCGTGGCGCTTTTCGCAGAGCACGGCGATCAGCACGCGCGCGGCGCCTTCGTCGACGCAGAAGTCGCGGATCGCCTTGAGCGTGTGGCCCTCGTCGAAGATGTCATCGACGAGCAGCACGGTGCGGCCGGCGAGGCTGACGCGCGGCTGCTTGACCCAGAGCAGGTCATGACCGCGTGTGCCACCGCGATAGCGCGTCGCGTGCACGTAGTCGAACTCGAGATCGGCGGGGATCGCGAGCGCGAGCACGCCACCGAAGATCAGGCCGCCGTTCATGACGGTGATGAAGACCGGCACATCCCCATGCAGATCGTTCGCGATCTCCTTGCCCATCGTCGCGATGCGCGCTTCGATCTCGGTGCGGTCGAACAGCAGTTCGGCCGTCTTCATGGCGTCGGCGAGCACAGGAGAAGTCGTCACGTGGTCAATTCCTTGGCAGTGTCGAGGGCGGTGACGCGCGCCTTGAAGGCGGAGCGTTGCGGATTGTCGGCGAGCGCATTCCAGGTCGCGCCGACCGAGCCGCGCAAGGTGGCGACGACGTCGGCGGCACAGGGTTCGCGATCTTGCACCGCCGCGAGCGACGCTGCGACGATTTCTGGCTTGCACACGAGGATCAGGTCGCAACCGGCGTCGTGGTGCGCGGCGATGCGCGCGCCGATGCCCCCCGCGCTCTCTGCGGCGGCCATGCTGATGTCATCGCTGAACACGACGCCGCGGAACGCGTATTCGCCGCGCAGGATGTCCCTTATCCACGCGCGCGAGTACCCGGCAGGTTGCGGGTCGACCTCGGGATACGCGACGTGCGCCATCATCACCGCTTCGGCGCCCGCCGCGATCGCGTCGGCGAAAGGCAGGAGGTCGCTTCGACGCAGTTCATCGAGTGTGCGCGGATCGCTCGCGTTGTCGAAATGCGTATCCTCGAGCACCGAACCGTGGCCGGGGAAATGCTTGATCGTCGCGGCCATGCCGGCCAGGCGCATGCCACGCATGTAGGCGAGGCCGAGTTCGGAAACGACCTCGGGCGCCGTGTGGAACGCGCGCTCGCCGATCGCGCGATTGCCGAGGCGCAGATCGATCACCGGCGCGTAGCTCAGGTCGATATCGATCGCGCGCATCTCGCTCGCCATCAACCACGCGTGCTCCTCGGCGAGGGCGAGCGCGCGCCGCGGGTCGCTCGCGTAGAGGTCGCCGATGTGCGCGAGCGCCGGAAAACGCGTGAAGTCGTCACCCCGGAAGCGCTGCACCGGTCCACCCTCCTGGTCGACCGTGATGAGGAATTCGTCGCCACGCACGTCGCGGATCTGTCCGATCAGCGCGCTGACCTGCGCGCGCGAAGCATAGTTGCGCTTGAACAGGATCACGCCGCTCACCTGCGGTGCCGCGAACCAGGGCCGCTCCGCGACGGACAGCTCGGTGCCATTGATGCCGATGATCAGCAAATCAGTCTCCGTTCCTTTCGCTCGCGGTCCACCGCGAATAAGGATGGGCGAGCAGGTTGAGATTGTAATAGCGCAGCGCGCTGCTGACTTCCTTGCCGAGCCACTCGGGCCTCGGAAATGCGCGGTCGACCGCGTCGAGCTCGAGCTCCGCGACGATGAGGCCCGCGTTGTCGCCGTGGAACTCGTCGACCTCGAACAGCATGCCATCGACCGGGACGTAGTGCCGGGTCTTGTCGACGACGCCGTGGCAGAAGTCGCGCAGCATGCGGTTTGCGTCGTCGACAGGAATCGGATACTCGTACTCGATGCGCGCGACGCCGAGGTCGGCGGACTTGATGTTGAGCCACGCCTCGTCGCCCGCGACGCGCACGCGCATCGAGCAGCGCACGCCTTCTCGCGTCGCAACCAGCGCGGCGTCGATGAGATAGCCCTGCAGCATGCGTCGTGCGTGCGACTGCTGCATGCGCCATGCGTCGTTGCCCACGAGGAATTTGCGTTCGATCTCGATGCCCATGGCTACCTTTCGAACATCGCGATCGATTCGACGTGCGCGGTGTGCGGAAACATGTCCATCACGCCGGCACTCTTGAGCATATAGCCGTGCTTCTCGACCAGGATCGCCGCATCGCGCGCTAGCGAGGCCGGGTGGCAGGAGACGTACACGACGCGCTGCACGTTGCGCCGCGGCAGATACTCCAGCAGCGCGTCGGCACCCGAGCGTGGCGGGTCGAGCAGCAGGCGTTCATAGTCGGCCTTCGCCCAGGCCGTCGCGCGCTGGTCGACCGCGAGGTCGGCGCTCACGAACGTCGCGTTGTCGATGCCGTTGTGGCGCGCGTTGTCGGCGGCGCGGCGCACGAGCCCGGCTTCGCCTTCGACGCCGGTGACCTGCGTCGCGCGGCGCGCGAGCGGCAGCGTGAAGTTGCCGAGGCCGCAGAACAGGTCGAGCACGCGATCCGCTGGCTGCGGGTCGAGTAACGCCAGCGCATGATCGACCATGCGCCGGTTCATGCCGCGATTCACCTGGATGAAATCGAGCGGACGAAACTCGAGTTCGACGTCGTACGCGGGCAGGCGGAAACTCAGCTGCGCCCGATCCGTTAAGGACCGATCCGATTCGGGATGCACGGGCCACAACGGCATGACGCTTTCGATGCCGCCCGGCTGCAGGAAGATCGCAAGGCGGGTCTCCTGCGCGAAACGGGTCAGCGCCGCAGTGTCCGCGTCGTCCAGCGGCTGCAGATGACGGAATACGAGCGCAGTCAGGTCGTCGCCCGCGGCAATCTCGATCTGCGGGATTTCGCGCTTCGCGGTCAGCGACTCGATCAACGCGGTGATCGCCTCGATGTGCTCGCCGACCTCCGGAACGAGGACGTCGCAGCGCTTGATATCGGCGACGTAGCGGCCATTGGTCTCGCGGAAGCCGACGAGGACGCGCCCCTTCTTTTCGACGTACTTCACGCTGAGCCGGCCCTTGCGTCGATAGCCCCACGGCGCATCGGTCAGCGGCGCGAGCACGGTTTGCGGCTGCAGCTTGCCGATGCGCTCGAAGGTCTCGAGCAGCACGCGCTGCTTGGCAGCGATCTGCGCAGCGGGATCGAGATGCTGCAACGCGCAGCCGGCGCAGACGCCGAAGTGCGCGCATTTCGGCACGACGCGGTCGGGGGAAGCGCGCAGGATCTCCTCGACGACGGCCTCGTCATAGTGGCGATGCTTGCCAGCGTAGCGCAGGCGCACGCGCTCGCCCGCGAGAGCGCCTGCGACGAAGACCGCCTTGCCTGCGACGTGGGCCACGCCGCGGCCGTCGAGCGTGAGGTCGGTAATGTCGGCTTCGAGCGTGGTCATGCGCAGATCAATCCGGGAGCCGCGCATGATACCAGCTGGCCGCCCGGTCACCTGCCTGCGATATAGTCCGCGGATGCGTGAAGCGGGGCAGGAATCAGGCATTCGCGTGCTCGTGGCAGACGACGACCCGGTGAGCCTGCGCTTCCTCGAGATCGCGCTGGGCGAACTCGGCTGCAGTGTCCGCGCGGTCGCGGACGGCAATGCGGCGCTCGCCGCGGCCGCCGCCGCGGAATTCGACCTCATGGTCCTAGATCGGCGCATGCCGGGCCTCGGCGGCGCGGAGTTGCTGCGTGTCCTGCGTGGCCGCGGTATCGCCACGCCCGCGATCGCAACGAGTGCCGACCTCGACGAAGTCGCACGCGCGGAGCTCGCCGCCGCGGGGTTCGCCACAGCGCTGCCGAAGCCGCTGCGCGTCGACGATCTCGCTCGCAGCATCGGCGCATTTTCGCGCCCTGACGAAATCGCAGGCGTCGAATCCACGACGACGCTCGTCGGCGCCGGGTTGCTCGACGACGCGCGCGGCCTCGCCGCCGTCGGCGGCGATCGAGCGACCCTTCTGGCGCTGCGCGCGCTGCTCGCCAACGACCTCGCAGCGCTCGCGGCGCGTTCTGAACGCCTCGATGCCGATCTCTCCGAGGATCTGCACCGCTTGCGCGCGGCCTGCTGCTACTGCGGCGCGACGGCACTCGAGCGAGCTGCACACGCGATCGAGTCGACGATACGCGGCGGCGGATTGCCGCAAGCAAGCGACTGGAGCGACTTCATTGCCTGCTGCGACGGCACGCGCATCGCGATCGCTCAGGAGGCGGCATCCGTCTGACTGCGGGATACCGCCCCCGCGAGGACGCTCCAGGCGCGCAGGTCGACGCCGTTCAGATGCAGCGCGATCGCACCGCGCATCAGGCGCCGCAGCGAAAGCAGATCCTCGTCGGCAGGGGCCTCGTCATTCGCGAGCGCGAGCAGAGCGGCGCCGCGCAGGCGCAGCCCTGCGCTCGCCGCACCCCACGGCACCGGCCCCGATTCGTGGCGATAGCCGTATGCCCTGTCAGCGGCGACCGGTGCGCCGCTGTCGCCATCGACCGCAAGCACGAGTCCGTAGCCGAGCTGGGCGAGCAGGTCGCGCTCGAAGCGGCGCAGGGTCCACGCTAGCGGCTCGCCGCCCGCTAGCCGGGACAACGTCTGCAGGTAGTCGGCGAACAGCTGCGGATGAGGGTCCTGACGCGGCGTCAGGCGCAGGACGAGTTCGTTGAGATACAGCGCGCAGAGCAACGCGTCGCCCTGGATGTCGAAGCTCGCCGCCACCGACTCGATCTGGCTCAGCGTCGCAAGCTCGCCGCTACCGCTCCAACCGAGCTGCACCGGCGTCAGCGGTTGCAGGGACGCTCGCGGCACGCGCGTGCGTTCGCGGCGCACGCCCCGCGCGACGAGGCCGATGCGGCCGTGGTCGCGCGTCAGGCATTCGATCAGCAACGAGGTTTCACGATAGGGCCTGCTGTGCAGAATGAAGGCAGGCTGGCCTTCGACACGCATCCGCCCGCCCTCAATCCGAATAGCCGAAACGCTGCAGTGCGGCTTCGTCGTCGGACCAGTTCTCGCGCACGTTGACAAAGAGTTTGAGGAACACTCGCCGCCCCAACAGCTTGATCATCGCCTGCCGCGCGGCGCTGCCGATTTCCTTGAGCTGTACGCCGCCCTTACCGATGACGATCGCCTTCTGCCCCTCGCGTTCGACCCAGATCACCGCGAGGATTTCGGCGACGCCATCCTCACGATCGTTGAACGATTCGATTTCCACGCTGACCGAATACGGCAGCTCCTGCGCGAGCCGCAGCATCAACTGCTCACGAACCAATTCGGTGACGAGAAAGCGCTCGCTGCGATCGGTGAACTCGTCTTCGACGAACTGCGCCTCGCCGACGGGGAGTCGCTCGATGATCGCGCTCTCGAGTTCGGCTATGCCATCGCGGCGGCGCGCCGAGACGAGGTACACGCCCGCATAGAATCCGTCACCGGCGATCTTCTGCAGATACGGCAGAAGCTGCTTCTTGTCCTTCTGCATGTCGACCTTGTTGATCGCGAGAAGACGCGGGCCCGGCGAGTCGGACACGACGCTGCGCACCAGCTGATCTTCTTCGGTCCAGCGACCGGCCTCGACGAGCTGTACGCAAACGTCCGCCTCGCTGACCGCGTTGCGCGCGGCGCGATTGAGCTGGCGATTGATCGCCCGCGCGC
>JBDTYX010000205.1:0-5957 GCA_040005435.1 Rudaea sp. | reverse complement strand
ATCGACGACGCACTTGCGATACTGATGGCGCACGACCACGTGGCCCGCACCGGAGGCACCATCGTGGGACTCAGTATCGCGGCCGGCAACGTCGGTCTGGGGCACACGGTGGCGAATGCGCTCAAGCTCGTCGACGTGATGGGTGCGCGTACACCGGTGTTCGCGGGCTGCCCGTCGCCGCTCGTCCACGCGTCGGCCGACGCGGCCTATGTCCACGGCAACGACGGATTCGGCGACACCGGCTACCAGCCCGCCGCGGTACGAGCGCAGGAAGAACACGCCGCACTCGCTATCCTGCGCCTTTCGCACGAGCACGCGGGCAGCCTGGCGCTGGTCGCGCTCGGCCCGCTGACCAACATCGCGCTCGCTTTGCGCCTCGATCCCACGCTGCCGCAGCGCGTGAAGAGATTCGTGATCATGGGCGGCGCGGTCACCGGGCGCGGCAACTTCGAGCGCGTGCCGACGGAATTCAACATCGGCTTCGATCCCGAGGCGGCACACATCGTGTTCTCGGAATGGCCGCACTTCGTGCTCGTCGATTGGGAGGCCACGGTGCGCCACGGCATCGAGTTCGACCGGCTCGACGGCTATCTGGCGGCGACTTCCGAGCGCGCGCGCTTCTACGCCTCGATCACGCGCAAGACGCGCGAATGGTCGCGCACTGAAGGGCGACCGAAGATGCTGATCGCCGACGCGCTCGCGATGGCGGTCGCACTCGAGCCGGAAATCGCGACACGCAGCGACGAACGCTTCGTCGCGGTGGAACTCGACGGAACGTTGACGCGCGGCGCGACGATCGTCGACTGGGACGGCCGGCTCGGCAAGACGGCGAACGCGCAGATCGTGCTCGAAGTAGATCAGGCGCGCTTCGAGGGATTGATTTCCTCGGCGCTCGCCGCCGGCTGAGCATCGTCCGCGGATGGCGCGCTTCCGCCCTTGAGCTCCACGGGCGTGCGCAGCCACACGTCGTGCTGCGTAAACGCGATCTCGATGTCGTTCTCGGCGAACGTCTCGGCGATCCGCATCATGAGTTCCGTGCGCACGACGTTGCGCTGGTTGATCTCGGCGACGAACACGCGCAATTCGAAGTCCAGCGTGCTGTCGCCGAAGCCGGTCATCCAGGCAACAGGCGACGGGTCCTTGAGCACGACATCGTGGCCGTTCGCGATATCGATCAGCAGACGTTGCGCGACGCGTGGATCGTTGCGATAGGCGATGCCTATCTTGATGACGACCCGCGTCATCGTGTCGGACAACGTCCAGTTGACCAGGCGCTCGGTGATGAAGTTCTTGTTCGGTACGATCACTTCCTTGTTGTCCCAGTCGACGATCGTCGTGGCGCGCGTGCGTATGCGCATGACGGTGCCCTCGACGTTGCCGATCGTGATGACGTCGCCGACGCGGCACGGTCGTTCGAACAGCACGATCAGGCCGGAGATGAAGTTCGCGAAGATCTCCTGCAGGCCGAAACCGAGACCGACGGTCAAGCCCGCGGCGAGCCACTGCAGGTTCGACCACTGCACGCCGAGAAAGCCGATACCCACGATCGCACCGACCATCACGATGAGGTAGCGGACGACGCTCGTGATCGCGTAGCGCGTCGGCGCATCCAGATGTATGCGTCGCAGCACGCCGATCTCGAGAAGGCCGGGCAGGTTGCGCGTCGCGATGAAAGTTATCGTGAGTATGAGCAGCGACTTCAGTAACAGGCGCAGCGTGAGGAATTTCTCGACGACCTTGCCGTCCACGACTGTCTGCGAGATTGGCCAGATGTGGACTTTGTCGAGGAACGTAAGGGCCGGCGCGATATCCGACCAGACGAACAGCAGGCTCGCGCCGACGAGGATCCAGATCGCCAGGCGGAGCACGCGGCGCGTCTGCGCGCCCAGGTCGGCGATCGCCGCCTCATCGACATCGATTTCGGGGAGGCTATCGCCGTCCCCGTCCTCGCCACGCGCCTTGCGCTCTGCGAGGACGCGGTCCTCCGCGCGCTTGAGCATCAAGCGGCGTTCCCCGAGCGTGAGCCAGCGCACCGCGAGACCGTCGAGCACCGCGATGGCAAGCAGCGCGGTGGCCGAAGCCAGGACATGTTCGGCCAAGCTGGTGGCGGTGAAGAAGTAGCCCATCGCGGCGAGCACGGTCAACGCAATGAAGAGGCTGCAGGCAGCCGCTTGCGCGAACTGGCGCATGCGGATCGGCTCGACCTGGCCGCCCGCGCGCTGCAGCCACGCGCCACCCGGGCGCAACAGTCGCCATGCGATCGAAGCCATCGCGAGCGCGCCGACCATGAAGGCGGCGCGCCCGATCGTAGCGTCGCCGTCCTCGTTGTTCATTTCGCGCATCCAGGTGTGCAGGAACAGCGGAATCAGTATCGCGAAGGTCATGCCGACGGCGGCATGGCGCAATGCCGCGCGGCGGGCGCGCAACCAGCGAAAATGAAGATGCGCGAGCCCGTTCTCGCGATTGAGCCAGTTGAGGAAGGCGAGCACGAACCACGGCGCAGCCATCGCGGTGCATGCAACGGCAAGCGCTGCGCCGATCACTTCGCCCTGCGCGCTGCGCTGGACGATGCGGCCCAGCACGATCCAGAAGACCGCTATTGGCAGTGCGCCGAGCAGGGTCAGCATCAAGACCTGGATCGTGAAACTGAAGCGATCGGTGCGGATGCGCCGCATCGGTTCGGCGACGCGTTCGAACAGGGCCGCGGCGCGCGCGCGGAACAGCACCGCAGCGAGCAGGCAGAGCAGGGCGATCAAGGGCAGCGTAATGCCGGCCTTGCGAAGTTCCAGCAGTCCGCCGAGTGCCGACGGATGCAGGCCGCTCACCACGTGGCTCAGATCGGAGAGCGTCCCAAACGAAATCGGCGCGTGGCTCGGCGTGCCGAGCAGGTGGGCATCGAGTAGGGTGAACAGTTCGCCGGTGCGCCGGGTCAATCCGGCGAGTTGCTGCTCGGCGTCGACGAGCAGCGTCACCGCGCGCGATTTTGCTGAGACGAGTCTCGTCAGCAGATCGGTGCGCGTCGTCATCAGAGCCTGCAATTGATCGTGTAGCGGACCGCTCAGTACCGGAATCTGCCCGGAC
This sequence comes from Rudaea sp., assembly GCA_040005435.1. GTDB lineage: Bacteria > Pseudomonadota > Gammaproteobacteria > Xanthomonadales > Rhodanobacteraceae > Rudaea. The sequence continues at coordinate 2,876 of JBDTYX010000205.1, read as the reverse complement.
TGGGTGAGCGCGCGCGCGATAGCAGCGTCGATGTTTTCGAGCGAATCCTGCTCGTCGCGCAGATCGAGAATACTGAGCTTGGTCTGCGCGAGCTCCATGCGGATCGAGGATAGTTCGCGGCGCAACGCGACCAGGGGCCGCAGCTTGCGCCGTTCCGCCAGCAGCAGCGCGCCGACCTCCTCGCTCGACCCTCCCAGTTCGATGCGTGCCTGCGTGCTTTTTTCCGACTGATCGGTGTCGCCGCGTTCCGCTGCATACTTGTTCTTGAGGTCGCGCAGCGAGCCGATGCGCCTGACCGTCGCGACGAGATCGTTACCCAGATCGAGGTTTGTAGCGGCGGCCTGGGGCAGCGGCACCTGCGCGCTCGCGAGCTTGTCGCGGGTGACGACGAGCGTCGACGCCAGATCTGCAACGGCGCTGTTGGTGCGGTCCAGAAGCATGTTTTCGAGCAGATGCACGCGCTTTTCATGTTCGTCGACGCGGCGTCGCTGTTCACTACGCTCGGCGAACAGCGCACGCAGCCGCGGCTCGGCTGTCCGTTGTTCGGTCTCGAGCGCCGCGAGTCTGCTCCGCCGCAGCCGCGCAGCCGCCTGCGCGCGTAGCGTCGCGGCAACGGCGAGGCTCTTGGGGCCGCTCAGTGCCGCCGAGACGCCATCGTCGGCCTGCGTCCGTGCAGCGGCAAGTTCGTCGCGCAGCGTGTCAGGGCGATCCGATATCTTCTGCAGCGAACTCTCGACTGCGTGCAACGCATCTTGCGAGCCCGTGAGCTGATTGCGCTCCTGTTCGAGAAATTCGGAGAGCTGGTCCACGCTCGCGTCGGCAGGCAGCTTGGCCCGCCAATCGGCGAAAGCACCTGCGGCGGCAGTCGGCGGAACCGCCGCCCGGCGCAGCGTTTCGCGCGCACGTTCGGCCGCGTCGCCGAATCCGCTGGCCGTCGTGGCGGCGTCGCTCGCGTCGTTGTCGTCCTTGAGCGCATCACGCAGAAGTTCTTCTGCTTGCTTGCGCTGGTCGGCGTTGACATCGCGTGCGTTCGGAAGCGCGGCGAGCGCCCCGCTGATCGTTGTGGCCAGCGCGGGCGCCAGATCGGGCTGGCGCTGGGTACTCGCCGCATTCGCGTCAGGCTGCGACGCGTGCACGATGTTCGCAGTGGGCGCAAGCAGCAGGCTCATGCCGAACAGCAGTGCCAGGAGGCCGGTAAAACGAGCTGGTTTCGCAGGACGCATCAAAGCGTGTTTCCTCAGGCGATCTGATCCATTATGCCGTCGCACGCTGAACGGACTTCGCCGCATAGCGCAGGATCAGGCCGCCGGTTGCAGAAACGCGCAGTATCCCGCTATAATCGCCGTCTTTATTTCGCCAGAAGTGCTGAGAATAGTCCTATGAAAGCCGACATCCATCCCAAATACAATGACGTCGTGTTCCAGGATGTCTCGTCCGATCTTTCGATCCTGACCCGCTCGACCATGACGAGCAAGGACACGGTCAAGTGGCAGGACGGCAAGGAATATCCGCTCATCAAGGTCGAAATCTCGAGCGCCTCGCACCCGTTCTACACGGGCAAGCACAAGGTGATCGATGCCGGCGGTCGCGTCGACAAGTTCCGCAAGCGCTACGGCGCGGCAAAGTAGTCGCGGACTGCCCGCGACGCGCACGCAGCGTGCTTCCGAGGCCTTGCGCCGCCTCGACGAAAGTCTCGTCTTCGGCGCATCAATCAAGAACAAAAGCCGCGGCCTGCACGACTGCGGCTTTTCTTTTTAGTCCGCCTGGCACGCGCTTTAGCGCATCCCCGATTCAAACGCCTGTGCGATAATGCGCCGACAGATTTGCGGTACCCGGCTCACCTAGTCGAGTGCGGGCCTGGTCGCCGCGGAAGCCCAAGCGCTAGATTTCCCCCTCTACCCAAGGAGCCCGCCGTGTCCGACCAGAGCGTAGTGTTGACCGACTCCGCGTCAAGCAAGTCCACGACCTTGCCGGTCGTCAGCGGCAGTCTCGGCGATCCCGCCCTCGATATCGGCAAGCTCAACAAGGACACGGGCTATTTTACGTACGACCCCGGTTTCGTCTCGACCGCATCGACGAAAAGCGCGATCACGTTCATCGACGGCGACAAGGGTGTGCTGCTGTATCGCGGCTATCCGATCGAGCAGCTGGCGAAGCACTCCACTTTCCTCGAGGTCGCCTACCTCCTGATCAACGGCGAGCTGCCGACGCAGGCGGAAGCCAGTTCATTCGAGCACGAGGTCACGCATCACACGATGATGCAGGAATCGCTGCGCAACTTCCTCAACGGCTTCCATTACGACGCGCACCCGATGGCGATGCTGTGCGGGTCGGTTTCGGTGCTCTCGGCGTTTTATCACGACACGCTCAACATCGGCGATCCGGAGCAGCGCCGCCTCGCGGCGATCCGCCTGATCGCGAAGATGCCGACGCTGGCGGCCGCGGCGTTCCGCTTCTCGATCGGCTGGCCAATTCGCTACCCGCGCAACAACCTCGAATACGTCACGCGCTTCCTGCACATGATGTTCGAGGTGCCGAGCGAGCCGCTCGACATTTCGCCCGTCGCGGCCAAGGCGCTCGATCTGCTGTTCATCCTGCATGCCGATCACGAGCAGAACGCGAGCACGTCGACCGTGCGCCTCGTCGGCTCGACCGGCGCGAATCCGTATGCCTGCGTCGCCGCGGGCATCGCCGCGCTCTGGGGCCCGGCTCACGGCGGCGCGAACGAAGCGGTCTTGAAGATGCTTGCCGAGATAGGCGACGTCAAGAACGTCGGCAAGGCAGTCGAGAAGGCGAAGGACAAGAACTCCGGCTTCCGGCTGATGGGCTTCGGTCATCGCGTCTACAAGAACTTCGATCCGCGCGCGACGATCATC
>JBDTYX010000204.1:0-5985 GCA_040005435.1 Rudaea sp. | reverse complement strand
TTGAACTTCGAATAGTAGACGTCGAGCGTGCTCGTGAACTGGTCGTTCGGACGCCATTCGCCGGTTGCGAGTACCGCATCACGCGTGCCTTCGGTCGAGTCGGCGTAGACCTTGCTGCCGCCGAGCGCAGTCACGGTGCCGCCAGCCGCCAGACCCGGCGTGCCCACAGGCACGGTGACGGTCGGGTAGCCCCACGATTCCCAGCGCGTGTCCTGGGTCGGAGATTTCAGGCGCGCATAACCGATCGCAAAACCGAGCGTATGGTCGAGATATTGGTCGATGTACGCCGCGTTGACGCGATAGCCCTTCGTGTCGGTGTTCGCGTTGACGCTGCTGTTCGAGGTGGTTTCGCCCCGTGCGCCGAGCTGGACGATGCGCTTGTCGTAGTCGAGCGGTCGCACCGACTGCATCGCGATCGTGCCCGAGACGCCCTGGCCGACGAGCGCCGCATCCGGCGTCTTGTACACGACGACGCCGCTGAGAAGTTCGGACGGGTACTGGTCGAACTCGATGCCGCGATTGTCGCCCGTGGAGACCTGCTCGCGGCCGTTAAGCAGCGTGCCCGTGAAGTCGCCGTCGAACCCGCGCACGCTGAGCGTGGAGGCGCGACCGCCGACACGTTGCGCGACGATGCCCGGGATGCGCTGCAGCGACTCGGCGATCGAATTGTCGGGCAGCTTGCCGATGTCTTCGGCCGAGATCGCGTCGACGATCTCGTTCGCGTTCTGCTTTATCGAGATCGCACGTTCGATCGACGCGCGCACGCCGGTCACCTTGATCTCGCCGAGCGAGGACATATCCTCGTCGGAGGGCTTGGGAGGTGGCTGATCGGCGGCCGGCGTCTGCTGCGCGTCGGCGGCAGCGTTCGCCGGATTTGCGTCGGCGGCGAAGGCGGAAGGTACGCCGCTCGCCAGGATCGATGCAACGGCGAGCGCCAAAAGATTGGGCTTGAACATCCGATTTACCCTCCCCGGGTTGTCAATGTAAGTGAGCCGCGAAGACTCGCGGCGTTGGGCCTTGTTGTTTTTTTGCGAGGCGATTTAACACCCTCGTAACTTGCGCCAAGCCTAGTCCCAAGCCTCTGCGCTTACAATTTTTTGCATACGTATTCATAGCCGTTCCGCATTCGTATGTTTTGTTAGGCTTGCTCTCCGATCGCCTGGGGAGAGGGAACATGCTTCATCGCGACCACACTCTTGCCTGCCTCGCACTGCTGCTGACCGCGGCGAGTGGCCCGGGCATCGCGGCCTGGCAGGGTGTCGGCGAGGCGCGCGTGGTATCGCGCGAGCGCGACGACGTGGTCGTGGCGACCACGAGCGGCGCGACGGTCGCGGTGTCATTCGTGAACCGCGACGTCGTGCGCATCCGCATGACGCCGGCTGGCCGGCCCGGCCGCGATTTCTCGTATGCGGTTGCGGACGGCGCCCGCGCGACGCTGCGCGCCGAGCTCAGCGAAAGCGCCGAGCGCATCGATATCCGCGTGGCCGGCGGCGCGCATGTTGCGGTTCAAAAGCGGCCCGCGCTGTCGGTCGCGGTCTATGACGCGCAGGAGCGTCTCGTGCTGTCCGACGATGCGGCACGGCCGATGGCGTTCGATCCGGCCAACGGCGCGGTCGAGGCAACCAAGCAGCGGCCGGCCGGCGAGCTGTATTACGGATTCGGCGAAGTCCCGCTGCCGCTGTCGCGCCAGCAGCAGTCCTTCGCGTTCTGGAACACCGATGCGGGCAACTACCCGCCCGGCTCGGGGCCGATCTACCAGACGATCCCGTTCTTCATCGCGAGCCACGCCGGCTTGAGCTACGGCGTGTTCTTCGACAATACCTGGCGCAGCCATTTCGACATGGGCGCGAGCGATCCGGCGCGCTACTCGTTCGGCGCGGGTGGCGGCGATCTCGACTACTACGTGTTCACGGGCGGTCGCGAGCGCAGCCCGGCAAGCGTGCTCGGCGAGTACACGGCACTGACCGGCCGCGGCGCGCTGCCGCCGCTGTGGGCACTCGGCTACCAGCAGTCGCGCTATTCCTATACGCCGCAGGCGAAAGTCGAGGAGATCGCGCGCACGTTCCGCGAAAAGAAGATTCCGGCCGACGTCATCTACCTCGATATCGACTACATGGACGGTTACCGCATCTTCACCTGGTCGCCGACGAACTTCCCCGATGCGCGCGGAATGCTCGCGACGCTGCACGGGGAGGGCTTCCATGCGGTCACGATCGTCGATCCTGGCGTGAAGTTCGACGAGAACTACCCGGTGTATCGCAGCGGTCGCGAGCATGGCGTATACGTGCGCGATGCGGCCGGTTCCGAGCTGCATGCGCGCGTGTGGCCCGGCGTCTGCGCGTTTCCCGATTTCACCGACCCGCAGGCGCGCGCCTGGTGGGGCGATCTGCATGCGAAGTCGCTCGACGAAGGCGTCGACGGGTTCTGGAACGACATGAACGAGCCCGCGACGTTCCCCGCCGAGGACGCGACCGCGCCGGTCACGATGTTCGACGCGAGCAAGACGTTCGCGCTCGACGTACGGCATGCGGGCGACGGCGAGCCGGGCACGCACGCGCGCTATCACAACGTCTTCGGCATGCAGATGGCGCGCGCGACGTTCGAGGGGCTGCGCAAGCAGCGGCCCACGCAGCGTCCGCTCGTGCTCACGCGTGCGGGCTACGCGGGCATCCAGCGCTACGCTGCGGTGTGGACCGGCGACAACATTGCGTCGTGGGAGCACCTCGCGTTGACGGTGCCGATGCTCACGAACCTCAGTATCTCGGGCGTCCCGTTCGTCGGCGCCGACGTCGGCGGCTTCAACGGCACGCCCTCCGCCGAGCTCTACACTCGCTGGCTGCAGGCCGCGGTGCTGACGCCCTTCCTGCGCACCCACTCGGCGATCGATACCGAGCCGCGTGAGCCGTGGACCTGGGGCGGCGATTCCGAGCGCATCAACAAGGCGACGATCGAGCTGCGTTACCGTTTATTACCCTACCTCTACTCGCTGTTCGCGCAGGCCGAGGCCGACGGCATCACGCCGCTGCGGCCGTTGTGGTTCGAGTACCCTCGCGACCCGAAGGCTGCGCTCGTCGACGATCAGTATCTCGTCGGCAAGGACCTGCTCGTCGCGCCCGTGCTGCAAGCGGGCTCAACCAAGCGCCGCATCTATTTTCCGGTCGGCTCGAGCTGGCTCGACTGGTGGGACGGCTCGCGCCACGACGGCGGCACCTCGGAGTTCGTCGCCGCGCCGCTCGACCGGCTGCCGCTGTATGTGCGCGTCGGCGCGGGCGTGCCGACCGAGCCCGTGATCCAGCACAGCGGCGAGGCAAAGGGCGTGGCGCTGACGGTCGTCGTCGCGCTAGGCGCCGCCGGCACGAGCCGCATTTTCCAGGATGCGGGCGACGGCTACGGCTATCGCCACGGCGAGTCGCGCACGATCGAGGTCGCGCAGACCGCCGCAGGTGTCGACTTGACGATCCCGCGCAACCACGGCTTCCAGCGCCTCGCCGCGGTCGAGCTCGTCGGCCTCGAGGCCGCGCCGAAGGCCGTGAGGCTGGATGGCAAGATCGTCGCGAGCCTCTCTTTCGACGCCGCGACGCGTCGCGTGCGCGTACCGCTGCCGAATGAACAGGCGCGGCGGATCAGGATAGAGATGTAGACGACGCGCGCGGCTCCGGCGCGTTCAGCGCTGCGCGGGTCTCGCCGCGATCATCAGCTTGGCTAGCGCCGCGCGCGTGTCGCCGCGCGTGAGCGGTTGATCGTAGAAGTACACCTCGACGCCGTGCGCCGGCACGGCAACGTCCAGGCGATCGACGACGTCCAGCGCCTCGCCGCTGAAGCCGTTGCGCCAGTTGCCCGACTGTAGGTAGTCGCGCACCTCGACCGTGCTCGCGGCATCGCCGCGGTTGACCACTACGAGTGCGGTCTGCGCGGCACCGGCATTCTCGTAGGTCCGGTAGAACACCGCGGTGTCGCCCTTGAACGCGACGTCGAGCTGCAGGCCGCGCTGCAGCGCGACCGACGCGCGACGCAGGTTTGCGATGCGCTTGAGCGCATGGTAGATCGGGCTCTGCGCCGCGGCATCGATGCGCTGCTGGCCGAAGTAGTTGCGATTGCCGGCGTGCTCGGCGCGCCCGCGCATGAATCCGGTTTCCGAGCCGTAGTAGACGCACGGGATGCCGCGCAGCGTGAACAGCAGGTTGTTCGCGTCGATGAAGCCGGCATCGCTCGCGTCGAGGCGCGGCATGTCGTGGTTGTCGTAGAACGTCACGAGCTCGTAGGGGTTGCGATAAAGCCGCGAGCGCAAGTGCAGCGCCTTCTCGACGTTGGCGAGGTCGCCGCGCCGGCTCTTGTGCGATGGCGCCTCGACGAGCGCCGCGATCTCGCCGCGCAATGGGAAGTCGAGCACGCTGAGGTTGCCGCCTGCGTCGCGCGTGTACGGCGCGATCTTCTTCGCGTCGTATTCGAAGTTCTCGCCGAACATGAAAAAGGCAGGGTGTTTTTCGCGGATGCGAGCCGCGAAGCGCTTCCAGTACGCCGCGGGGGTCAGACCGATCGCGTCGATGCGGAAAGCGTCGGCGCCCTGCGCGATCCAGTAGTCGTAGGCACCGACGAAGTAGTCGAGCGCGGCGGGATTGTTCTCGTCGATATTCGACAGTTGCGCGAGGATCGGCTGGGTCTTGTAGAACGCGTGCAGCGGATTGTGCGCGGGGTCGAGTTTCTCGGGCGGCAGGTTCTGCTGGTCCGCGACGAGCCTGCCAGAGGCGTCGAACAGCTGGCCGAATTTGGGCTGCGCGACCGGCATCGTCCACGCGGGGCCGCCGTGGTTGGCGACGATGTCGAGCACGGTCTTGAGCCCGTGCGCGCGCATCTGCCGCGTGTACGCGGCGAAGTCGAGGCCGGTGCTCGGCCAGTGTTCGTCGATCCGGTAGAAGTCGTCACTCCAGTAGCCGTGGTAGCCGGTCTTGTTGCGGTCGGTCCACATGCTTCCCCAGGTCACGGGCGTGCCGCCGCTGAACGCCTCGTCCGGGTTGTCGGTGATCGGCGTGATCCAGACCGCGCCGAAGCCCATGCCGCGGATGTAGTCGGCGTTGTCGAGCACGCCCTTGAAGTCGCCGCCGAGGTAGCCGATGTTGTCGGTCTCGCCGTCGGGACCCGCAATCGGGATGTCCCAGGTCGGGTGTCCGGCCGCAACTCCCTGCGCGCGCTGGTCGTTGGCCGGATCGCCGTTGACGAAACGGTCGGTCAGCACGAAATAGATCGCGTCGCTCGCGAGCGGTTCGAGCGTGCCGTAGAAGACGTCGGCGGCCGGCGACTGTCCGCGGGTAGCGAGCGGTGGCGTCGCCGCGCAGCCGGCCAGAGTCGCCACGACGAGGGAGAAAGGGATGAGAGTGCGCATGAACGTCGTGGCCGATGAGTGCTGCGATCAGGCGTGCTGCGGCGCCACGGCGCCTACCGGCTCGCGCACGGCAAGCGTGCACAGACCCGCGACGATGAGACTGACGCCACCGATCAGTAGCGCGTTGATCGGCGCGTTGGCGAAGAACGTCTTGAGCAGGAAGCCGAGCACGCTCGCGGCGAGCAGCTGCGGAATCACGATGAAGAAATTGAAGATGCCCATGTACACGCCCATCTTGGCGGCAGGCACGCAATCCGAGAGCAACGCGTACGGCAGCGAGAGGATCGACGCCCATGCGAAGCCGACGCCGACCATCGACAGCAGCAGCCAGTTCGGATCGCGAATCACGAGGAACGAGATCAGTCCCACGCCGCCGAGCACGAGGTTGATCAGGTGCGAGACGCGCAGCCCGAGCAGGCGCGTCATCAACGGTATCGCGATAGCCGCGAGCGCGGCGAAGCCGTTGTAGGCCGCGAACAGCACGCCGACCCAGTTCGCACCGTCGTTATAGGCGGCGCCGGTCGTGTCGGTCGCGCCGAAGTGCAGCTGGGTCACTGCGCTCGTCGTGTAGATCCACATCGCGAACAGCGCGAACCACGAGAAGA
>JBDTYX010000036.1:0-20404 GCA_040005435.1 Rudaea sp. | reverse complement strand
GCGGCCTTGAATACGAAGAAGCCGAGCAGCGGATAGATGAACAGGTCGAGCGGCAGCGCGAAATATTGCGGCATCGCGAGCATGCCTGCGGTCCAGGCCAGAGCGAGCATCGTAAAGACGAGGTGCAGCGCGTCGGCGAACCACGAGAACCAGCCGGTGAGGAAGTGGAAGCGCTGGCCGCCGCTGAGCGGCCCCTTGCCCGTCATCCAGCCCCAGCGAACCTTGAGGATCTGCATCGCGCCGAACGCCCAGCGGTAGCGCTGCGACTTGTACGCGGTGAAGTCGGCGGGCGTGAGTCCGCGGCCCATGACCTCGTCGACGTAGACGAGCTCGAAGCCCGCGTGCATGAGGCGCAGGCCTAGCTCGGCGTCTTCGCAGATCGTCCACTCGGACCATTCGCCGGTCGACTCGAGCAGGTCCTTGCGCACCATCGTCATCGTGCCGTGCTGGATGATCGCGTTGCGCTCGTTGCGGTGATGCATGCCGATGCGGAAGAAGCCGTCGTACTCCCAGTTGGTCATGCGTCGGAACGCGTTGTGCTCCCAGTCGCGATGCGCCTGCGGGCACTGCACGACCGCGACTCGCGGATCGAGGAAGTAGCCGGTCAGCGCCTTGAGCCAATCGGCGCGTACCGCGTAGTCCGCATCGACGACCGCGACGACTTCGGCGCGCGGGTCGGTCTGCTTGAGCCCGAAGTTCAGCGCGCCGGCCTTGAATCCGGGCCACGGGTTGAGATGAAAGAAGCGGAACCGCGCACCGAGCTTCGCGCAGTGCTCCTCGACCGGCTTCCACACGTCTTCGTTCCTGGTGTTGTTATCGATAACGAGGACTTCGAAGTTCTCGTAGTCGAGCGCTGCGAGCGAGTCGAGCGTCAGGATCACCATCTCGGGCGGCTCGTTGCAGCAGGCGAGGTGGATCGACACGAACGGCTGCAGCTCGCCGGGTTCGGGCTTCAGCAGGCCGAAGCCGCGCACCCAGGACTTGCGCCAGACGACCTCGGTGAACTCGAAGCCGTTGATCAGCAAAATCAGGATGATCGCGATCTGCGCCGGGAACAGGATCAGCAGCATCGTCCAGTCGAAGCGGCTCAGGTAGAACGCGAGCGGCAGCGTGCCCGACCACACGAGCAGTGACGCCGACACCTGGATCAGCGCGGAGAAGAACACGAGGCCCATCCAGCGGAAGCGGATGAAGTGGCGGATGAAGAAGAACATCGGAAGCAGCGCGAGCAGCGACGCGATCAGCGCCTTGGTCGGCCACGACGGGTCTTCGGTGACCGGGCCGGTGAACGAGAATTTCGGCTGACGATCGGCGCCGAAAACGCCCCAGTAGGCGCCCACGCGGCCCTCGATGTTTTCCTTCCACGGCTGATCGAATGCCTCCATGATGTAGTAGTCGATCTTGCGGAAGCTCGCCTCCCTGACCCACTGGCGCACGAACTGCGCTTCGTCTTCGACCGACGGCGTCGCGACGCTGATGCGATCGCCAGCGGAAGGCCAGCCGACTTCGCCGATCACGATGTGCTTGCCCGGGAACTGGCTCTGCAGTTCGTAGAAGTTTTTCAGCACGCCGATGCCGACGGCGTCCTTGCGCGCGAACTTCTCCCAATACGGCAGCAGATGGATCGTGACGAAGTCGACGTGCTGCGCGAGCTGCGGATACTTGCGCCAGACCCAGTACGGCTCGGCGGTGGAGACGGGCACTTTGACCTGAGCGCGCACGCGATCGATATACGCGATCAGCGCGTCGACGCTCATGTCGCCGCGCAGCAGCGTCTCGTTGCCGACCAGCACGCGGTCGACGTTGTCGTAACGCCGGGTCGAGTCGATCAGCGCGGAGAGTTCGTCCTCGTTGCGCTGCCAGCGGTGGTCGAGGAAGGTGCCAGCCAGCACCTTGATACCGTATTTCTTCGCGATCGCCGGAATCGATGGGTTCTCGATCGCCGAATAGGTGCGGATATGGTCGGTACGCGTTGCCAGCAGCTTGAGGTCGGCGTCGACGTCGTCGGTGGTCGGGAAGATCTCGCGCAGCGGGCTCTGGAAGCGCTGATAAGGCACATAGGCGAAGCCGCCGATCTTGCCGTCCCATTCGGGTACCTGCGCAGGGCGGTTGATCCACGCCCACAGCGCGACGTTCGCGGCAGCGATCAGTATGGCGAGGGAGAGCGCGCGCCAGAACGACAGGGCGGACGCGGTTCTTGCAATGGGCGTCAAAACAATGAACCTCAGGGGTCAGACCGCGACAGGCTGGCCGAATGCTGCAGGATAGCCGATGCGCGGGCCGGCGATGAATGCGCGGGACGCGCCGACATTGCTCGCGAACCGCGCTCTGGCGTCCGTCGACGCGGGCGCGCAGCCGATCTTCAGGATCGGACGGGCCGCGAACGCCATTTGTTGATGAGGATCGGGACCAGCGCGAGCAGGCCCAGCCCGATCAGGGGGACGAGCACGGCCGGGTCGTCGAGCAGGCTGAAGTTGATCGCCTGCTGCTCGCCGATGGTCTTGGCGAGGCCGGCGCCGAGGAAGGTCTCGACCGCGGTCATCGCCAGACCGCCGATCGCGGTGGCCGTGACGAATAGCCAAAGCGGGCAGCGCAGCCACGCGAGCGCGACCGTCACGCCGCCGAACGGGAAGAACGGCACGAGACGCAGGAAGAACGTGTAGCTGACCGGATGCGCGAGGTAGCCGCCGCGCAGCCGGGTCACGAGTCCTGGCGGGCTCGCATGGCGGTGATCGCCGAACGCGTGGCGTCCGGCGAAAAACAGCAGGAGCCCGCCGAGCGTGACCCCCGCGATGTTCAGCGGAATGCCCCAGGCGACGCCGAACAGCATGCCGCCGGCCATGATCATCAGCGCGCCGAGTCCCGGGATGCCGATCGCGATCACGAGCGTGATCAGGCCGATCTGGGCGAGAGAGGCGAGCACCGGATGCGCTGCGATCTGCAGCTGCAGTGCGGCCTGCTCGGTGGCGAGATGCTGCGGGCGGAAGCGGTCGAGGACGCCGCTCGAGAGCAGCGCGATGCCGAGTCCGAGCAGGATGACGAGCGGCAGGAAAGAGCGGAGGCGTTTCATGCAGTGAGCGGTGTGGCCGGCCGTTGGGTTGCAAGGGCCCGGAAGCATAGCCTGATCGCGTGACCGGCGTAATCTGAACGTAAAAAGGGGTCAGAGTCATTTTTCTGGAACGCCGTTCTGTGCTCGGGGCTTGGGGAAAAATGACTCTGACCCCTTTTTTGCTCTGCGCGACCTAGCGTCCGCCCGCGCTCGCGAACACCGTGATCTCCTCGCGATCGTGGTAAAGCTGGCGCGCGCGCAGGTCGCCGCCCGCGAGCGCCGCCGCGACGATCGCCAGGCAGTGCCTCGTCTCCTCGTAGCGTTTCTTCATCGGCAGCTTGAGGTTGAAGATCGCATGGCGACAGCGCCGCTCGGCGAACCAGCGTGCGATCAGCTCGGCGACGCGGCGCGGCTGCTCGACCATGTCGCAGACGAGCCAGTCGACGGGTTTCTTCGGTTCGAAACGGAACCCGTCCGCGCGCAGGTGGGTGACGAGCCCCGAGTCGAGCAGCGCCGCGTCTATCGGCCCGTTGTCGACCGCGGTGACCCGCAGGCTGCGGCGCACGAGCTGCCAGGTCCAGCCGCCGGGCGCGGCGCCGAGGTCGACCGCGCTCATGCCGGGCTTGAGCCAGCGCGCGCGCTCGCCTTCGTCGAGCAGCACGAGAAACGCCTCGTCGAGCTTGAGCGTCGACCGGCTCGGCGCGTCGCGCGGAAACTTCAGGCGCGGGATGCCCTGCGGCCACGGCGAGCTGCGCGCGACGTCGGTGACGCCGAGCAGAACTTCGTCGCTTGCGCGGAAGAATGCATGCAGACGAATCGGCGAGTCCGCGTCGGTGAGCCCCGCGCGCTTCATCGCACCGATGAGTGCGTTGCCGAAGCTGCGGCAGAACGTCGCCATCTCTTTGCCTTCGTTGGTGTCGGCGGACTCGACGAATACGTCGGCATAGCGCGTCCCCGCATCGCGCAGCCGGGACAGGATCGGCGTGAGCCGGTCGCTCGCGGGCAATGCCTGCAGGCGCGCGAAGACGACGATGCACTGGCGCGCGAAAATCATGCAAGTCGCGTCGACCGCGCGCAGCAACGCGCCGGAGTCCGTCGCTTCGGCCAGTACGAATTCGACGATCGCACTGTCGCGCTGGGCGCGCGCGTGACCGTGCAGGTCGCGCGTGGCGAGCAGCGCGGAGACTTCCTGCGCGCACTCACCCTCGAAGCCTGCGCGACAGTACAGCAACAACCCGTTGGCGAGCACTTCCACTCCATCGCAGCTTGAAAATACCGACGGCCTGCCGTCGTCGCTCCCGTCGACCGCGCGCATCTGAAACGCGCGTTCGGCGTGCGCGCGGGCCGCATCGTGCGGCTTGCGCTGCCCCAGAGGTTGCCACGGTCGGGGCGGAAGTAATAGAGTCTGGCGCTCACGCCGGGGAGCAACCAGGCCGCCGTCCGCGTGAGGTCAGTCGCCGAATTACATTGCGCGCCGAACGATAGGCCATGCAGCCTGCAGCGCCGGCCGCAGCCAACAACGAAAGGAAGAATCAACGATGAAGTCTCGTTTCCCGCTGCCGCGCATGCTCGCCGCCAGTATCACGGTCTGTCTCGGTGCGGGCGCCGCGGTCGAAACATCCTGGGGTGCGCCGGCGTTCGCGCCACATGCGGGCGCGACGACGCAGCCCACCACCCAACGCTACATCGTCCGCTACGTCGAGCCCGCGCTCGCCTCCTACAACCATGCGCTGCAGGCCGGTCGCGCCAAGCGCGTCGGCGGCATCGCCGCGATTCCAATGAAGCTCAAGGCCAACGGTCGCATGCAGCTCGACGCGCAGAGCGCGCAGGCGCGCGGCTACGTCGCAAACCTTGCGCAGCAGCAGCTGCAGCATCAGCGCGACATCGCTGCGACGATCGGCCGCGCCGTAACGCCGCAGCGCAGCTTCCGTCACGCGCTCAACGGTGCGGTGATGCAGCTCAGTGCGGCCGAAGCCGACAAGGTGGCGCGCATCGCCGGCGTGGCCTCGGTCGTGCCCGATCGCGCGCGCTCACTCGCGGACGACGTCAGCACGCGCTTCGTCGGAGCCAACGCGGTGTGGCTCGGCGGAACCGCGCGCGACAGCTATCCGGGCTACACGTTTCCGACGCTCGACAATTTGTTCAGCGAACTCAATGCGAATTTCGGCGGTTTCAAGGGCGACGGCATCGTCGTCGGCGACATCGACACGGGCTACAACAGCTTGAGCCCGTCGTTCCAGGCGACCGACGCGAGTGGCTACAAGGTCACGAACCCGCTCGGCAGCGGCCACTACTTGGGCGACTGCGGCGTCGCGGGCATCAGCCTCGGCGGTTGCAACGACAAGGTGATCGGCGTCTACGACGAGGTCAGCGCGCAGTACTACGGCGAAGCGCCCGACTCGGTCGAGGACACGCAAGGACACGGCAGCCACACCGCGAGCACGATCGCGGGCAACGCGCGCACGGCCGGATTCCCGGGCTTCGCCGCGAACCTCTCTGGACTCGCGCCGCACGCGAATCTCGTCATCTACTATGCGTGCGCGCCAGATCCGGTGCAGTGCCAGGATTCAGCGACCGCGGGCTCGGTCGACCAGGCGATCGAGGATGGCATCGTCGACGTGCTCAACTATTCGATCAGCGGCGGCGACCGCCCGTGGAACGATCCGGTGTCGCAGGCATTCCTCGCGGCCGAGGAGTCGGGCATCTTCATCGCGGCGGCCGCGGGCAACACCGGCACGACTGTGCCGGTGCCGCTGCCCGGCACCGCCAATCATCTCGAACCCTGGGTCACGACAGTCGCCGCGACGACGACGCACGGAGACGTCGCGCCGCTGTATTTCTCGCTGACCGGTCCCGGCACCCCGCCCGCGGCAACGGTCAAGGTCTCGGCGACCGAAGGCACGTTCGACTCGCCGCTCACGGCGGCGCTGCCCGCGACGACGCCGGTCGTGCTGAGCCCGCAGTTCAACGCGGCCACGCTGACCGGCACCGACGGTTGCAACGCGGCCGGCGGCTATCCCGCGGGCACGTTCGCGAACGCGATCGCGCTGATCAGTCGCGGCACCTGCGGCTTCGCCGAGAAGGTGCCGAATGCGATCGCAGCAGGTGCGGTCGCGGTGATCATCTCCGACAACCGCGTCGAGGGCGCGTTCAGCCCGACGGTCGGGCCGCCCAAGGTCTCGGTGCCGGTGTTCTCGGTCGCGCAGTCCGCCGGCCTCGCGATGCAGACTTTCCTCAAGGCCAACAAGAACGCTGGTACGGCATCGCTGGGCTACAACGCGACGCGCATCGCGCGCCAGGCCGACGTGCTCGCGAACTTCAGTCTGCTCGGCCCGGGCAACTTCAATGTGATCAAGCCCGACGTCGGCGCGCCCGGCGTCGCGACGCTCGCCGCGGTCGCCAATGACGGCAGCACGAACGGACCCAACCTCGTCGCGTTCTACGACGGCACCTCTATGGCGACGCCGCACATCACCGCGACCGGCGCGCTCGTGCTCGGTCTGCACCCGGACTGGACGCCGATGGAGGTCAAGTCCGCGATCATGATGACGTCGCAGAGCGACGGCCTCCTGAAGGCGAACGCCACCTCGGCTGCGGACGCATTCGACGTCGGCGCCGGGCGTCTGCAGGCATTTCCCGCCACGCAGGCCGGCCTCGTGCTCGACGAATCCGGCGCCAACATGACCGCCGCGTATCCCGATGCGGGCGGCAATCCGTCGTCGCTCAACCTCGCGAGCATGCAGAACAGCAGCTGCGCGAGTTCGTGCACGTTCACGCGCACGCTGCGCGCGACCCGGGCCGGGGCGTGGTCGGTCGTGATCGCGGGCGAGCTCGGCTCGCGCGTGACGGTCACGCCGGCGAATTTCTCGCTCGCGAAGAACGACACCGTGGATCTCACGATAAAGGTCAGCACGGCCGGCATCAACGCGGGCAGCGGCTACCACTTCGCGAGCATCGTGCTCGGCGCTTCGTCGCCGCTGCCGACGCCGTCGCCCTCGCCAGGGCTGCACCTGCCGATCGCGGTCGCGGTGCCGGCAGCGTCGATCAGTGTCGATACGACCGTCGTCGACATACCGCTCAACGGCACGAAGGCAGGCTCCGCGTCATTGGTGCTGTCGAATCCGGGCGCGGGAACGATGGAGTTCGCGCCGAAGTCCGGCAGCGTGCAGGCCTACACCTGGCTCAGCCAGCTCAGCGGCAACTACTACGGCGAACCGAGCGTGCACTACACGGGCACGCTCGGCGCGGGCGATACCGACTACTACTCGGCAGACGACTTCGTGCTTTTGGGCAGCGATCCGGTCAACCTCGCGAGCATCGTCGCGCCGGGGTTCTCGGCGAATCATTCGCTGGCCTCGTTCGGTAGCGGACTCGCGCTGCACTGGCGCGTCTATGCCGACGCGCAAGGTGTGCCGGCGAGCGATCCATCGACCAGTGTCGCCGCGGCGTGGAGCTACGACAGTGCGATCGGCAAGCCCGGCGTCAAGGTCACTGCGGACACGATCAGCCTCGACCTCGCAGCGGCAGGCCTCACGACCGCGCTGCCCGCCGGCCGCTACTGGCTCGTCGTCTACCCGGACCTGCCGTGCAACGACAAGGGTTCGGGCTGCACCGAGACCTGGTACTGGCTCAACAGCTGGTCCGGCACAGGCAATACCTGGGCGATCACCGCGCCGGGCTACGACTGGTACAACGGCGTGCAGAATCTGCCTAGTGGCGAGGGACTCGCGATGACGATCACGAGCAGCGTGCCATGCTCACTGCCGGATTGGCTCTCGCTGTCGCCGCCCGCCGGCGCGGTCGCGTCGGGCGCGAGCACGAGCGTGAAGTTCAACGCCAACTTCGCGGCGTCGAGCAGCGCGCCGCCGAAGTCCGCGTTCGTCTGTCTCGCGACGAGCTACCAGGAGCCGAGCCTCGGCACGTCGATTCCGAGGGCCGTGATCCCGGTACAGGTCAACGCCCACTGAGCCGTCCGCGCGATGACGAGATACGAGAAAAAGGGCGCCGGTGGCGCCCTTTTTCTTGGCCGACGCGGGAAGCACTTCCTCTGCGGCGGACTCGCCGCGGGCGGGTTGCGTCGCATGCTACCGCTGCGCGCTTGCGAGGCCTCATGAGCGCCGCCGCTTTGCCCCGACGCGATACGACCGCCTGTGCAAGCGACCGACATCGGCAACTGCGTGCGGCGCGCCGGGGTTGGCGGACACCCGTCGGTCGAAGCCTGCAAAAGGCGACACCATCGCGAATGCAGCGGCGCATCCGGCGCGCGATACCCGATACCGAACTCAGTGCGCGACTGGCATCGTGAACTGTGCGCCCGTGGCGATGCTGTCGGGCCAGCGCTGCATCACGCTCTTGTAGCGTGTGTAGAAACGCACGCCTTCCTCGCCGTAGACGTGGTGGTCGCCGAACAGCGAGCGCTTCCAGCCGCCGAACGAATGCCAGGCCATCGGCACCGGTATCGGCACGTTGACGCCGACCATGCCGACCTTGACCTGACGCGCGAACGCGCGCGCGACGCCGCCGTCGGACGTGTAGCACGATACGCCGTTGCCGAATTCGTGCGCGTTGACGAGTTCAACCGCGCTCGCGAAATCGGGCACGCGTACGACGCAGAGCACGGGCCCGAAGATCTCCTCGCGGTAGATCTTCATGTCGGGCTTGACGTCGTCGAACAGGCAGCCGCCGATGTAGAAACCGTTCGCGTGGCCGTCGACCGTGTGGCCGCGGCCGTCGACGAGCAGCCTCGCGCCTTCGGCGGCGCCGGACTCAATGTAACCCGTGACCTTTTCGCGATGCGCGCCGGTCACGAGCGGGCCCATCTCGATACCGTCGTGCAGGCCGTTGCCGATGCGCAGCGCCTTGACGCGCGGCACGAGCTTCGCGATGAGCTTCTCGGCGATGTCGCCGACCGCGACCGCGACCGAGATCGCCATGCAGCGCTCTCCGGCCGAGCCGTAGCCAGCGCCGATCAGCGCGTCGGTCGCCTGGTCGAGATCGGCATCGGGCATCACGATCAGGTGATTCTTCGCGCCGCCCAAAGCCTGCACGCGCTTGCCGCGCGCGGTGCCGCGCGCATAGATGTACTCAGCGATCGGCGTCGAGCCGACGAACGACAGCGCCTCGACATCGGGGTGGTCCAGCAGCGCATCGACCGCGACCTTGTCGCCGTGCACGACGTTGAGCACGCCGTCGGGCAATCCGGCCTCCTTGAGCAGTCGTGCGATCAGCATCGAGGCGGACGGGTCGCGTTCCGACGGCTTGAGCACGAACGTGTTGCCGCACGCGAGCGCGACCGGCACCATCCACAGCGGCACCATGAACGGGAAATTGAAGGGCGTGATGCCCGCGACGACGCCGAGCGGCTGGCGCAGACTGAAGTTGTCGATTCCGCCGCCGATCTGATCGCTGTATTGCCCCTTGAGGAGCTGCGGCGCGGCGCACGCGAACTCGACGACCTCGATCCCGCGCGTGACTTCGCCCATTGCGTCGGACAACACCTTGCCGTGCTCGCGGGTCAGGATTTCGGCGACGTCGTGCGCCTTCGCGTCGAGCAGCGCCTTGAACCTGAAAAGGACGCGCGCGCGACGCAGCGGCGGCGTTTCGCTCCACGCGGGAAACGCGGCGCGCGCGGCCGCGACCGCGGCATCGACCTCGTCCTCGCCCGCGAGCGCGACGTGCGCCGCGACCGTGCCGTGGGCGGGGTCGAACACGTCGCCGAAGCGGCCGCTCGTGCCCGGGACCTCGCGGCCGTTGATGAAGTGGTTGATCTTGCGCGTCTGCAATTCGGGCGATTGGATGTTCACGGTTTCTTCTCCGTCTGACTGCTTGCTTCGTTCGAACGCGCATCATACGCCGAACAAAACCAACGCTTCCCGCGCCGGCGGGAGGCGGCAGACGCGGGCGCCGATCGGAGCGCGCCGCCGGGACTCTCGAACGACACCGCGAACGTCCCTCGGCGTTGCGCCGATCGACGCGTCACCCTCACCCGCGCCTGCGGCGCGACCTCTCCCGCGAGCGGGAGTGGTGGGCCATTGCCGCCAGTAAGAGAGGCGGGAATGGCTTGCGAGGTTCGCTCGAGATCTCCGGCGCGGCCGCTGTCGCGAGGGTGCGCGGTGACCCAAGCTTGCGAGGTTCGCGCGAGGCCTCCGCCGCGGCCTTTGTCGCGAGCGTGCGACGTGGGCCATTCCCACCAGCAAGAGAGGCGGGGCCAGGCTTGTGAGGTTCGCGCGAGTCCCCCGGGCGCCTCTGCCGCGAGTGTGCGAGGTGGGCCAAGCCATGAGGATCGCCGCGACCGACGATAAACATGCGCGACCGCATTCCCTTCTCACGCCTGCGGGAGAAGTGACGCGCAGCGCCGGATGAGGGTGGCCGCCCGCGCGCCGCCCGCGCGCGGCTACGCCACGGTCTTGTGCCGGTAGTCGCAGAGATCGCGGATCATGCATTGCGGGCAATCCGGTTTGCGCGCCTTGCACACGTAGCGACCATGCAGGATCAACCAGTGGTGCGCGTCGCGCTTGAACTCGTCGGGCACGACCTTCGCGAGCCTGTCCTCGACCGCGCGCACCGTCCTGCCTGGCGCGAGACCCGTGCGATTCGCGACGCGGAAGATGTGTGTGTCGACCGCGATGGTCGGCTCGCCGAACGCCGTATTGAGCACGACGTTCGCGGTCTTGCGGCCGACGCCGGGCAGCGCCTCGAGCGCCTCGCGCGTGCGCGGCACCTCGCCGGCGTATTCCTCGACGAGGATGCGGCACGTCGCGATCACGTTCTTCGCCTTGGCGTTGAACAGCCCGATCGTCGCGATCTGCTTCTTCAGTCGCTCTTCGCCGAGCGCGAGGATAGCCGGCGCCGTGCCCGCGACCGCATACAGTCGTCGTGTCGCCTTGTTGACGCCGACGTCGGTCGCCTGCGCAGACAGGATCACCGAAACGAGCAGCTGGAACGGCGTCGCATATTCGAGCTCGCTGCGCGGCTGCGGATTCGCCTCGCGCAGCCGGCGAAACAGCTCCGCGCGCTTCTGCGCATTCATGCGCCGGGGTTCCCGGCGGCGGCCTTCTTCGCCTGCGCGCGCGCGATCGCCTCGCGCACTGTGCCGACGCGCAGCTCGCCCTTGCGCGTGGCGAGTGCGGCGTCGCGGCGCTCGCGCTCGCGCTCGAGACGCCGCAGGCGCGCTTCGTAGCGGCGACGGTACTGCGGCGCACGGTCGATCTGTGATTCGATCGTGGGGACGATCATCGCGATGCAGTCGACCGGACAGGCCGGGATGCAGAGTTCGCAGCCGTTGCATTCGTCGCCGATGACCGAATGCATGAACTTGGCCGCGCCGACGATCGCGTCGACCGGACACACCTGAATGCACTTCGTGCAGCCGATGCAGGCGGCTTCATCGACGACCGCGACCTCTGCGGGCTTCTCGACGCCGTTGACCGGATTGAGCGGTCTCGCCGCGCGACCGAGCAGCGCGGCGAGCGCGGCGATGCCGCGCGCGCCGCCCGGCGGACACTGGTTGATGTCGGCCTCGGCGGCTGCGATCGCCTCGGCGTAGGCAAGGCAGGCCGGATAGCCGCAACGCGTGCACTGCGTCTGCGGCAGCAGCGCGTCGATCCGGTGAACGAGCGCGGCCGAAGGTACGGGAGGTTGCATGCGCGGATTTTCGCAGGTTTCGATGGTGGCGCGCGCGACGTCGAGCGCGGTCGGGAAGGATCGCTAGCGCGTGCCTGCGGTAGCGACGGGCGCGATGGGTAGCGCATCCGCCGGCGTATCGACGAGCCGGTAGCCGACGCCGATCTCGGTCAGCAGGTATCGCGGCCGCGCGGGCTCGGGCTCGACCTTGTTGCGCAGTGCGCGCATGTAGATGCGCAGGTAGTGCGGGGATTCGACATGCGCGGCACCCCAGACCTCGCGCAACAGCTGGCGCTGGGTCAGCACCTTGCCGGGATGCTGGGCAAGCGCGGCGAGCAGGCGGTATTCGATCGGCGTCAGGTGCACGTCGACGCCCGCGCGCTGGACGCGATGCGCGGCGAGGTCGATCGCGAGTTCGCCGATCTCGACGCGCGCCTGCGGCTGCCCGCCGACGCCGGCGCGATGGCGCTCGGCGACGCGCAGGCG
Source organism: Rudaea sp. (assembly GCA_040005435.1). Taxonomy (GTDB): domain Bacteria; phylum Pseudomonadota; class Gammaproteobacteria; order Xanthomonadales; family Rhodanobacteraceae; genus Rudaea. The sequence continues at coordinate 8,247 of JBDTYX010000036.1, read as the reverse complement.
CGCGAGCAGCTCGCCGATGCCGAATGGCTTGGTGAGGTAGTCGTCCGCGCCGAGGTCGAGCGCCGCGACCTTGTCGTTTTCGCGGCTGCGTGCCGACAGCACGAGGATCGGCCGCGAGAACCATTCGCGCAGTCGCGCTATCACGTCGAGGCCCGAGATGTCGGGCAGGCCGAGGTCGACGATCACGATGTCCGGCTCGCGCAACGCGGCCATGCGCAGTCCCTCCGCGCCGGTCGCCGCGATATGCAGCTCGTAGCCGTGCGCATCGAGTGCGGTGCTCAGGAACCGCTGGATCTGCGGGTCGTCCTCGATCACGAGCAGCCGCGCGCGCGTCGCCGTCATTCGGGCGGCTCTCCGTCCGCGGGTAGCGTGAAGCGAAACTCGGCTCCGCCGCCGGCGCCGCCCTTGTCCGGGATGTTGCGCGCCGAGATCTCGCCGCCGTGTGCCTCGACGATCGCCTTGCAGATCGCGAGCCCGAGCCCGAAGCCGCTCTGCGCGGCCTCGCTGCGACCACGGTGGAACTTGTCGAACACACGATCCTCCTCGCCGGGCGGCAGGCCAGGACCGTAGTCGCGCACCGCGACGACGATGTCGCCGCGCACCGCGCGAGCCGAGACGCGCAACGGGGAGCCTGCCGGCGTGTATTTCTGTGCGTTGTCGACGAGGTTAAAGAGCAACTGTTCGATCATTACTTCGTCGACATGCACGAGCGGCAGGTCAGCAGGCACGTCGACCTCGACCTCGCGTCCGGCAAGCGTTTCGCTCAGGCGTCGCAACACGGCGCCGATGATCTCCTCGAGCGCGGCCCATTGGCGCCGCAGCGGAAGCAGGCCCGCATTGAGGCGGGTCAGGTCGAGCAGGTTGTCGAGCAGACGATGCAGGCGATTGGCCTCGTCGAGGACGGTGCGCAGCAGCGTGTCGCGCTGCGCGTCGCTGAACGCCCCGGCGCCGCCTTCGACCAGCGTGGAGGTAGCACCGATGATGCTCGCGAGTGGCGTGCGGAAGTCGTGCGACACCGAACTCAGCAGCGCGTTGCGCATCTTCTCGGTCTCGATTTCGATGTCGGCCGCCTGCGCCGTGTCGGCCAACTGGACGCGCTCCATCGCGACCGCGGTCTGGCTGACGAACGATTCGAGCAGCTGCATCTGTTCGGGAATGTCGAGCTGTCCCGGATCCTGCGGACGCAGTCCGAGTACGCCGAGGCAGCGCTTGAGTGCGTTCAGAGGCACGTAGATCGCGTCGGCGCTCGCGAGCGTGTCGGTGCCGTGCCCCGCCTTCTGGCGGTGGTCGTAGGCCCACTGCGCGATGCCCAGGTCGTTGCCCGGTACTGGATAACGGGCGACGCTGGGTGTGGCCTGGCCGCGCGTGCAGAAGTGGGTCGGATCGAGGACGTGGCCCTGCGCATCGGGGAACAACACGATCGCCTCGCCTTCGATGCCAGAGAGGACGTGGCGGCACAGGATGGCGCCGAGCACCGAGGCATCGCGGGTCTGCGCGAGCTCGCGACTCAGCGCGAAGAGTTCCGCCGCGCGTGCGAGCGACGCTGGCCTGCCGCCTGCCGCGCGTCGCGAAATGGCTGATCACGAGGCCGGTGATCAGCATCACGCCGAACGTGATCAGATACTCGGCGTCGGAGACCGCGAACGAATACTCCGGCGGCACGAACAGGAAATCGAACAGCAGCACGCTGGTCACCGCCGCCATCGCCGATGGACCGCGCCCGAGGCGCGCCGCGGTGAGCACGCCGCCGAGCAGGTACAGCATCACGAGATTGGTGCGCTCGATCCGGTGATAGAGCAGCGCGCAGAGCAACGTGACGACCGCGACGATGACCGTGGCCTTGGCATACGCCTGCCAGTCGCTCGAGCGCTTCGGCAGGCGCGGGCGCAGCGGCACATCGTCGCCGGCCTCGCCGCTGATCACGTACACGTCGATCGTGCCGCTGCCGCGCACGACCTCGTCGACGAGCGATGGCCGCAGTCGATCGCGCCAGCGGCTGCGCGTCGGCTTGCCGATCACGATCTTGCTCGCATTGCGCCTGCGCGCGAAATCGAGCAGCTCGCTGGCCACCGATTCGCCCGCGAGATTCGCCGTTTCCGCGCCGAGCGACTCCGCGAGCTTCAGCGTCGCGAGCACGCGGTCGCGCTCGCCACGGCGCAGCTTGGCGAGCGCCGGCGTCTCGACGTAGACCGCGATCCACCCGGAGTGCAGCGCCGTGGCGAGGCGGCGCGCCGCGCGCACGAGGCGCTCTGACAACGTGTCATGGCCGACGCACACGAGGACGCGCTCGCCTGCTGCCCAAGGCTCGCGGATCGCATGGCTTTCGCGGTAGGCGTCCATCGCGGCGTCGACACGATCGGCCGTCGCACGCAACGCGAGCTGGCGCAACGCGATCAGGTTGCCCTTGCGGAAAAAGGAGGTCAGCGCCTGGCCGGTCTTTTCGCTCGAGTAGACCTTGCCCTCGCGCAGGCGTTGCAGCAGTTCGTCGGGGGGCAGGTCGACGACCTCGACCTCGGCAGCCGCGTCGAACACCCGATCGGGCACGGTCTCGCGCACGCGCACACCGGTGATCTGGCTGACGACGTCGTTGAGGCTCTCGACGTGCTGGACGTTGACGGTGGTGTAGACGTCGATGCCCGCCTCGAGCAGTTCCTCGACGTCCATCCAGCGCTTCGGGTGGCGCGCGCCGGCATGGTTGCTGTGCGCGAGCTCGTCGACGCAGATCACGCGCGGGTGCCTCCGCAGCGCGGCATCCACGTCGAACTCCGCGGCCGCGACGCCGCGATGCTCGAGTTGTTGCGCGGGCAGCACCTCGAGACCCTCGAGCAAGGCCTCGGTCTCGGGCCGACCGTGCAACTCGACGTAGCCGATCACGACGTCGACGTGCTCCGCCGCGAGTCGCCGCGCGGCTTCGAGCATCGCGAAGGACTTGCCTACGCCGGGCGCCGCACCGAAGAAGATCTTGAGCCGCCCGCGACGCGCACGTACCTCCTCTCGGCGCATGCGCGCGAGCAGCTCGTCGGGATCGAGGCGGCGATCGTCAGCCGGGGAGGCCATCGGCCATTGTCGCATGGGCCGGAGACGATCGCCGCGACGGTGCCGGTCAGAGTCGATCGAGCGCCAGGTTGAGCGTCAGCACGTTCACGCGCGGCTCGCCGAGCAACCCGAATTGGCGTTGCTCGGTCGCCGCCGCCACGAGCGTGGCGACTGCGGACTCAGGCTTGCCGCGCGCCCGTGCGACGCGTGCGAGCTGGTAGATCGCGGCGGCAGGCGAGATATGCGGATCGAGGCCGCTGGCCGACGCGGTCACGAGGTCGACCGGCACGGACGCGAGGTTGCCCGGATCGGCCGCGCGCAGCGCTTCGATGCGCAGTTTGGCCGCGTCGGCAAGCGCAGGGTTCGTCGGCCCGAGGTTCGAGCCGCTCGACGCCGCCGGATTGTTCGCGAACGGCGCGCTCGCCGAAGGACGCGGCCAGAAATACTGCGGCGCGGAGAACGGCTGCCCGATCAGCGTGGAGCCGAGCGCCTTGTCGTCGCGCACGATCAGGCTGCCGTTGGCCGCGCGCGGGAACAAAATCTGCGCGACGCCGGTGACGGCGAGCGGATAGAGCGCGCCGGCCGCGAGGCTCATGAGCAGGAGCATGGTCAGGGATTGGCGCAGGAGACGCATGGTGATCGGGTTCCTTTAGAAGGTGCCTTGCAGCACGAGGTAGTCGCGCGTGCCACCGACGTCTCGCGTCTGCGCTGCGTGGGTGAAACTCGCGGTGTTGGCGTAGAAAGCGTGGTTGCTCGCGTGGGTCGCGCCGACGTTCGCGGACCAGTGCGCATCGAACTGCAACTTGAGCGTCGCGCCCGCGTCGTTGTAGTAGCCACCCAGCGGGTACTCGTCGTCGAGCGGGTTCTGCGCGGTGACGATGAAGCTCGGGATCATGGTCGCGCTGACCCGTCGTTGCGGCTCGCGTTCGTAGCGGCCGTCGTTGGCCGCGCGCGCGCGGCCGGGGTCGAATGCGGAAGCGGACATCGGCGAATGATCGGGCGCTAAAAGATGCATGGATGTTCTCCCTTCAGGCCAGGCCGATCGCGACGAGGATCATGTCGAGGACCTTGATGCCGATGAACGGCACGACGAGCCCGCTGAGGCCGTAGACGAGCAGGTTGCGGCGCAGCAGTTCGCCGGCGCCGACGGGGCGGTAGCGCACGCCGCGCAGCGCGAGCGGGATCAGGAAGATGATGATCAGCGCGTTGAAGATCACCGCGGACAGGATCGCGCTGCGCGGCGTCGCGAGATGCATCACATTGAGTGCGTTGAGCGCGGGATAGGTGCTCGCGAACGCGGCGGGGATGATCGCGAAATACTTCGCGACGTCGTTGGCGATCGAGAACGTCGTCAGTGCGCCGCGCGTGATCAGCAGCTGCTTGCCGATCTCGACGACCTCGATGAGCTTGGTCGGATTCGAGTCGAGGTCGACCATGTTGCCGGCCTCTTTCGCGGCCTGCGTGCCGCTGTTCATCGCGACCGCGACGTCGGCCTGCGCGAGCGCGGGCGCATCGTTGGTGCCGTCGCCGCACATCGCGACGAGCCGGCCCTCGGCCTGGATATCGCGGATCAGCTTGAGCTTCGCCTCGGGCGTCGCCTCCGCGAGGAAGTCGTCGACGCCCGCCTCCGCGGCGATCGCCGCCGCGGTGAGCGGGTTGTCGCCCGTGATCATGATCGTGCGGATGCCCATGCGGCGCAGTTCGCTGAAGCGTTCGCGGATGCCGCCCTTGACGATGTCCTTGAGCTCGATCACGCCGAGCGCGCGCCGGTTCTCGGCGACGATCAGCGGGGTGCCGCCCTTGCGCGCGATGCCCTCGGCGATCGTCGTCACTTCGTGCGGCAGGGCGTCCGCGTGATCGGCGAGATATTTCTTGAGCGCATCGATCGCGCCCTTGCGAATCTGCCGACCCGCATTTCCCGACGAAGCGGCGGCGACGATGTCTACGCCGCTCATGCGGGTCTGCGCCGTGAACGGCACGAAAGTCGCGCCGGCGAGTTCGCGTTCGCGCAGGCCGAACTGATCTTTCGCGAGGACGACGATGCTGCGCCCCTCGGGCGTTTCGTCGGCGAGGGAGGCGAGCTGCGCCGCGTCGGCGAGCGCCGCGACGTCGACGCCGGGCGCGGGGTGGAACGCGACCGCCTGACGGTTGCCGAGCGTGATCGTGCCGGTCTTGTCGAGCAGCAGCACGTCGACGTCGCCCGCGGCCTCGACCGCGCGACCCGACATCGCGATCACGTTCGCCTGGATCATTCGATCCATGCCGGCGATGCCGATCGCCGAGAGCAGGCCGCCGATCGTCGTCGGGATCAGGCAGACGAGCAGCGCGACGAGCACCGTGATCGTCACGGGCTCGCCGTGGCCCGAACTCTGCACCGCGTAAAGCGAATACGGCAGCAGTGTCGCGCAGGCGAGCAGGAAGATCAGCGAGAACTTCGCGAGCAGGATGGTCAGCGCGATCTCATTCGGCGTCTTGCGCCGGCTCGCGCCCTCGACCATCGCGATCATGCGGTCGAGGAAGCTTTCGCCAGGATTGCTGACGATGCGCACGACGATCCAGTCAGACAATACGCGCGTGCCGCCCGTGACCGAGCTGCGATCTCCGCCCGATTCGCGGATCACGGGCGCCGACTCTCCGGTCACCGCCGACTCGTCGACGCTCGCCGCGCCGTCTACGATTTCGCCGTCGCCCGGGATCGTCTCGCCGGCCTTGATCACGACGAGGTCGTCCTTGCGCAGGTCGCTCGCGCTGACGATCGTGATCGCGTCGCGCTTGTCGACCGCGGCGATCTTGTGTGCGACGACGTCGCGGCGTGCACCGCGCAGCGATGCGGCCTGCGCCTTGCCGCGACCTTCGGCGATCGCCTCGGCGAAGTTCGCGAACAGCAGCGTGAACCACAGCCACAGCGCGACGCCGAGGATGAATCCGGACGGTGCCTCGCCGTGCCCGCGCAGCGCCTGCAGCCAGAGCAGCGTGGTCATCACGCTGCAGACCAACACGACGAACATCACCGGGTTGCGGAATTGCGCGCGCGGCGACAGCTTGCGGAACGCACCGGCGATCGCGGGAATCAGCAGCACCTTGTCGAGCGCGCGTATCGGGGAAGTGGTCATGGCTCTAGGGTCCGGAAGGAGCGGATAGCGCACTCGCGAGCTGCTCGGCGATGGGGCCGAGTGCGAGTGCGGGCAGGAAGGTCAGCGCGCCGATCACGATCACGGTGCACGCGAGCAGCACGACGAACAACGGCGTATGCGTCGGCAGCGTGCCTGCAGAGACGGGAACATGCTTCTTCGCCGCAAGCGAGCCTGCGATCGCGAGCATGCCGATCGCCAGAGGGAAGCGCGCGAAGAACATGCAGATGCCAAGCAGCACGTTCCAGAACGGCGTGTTCGCCGACAGCCCGCCGAACGCGCTGCCGTTGTTGTTCGATGCCGACGACAATGCGTAGAGGACCTCGCTGAAGCCGTGGATGCCCGGATTTGCGATGCCCGCCACTCCCGCGGGAGCAAGAATCGCGAACGCGGTACCGACGACGACGAGCGCGCACGGAATCAGCACGACGAGGCTCGCCATCTTCATCTCGTAGGCCTCGATCTTCTTGCCGAGGTACTCGGGCGTGCGCCCGACCATGAGTCCCGCGATGAACACCGCGACCACCGCGAACGCGAGCATGCCGTACAGCCCCGAGCCGACGCCGCCGAAGATCACCTCGCCGAGCTGCATGAGCCACATCGGCACGAGGCCGCCGAGCGGCGTGAACGAGTCGTGCATCGCGTTGACCGAGCCGTTCGAGGCGGCGGTCGTCGCGGTCGCCCACAGCGCCGAGTTGACGATGCCGAAGCGCGTCTCCTTGCCTTCCATGTTGCCGCCGGCCTGCAGTGCGGAGGCGTGCTGGTCGACGTCGAGCCCGGCGAGCGCGGGGTTGCCGGACTGCTCGGCGAACGTGCACGCGAGCAGCAGCGGCACGAAGATCACGAACATCGTTGCGAGCAACGCCCAACCCTGGCGGCGGTCGCCGACCATGACGCCAAACGTGTAGCAGAGCGCCGCGGGCAGCAGCAGGATCGCGAGCAGCTCGAGGAAATTGCTCAGCGGCGTCGGGTTCTCGTACGGATGCGCCGAGTTGACGTTGAAGTAGCCGCCGCCGTTGGTGCCGAGCTGCTTGATCGCGATCTGTGACGCCGCAGGACCGAGTGGCAGGGACTGTTCGTCGATGGGGGATTCCTTCGTGACGTCCTTGCCCGCCGCGTCCTTCAGCGAATTGCCATCGGCGTCCTTCACGGTTTGCGTCGCGGTCGTCGCCTGCAGCAGCGGCACGCTCTCGTACGGTTTGAAGTTCTGCGGCACGCCCTGCCAGACGAGGATCAGCGCGAACAGGAACGAGAACGGCAGCAGGACGTAGAGCGTGCTGCGCGTGAGGTCGACCCAGAAGTTGCCGATGCCGTTCGTCGTACGGCGCACGATGCCGCGGATCAGAGCGATCAAGATGGCGATGCCGGTCGCCGCGGAGAGAAAATTCTGCACGCCCAAGCCAAGCATCTGCGTGAGGTAGCTCATCGTCGACTCGCCGCCGTAGCCCTGCCAGTTCGTGTTCGTCGCGAAGCTGACCGCGGTGTTGAACGCCGAGTCCGGGCTGACCGCGTCGAAGTGCTGCGGATTGAGCGGCAGCCATTGCTGCACACGCTGCAGCAGGTAGACCGCGAGCAGGCCGACGATGTTGAAGACGAGCATCGCCCACGCATAGCGCCGCCAGGACATGTCTTCGTCGGCACGGATGCCGCAGACGCGATAGAGCCCGCGCTCGAGCGCCTCGCCGAGCCGGCGCCCGCGGCCCGGCGTCGCGCCCGCGGGCACATCGCTGAAGACCGCCGCCATATAGGCACCGACCGGCTTGACGAGAAGCAGCAGGACGCCGAGGTAGAGCGCTAGCTGCAGGTAAGCGTTGGCACTCATTCGAACCACTCCGGTTTGAGCAGGGCGATCGTCAGATAGGCGCACAGCGCGAGCGAGATAGCTGCAGCGATCCAGTAGGTGGGCGTCATGACGACCTCTTCTTTGCAACGAGCGCGAAGTACATTCCCGTGAATGTCGGGCTCATGAGGCTGATGGCGGCGCCGATGCAGATCACGAGCGCTCCTCCAGTCGGGCACACAGGTGCAGGAATGCCGCGGTCCCGCCGATCAGCAGGGCGAGTACGAGCAGGTAGATCGC
>JBDTYX010000203.1:0-6042 GCA_040005435.1 Rudaea sp. | reverse complement strand
CGGCGTCGACGATTTCGTTCGCGACGAGGTTGGTCAGCGACACTTCGGCCGTCGGGATCAGAAAATATGTGCTTCGTGATCTCAGAAAATATTTAATGTTGGCAAAAGTTGTTGGTTCGCTTCTCAGTCGATCAAAAGCATCTGGGAAGGCCTCCGAATTCGAGAGGCTCATGGTTTCGAACAAATCGTCTTCAAATTTCGGTAGCTGACCTGTGCCCTGCATCGATTTTTCGTTCACTAGGAGCGGCACATTGCATTCAAGATAAGCGTGTTCTGCTGTGTGCAGGTCGAGCATGAATTGCGCGAGCGCGCGATGCAGGTGGGCGAGCTGGCCGCGCAGCACCGTGAAGCGCGCGCCCGAGAGTTTCGCGCCCGCGTCGCCGTCGAGCCAGCCGTGGCGCACGCCGAGGTCGACGTGATCCTTGATCGCGAAATCGAAGGTGCGCGGCGTGCCCCAGCGGTGGACTTCGACGTTCTGCGTCTCGTCGACGCCGAACGGCACCGATTCGTCGGGCAGGTTCGGGATCGTCAACGTGATCGCGGCGAGATCGGCCTGCACCTGCGCGAGATGCTCTTCGTTGGCCTTGAGCTGGTCGCCGATGCCCGCGACCTCGGCCATCAGCGCGGTCGTATCCTCGCCCTTGCCCTTCGCCATCCCGATCGCCTTCGAGCGCGTGTTGCGCAAGTTCTGCAGCTCCTGCGTCTGCGTCTGCGCGGCCTTGCGCTGCGCCTCGAGCGCCTCGATCTGCGCCTTCGGCAACGCGAATCCGCGCGCCTTCAGCCGTTCGGTGACGGCGTCGAGTTGGCCACGCAGCACGGCGGGATCGAGCATGTTCTCAAGACCATATGAAGAAGGGTCGCGGATTATCCCGTGTGCCCGCAACGACCGCAACGCGCAGTGGCGGTCGGGCCATACGCGCGGCGGCCACGCAACGTCGCGAACAGCCTACTTGGGCTTGGCGCGCGACCGCGCGGCGCGCACCGACTCTACCTTCTCGCGAATCCGGCCCTCGAGGCCGCGCTCGGTCGGCTGATAGAACTCGCGGCCGCGCAACGCGTCCGGCAGGCACTGCTGCTCGTAGGCGATGCCGTCTTCACGATCGTGGTCGTACTGGTAGTCCTTGCCGTAGCCGAGGCCTTTCATGAGCTTCGTCGGCGCGTTGCGCAGGTGCATCGGCACGTCGAGCGTGCCGGTCTGCGCGATCACGCTGCGAACTTCGCCGAAGGCCGCGTAGGCGGCGTTGCTCTTCGCCGCGACCGCGAGGTAGATCGCCGCCTCGGCGAGCGCGAGTTCGCCCTCGGGCGAACCGAGTCGGTCGAACGTCTGCCAGGCCTCGAGCGCCAGCGTCAGCGCGCGCGGATCGGCGAGGCCGATGTCCTCGATCGCCATGCGCGTCAGCCGCCGCGCGAGGTAGCCCGGGTCGACGCCGCCGTCGATCATGCGCGTGCACCAGTAAAGCGCCGCGTCGGCGTCCGAACTGCGCACCGATTTGTGCAGCGCCGAAATCTGGTCGTAGAACTGCTCGCCGCCCTTGTCGAAGCGGCGCGTGCGATCCGCGAGCACCTGGGTCAGCGTCGCATCGTCGATCGCGCCGTCCTGCGCGACGTCGGCGGCGATCTCGAGCAGCGTGAGCGCGCGGCGGACATCGCCGTCCGCAGCCTGGGCGATCAGTTCGAGCGAGCGTTCGGCGACTCTCAGATCTCGCTCCGCGAGACCGTGCTCGCGATCTGCGAGCGCGCGCTTGAGCGCGTCGACGATGGCCGCAGCCGAGACCGCCTCCATCACGTGCACGCGGCAGCGCGAGAGCAGCGCGGAATTGAGCTCGAACGAGGGGTTCTCGGTCGTCGCGCCGACGAAGATGATGATCCCCTTCTCGATATGCGGCAGGAACGCGTCCTGTTGCGCCTTGTTGAAACGGTGCACCTCGTCGACGAACAGCACGCTGCGCTCGCCCTGCGCGAACGCGACCTCGGCCTCGGCGAGCGCGGCGCGTACGTCGGCGAGACCCGTCAGCACCGCGGAGATCGCGCGGAACCGCGCATGCGCGTAGCGCGCGAGCAGCAGCGCGAGCGTCGTCTTGCCGCAACCCGGCGGCCCCCACAGGATCATCGAGTGGACGTGCCCCGCCTCGATCGAGCGCCGCAGCGGGACGCCCGCGCCGAGCAGGCGCTGCTGGCCGACGATCTCGTCGAGCGCGCGCGGGCGCATGCGCTCCGCGAGCGGTTTGAGGCCCTCCGGGTCGCCGAACAGCTCAGGAGCGGCAGTGGCACGCTTGCGCGAAGGCATTGCGGCATCATACGCGATGCCCCGCGCTGGGCCGACGCGGCCGTTACAATCAGCGCACGATGTCCTCGCGCCCAATCACGGCCCCTGCCTGGCAGCTCTACGAACCGAAGCTGTGGACGGTCTTGCGCCACGGCTATCGTCTCCACGACCTGCGGCGCGACGCGATCGCCGGCCTGACGGTCGCGATTGTCGCGCTGCCGCTCGCGATGGCGCTCGCGATCGCTTCGGGCGCGACGCCCGAGAAGGGGCTGCACACCGCGATCATCGCCGGCTTCCTGATCTCGTTCCTCGGCGGATCGCGCGTGCAGATCGGCGGTCCGACCGCGGCGTTTATACCGATCGTCTTCGGCGTGATTGTCAAGTTCGGCTACGGCGGGCTCATCCTGTGCACGCTGCTCGCGGGCTTTCTGCTGATCGCCGCGGGCCTGCTGCGCGTCGGCACGCTGCTCAAATACATCCCCAAGCCCGTGGTGACGGGTTTCACTTCGGGGATCGCGGTGTCGATCTTCGCGAGCCAGGTCAAGGATCTGCTCGGCCTGCGCATGGGCGCGGTACCGACCGAGTTCTTCGCGCGCTGGGAGGCGTATGCCGCGCACCTGCGGGACTTCACGCCGGCCGCCGCTGCGCTCGCGTTCGGCAGCGTGCTGCTGATCGCGCTGATGCGCCGCTGGCGCCCGCGCTGGCCCGGGTTTCTGATCGCGGTGGTCGCGGCAAGCGTGTTGTGCACGCTCGCGGGATGGAGCATCGAGACGATCGGCAGCCGTTTCGGCACGATCCCGGTCACGCTGCCGCAATTTGCGATTCCGCACATCCCGTTCGAGCGCACGGTCGAGCTGTTCCCGAGTGCGTTCACGATCGCATTCCTCGCCGCCGTCGAGTCGCTGCTGTCGGCCGTCGTCGCAGACGGCATGATCGGCGGGCGCCACCGCTCCAACGCCGAACTCGTCGCACAGGGCGTCGCGAACATCGCGTCCGCATTATTCGGCGGACTGCCCGCGACGGGCGCGATCGCGCGCACCGCGACGAACGTGCGCTCCGGCGGACAGACGCCGGTCGCAGGGATGCTGCACGCGCTGTTCATACTTGTTTTCATGCTCGTGCTCGCGCCGCTGATGCGCTACGTGCCGCTCGCGGTGCTCGCGGCCGTGCTGCTCGTCGTCGCCTGGAACATGGCGGAAATCGAAAGCTTCGCGCAGCTCATGCGCGGCCCGATCGGCGACCGCGTGGTGCTGATGCTCACGTTCGGCCTGACCGCGATGTTCGACCTCACTATCGCGATCGAAGTCGGCCTCGTGCTCGCGTCGTTCCTGTTCATGCACCGCATGAGCGAGGTCGTCGCGATGCAGTCGAACGTCTCGCTCGTCGAGGAGGACCAGGCGGACTCGCCCGGCGCGGAACCGGACCAGCGCGCGCAGCTGCCGCCCGGCGTCGAGGCATTCCAGATTTCCGGCCCGCTGTTCTTCGCGGTCGCGAGCCGGCTTGACGACGTGCTGGAACAGTTCGCTTTCGCCGAAACGCCGCGGGTCTTCATCCTGCGCATGCGGCTCGTGCCGCTGATCGACACGACCGGCGTGACGGCGCTGCGCGCGTTTCTCGACCGCTGCGAGCGGCGCGGGATCCGCGTGATCGTGTCCGGGCTGTGCGATCAACCGCGCCGCATCCTCGCGCAGATGAACCTCAAACCGGATGGCGTGCAACTACGCTTCGCCGACGATTTCGCCAGCGCGGTTCGCCAGTCGCGCGAAGATCCGGTGCCTATTGCTTGAGCGGGTGCACTTCGGCGGCGGGCGTCGGATCGCCGATCACGTCGACGCCCTTCGGCGGACTGAAACGGAACGTGTCGGCCGAGAGCTTCGCGTTGCGCTGCCAGGCAGAGAAGCGTATCTCGGTGCGATTGCCGAAGCCGTCGGTGAATTCCATGCGCGCGAGACCTTCGGCGTCGAAGCCGAGGTCGGCGAACTCGAACTGCGGCTCTTTTTCCTTGGACTTCAGACGCAACCAGACCAATCCCGCGCGTTCGCCCTGCTCACTCGACGTGAAGTCGCGGTCGAGCTGTGCTAAGTCGGTCAGCACGGTCAGCGGGCTGTGCGCCTCCTCGGTGCCCTGCGCGCGCACGGTGACCTGCTCGAGGTCGGGATCGTAGACCCAGACCTTGTCGCCGTCGGCGACGATGATTTGCTTGAACGGCGCTGCGGTGTCCCAGCGAAACTGGCGCGGCGCCTTCAGCGCGAGCGTGCCGCGGCTCGCCTTGCTCCGGCCGTTGCCGTCGACGAGCGTCTGCTCGAAGCCGCCCGATAGCGAATTGAGCCCTTTCGCGAATGCATCGAGGCGACCGCGCGCACCTTCGGCGGCGAGCGCCGGGCTGACGATCAATGCAATAAAAAGGAATATCGTGGCGCGCATGTTCACCGCGGCTGGCAAATGGGAGTTGATGGATTATCGGCGAGCCAAGCTGAACGCCGATCCCAAGGCCGGCGTGCACAGCTGACCGCCCGATGCCTAGAGCTCGGGCGGCGGCGGCGCGATGACTTCGCGATTGCCGTTGTGCTGCGGCGCGCTGACTATGCCCTGCGACTCCATCATCTCGATCAGGCGCGCCGCGCGGTTGTAGCCGATCTTGAGGCGACGCTGCACGCCCGAAATCGAGGCGCGCCGCGACTCGGTGACGATCGCGACGGCCTTGTCGTAGAGCTCGTCGTAGTCGATGTCGCCTTCCTCGTTCTCCTCGGGCAGCCCCGATTCGCCGACGACGCGGCCGTCGCCGAGCGACTGCACGTCGCCGAACACACCCTCGATATATTCGGGGCGGCCCTGCAGGCGCAGGTGGGCGACGACCTTGTGCACCTCCTCGTCGCTCACGAACGCGCCGTGGACGCGCTCGGGCGTGGCCGTGCCCGGCGGCAAGTAGAGCATGTCGCCGTGACCTAGCAGCGTCTCGGCGCCGCTCTGATCGAGAATCGTGCGCGAGTCGATCTTGCTCGACACCTGGAACGCGATGCGCGTCGGGATGTTGGCCTTGATGAGGCCGGTGATCACGTCGACCGAAGGGCGCTGCGTCGCAAGAATCAGGTGCACGCCCGCGGCGCGCGCCTTCTGCGCGAGGCGCGCGATCAGTTCCTCGACCTTCTTGCCGACGATCATCATCATGTCGGCAAATTCATCGATGATCACGACGATGTAAGGCAGCGGCTCGAGCGGCTGCGCGACATCTTGCGGGAAGTCGGGCTTCGCCATAAACAGCGGATCGAGCAGCGGCTGCCCGGCCTCCTCGGCGTCGCGCACTTTCTTGTTGAACCCCGCGAGGTTGCGCACGCCGACCGCGGCCATGAGCTTGTAGCGCCGCTCCATCTCGGCGACGCACCAGCGCAGCCCGTTCGCGGCATCCTTCATGTCGGTGACGACCGGCGCGAGCAGATGCGGGATGCCCTCGTAGACCGAGAGCTCGAGCATCTTCGGGTCGATCATCATGAGGCGCACGTCGCGCGCGGTCGCCTTGTACAGCAGGCTCAGCACCATCGCATTGACCGCAACCGACTTGCCTGACCCCGTGGTACCGGCGACGAGCAGGTGCGGCATCTTGCCGAGGTCGACGACGACCGGGCGGCCGCCGATGTCCTTGCCGAGCGCGAGCGCGAGTGGCGACTTCATCGCATCGTACTTCTCCGACTTGAGTATCTCGGACAGGTAGACGATCTCGCGGTTGATGTTCGGTATCTCGAGTCCGATGACCGATTTGCCGGGGATCACGTCGACGA
>JBDTYX010000035.1:0-20416 GCA_040005435.1 Rudaea sp. | reverse complement strand
GCGCGCAAAACCGACAAGGCGGTCAGCCGGCGCGCCCGCGACCGCGCCGCCGCGCTGCGCATCGGCGCCGGCGACATCGACGCGATCGCGACCAAGGCGCAATCACTCTGCCTGCGCGCGGAAGCGCAGTTGCGCGCGGGCAATACCGACGAGGCGACGAGCCAGCAGATAGAGCAGGAGTGGAGCAGGCTCGGCGCCGGAGTGCCGCCCGACATCTTGGCGCGCTTCCAGGGCGCGCTCGCGGTGCTGCACCAGATGCAGTTCAGCGAACGCAATCCCGCCCCCGTGCCTGAAGTCGCGGAAGCGAGCACTGGCGATTCGATTTCCGACCCGATTTCCGCAGCACCTGCGTCGGCCGCGCCCACCGATCTCGTCGCCTCGCAGGCGCGCTTCGACGCGGCACTCTCCGCGGCCGCGGGCGAGGCACAGGCCGAACGTGAAAGGCGCCGGAGCACGCTGCAGTCGATCGAAAAGCTCGCGGGAGAGTATGCCGCGCGCCTCGACGCGGGCGACTTCTCGGCGGCGCGACTCTGCAACCAGAGCCTTGCAGTACTTCTTGTGGCCGCAGGCGCCCTGCCCGTGGCGCTGGATTCTCGCGTTTCCGCATTGCAGGCGCGCTACGAAGAGCTGTTGCGTTGGCAGCAGTGGGCGAGCCGCAATCGTCGCCAGGACATCTGTGCCAACATCGAAACCCTCGCTGCGTCGGAAGTCCACCCCGATGCGCTCGCGACGCGCGTCCGCGAGGCGCGCGAAGAGTGGCGTCGCCTCGATGCATCCGAGAATGCCGAATCGGCAGACTCGGCACTCGCAAGACGTTTCAATGCGCTGTGCCATCGCGCGCTGAAACCGACGAAGGCGTATTTCGAGAAACGTGACGAACTGCGACGCACGCGTACCGTGGAGATCGAGGCGCTCGTGAGCAGCGCGGAACCGACCGAGGATGCTGTCCGTAACTGGCGCGCCACGATGGGGCTGCGCACCGAGCTGTCTACTGCACTGCGTTCGCTCGATGACGTGGAACAAAAAGCGCGCACGGCGCTGGCGCGGAGGATCAAGGAGGCGATCGCGCGACTCTCCGCTGCACTCTCGGCGCGCGAGCTCGAGCTCGAAGCGGCAAAGCACAAGCTCATCGCGCGCGCGACAGCCCTGCAGGGCTGCGACGAAAAGTCAGCGGCGCGACAGGCGCGTGAATTGCAGCAGGAATGGACCGCGCTCGGCACGGGCAGACGCTCGACGGACCAGCGCCAGTGGCAGGAATTCCGCAAGGCCTGCGATGCCGTATTCGCGGGTCTCGATACCGCCAAGAAGCAGCGCGAAACGCAGAGCCTCGAAGCGCAAGCCCAGGAACGTAGCATCGTCGAAGCGATCGAAGCGCTGCGCGACCAGGGCGAATTGACGCCCGCGCAACGCAAGTCGGCGCTGCGCGAACTGCAGGCTCGCTGGCAAGCGTGCGCAGTCCACGATCGCAGCCTTATGCAGCGCCACGCGCGGCTCGTCGAAGGCATCGAGGAATCGATGCGTGGCGCCGCGCGCTTGCAGCGACTGTCGCGCTTCGACCGGGCCTTGCGTAGATACGCTCTGCTGCGCTCGGCCGAGCAGGGTGGTCAGGAAGATCCCGCGTTTGCCGCGCTCTGGTCCGAAACCGAAGGGCCGCACGATGCGATGAGTGCCGCGCTCGATCGGCGCAGACTCGCGGCGGCTAGCACCGAGATGTCCGCAGAAGCCGCCGCGCGCGGGCTTCTCGTCGAGCTCGAATTCGTCGCCGGCATCGAGACGCCGCTCGAGGACCATGCGCGGCGCATGAATTTCCAGGTGCAGCGGCTTGCCTCGCGGATGCGCGACCGCGTCTCTACCCAGCCCGACGTCGAGGTTGCCGATGCGCTGGCACGCTGGTTCGGACAGACCGCGCAAAATGAAGCGCTCGAGCAGCGTTTCCTGCGCGCGGCCAACGCGGCAGTGGCGTCACTGCCCTGATCGGCGCGGCTCGCGAGCGAGGCCGCGCCACGCTGCGACTACCTCCTCGAATGCGATCTCGCTGACCGCCACGCGTGGCGGGCCGCCGAGGTTCACCACGGGCGCGGCGCATGGGCTGCGTCGGTCCCACAGCTGCGTAGATTCGGCGCCGTAAAGGACGACTAGAGGGCACCCGACCGCCGCGGCGACGTGCGCGGGTCCCGTGTCGACGCTGACCATGCTGTGCGCGCAGGCCGCCAGCGCCATGAGCGTGCGTACCGGCAGATCGCGCGTTGCGATGGTGACCCCGCCCATCGCCGCATGGTCGCGGATGTGTTCGAGTAACGCGTGTTCGTGCGCAGACCCACACAGCACGACGCGGAAGTCATCCGCTTCGGTCAGGATCGCCCGGACGAGTGCTGCCCAGCGGTCGATCGGCCAGGTCTTGCCGTCCTCCCGCTGGCGACTCGCGATGCGTCTGCTCGTGCGCTTGTTGCCCGGCTGCAGCAGCACGACGCGTTTGCGATCGAGGCGCCTGACAGCGAGCCACGCCGAAACGTCGCGAAGGTCGGCGTCGGTGAGCACGAGCCGGGGCGCAGGACCGAGCGCGTCGATGGCGGGGAGTGGATAGGCGGCCGCGGGCCAGGCGCGCGGGGTCTGGGCCCCGAACGCGAGCAGGCGATCGACCCAGTGGCTATGCGCCGAACCATCGAAATCGCCGATATAGAGGCATCGCTCCTGCGGCAGCGTGGCCTTGTCCAGCAGCCGACGGATGCGCCGCGTGTTATCGGGAATGTCTTCGCTGATGTAGACCGGACCCACATGCCGACGCAGCGCGCTCACGAGCGCCCAGCGTTGCGGGCTTAGCAGATATGGCGCATCGCGCAGGCGCAGCTGCCAGAGCGTACCGACATCCGGGCAGGCCCGGTACAGCGACTCGGACCACAGGCCGAAGCTCAGCAGCGTGCAGGGTTTGCCATAGCGTCGATGCAGCAGGCGCAGCAGCGGTTCCTGCAGCACCATGTCGCCCATTCGCCCGTAGCGGACGAGCAGAGGTGCGAGCGGTTCGTTCAAGTCGCGGAAAAAAGAAGTTCTGGCACCGCCGCGTCGACCAGACCGCGTGCGGCGCGTTCTGGACTCTGATCGTGAGCATCGATGACGAACGCGCCCGCCCCGTACGGTCCCCACTGCGCGCTGTCCGTCACCGTGAAGACTGCAGCCGTCTTGGTGCCGCTCGCACGTGCGAGGTGCATGATGCCGCAGTCCAGGGAGATCACCATCGACAACCCTGACAGCACACGCGCGAGCTTGCGCACGCTGCTCGAATAGTAGGCGGGATAACGGCCGTCGAGCAGCGAGACGCCGTCTCCCGGTGCGATCTCGATGAAGTTGAAATCGGGATAGGCGCTTTCTATCGCGGGCAGGAACGCACGCCACCACTCAGCGTCGCGCCGCTTGTGCCCGGTGGCGTTGGCGAAGACGCCGATCGTTCCGCGTTTGGCCGAAGCCGCCGACTGCGCGACGAGCCTCGCGAGGATAGCGCTGCCCTGCTCCCGCTCCGCCGCAGTCAAACGCAGGTCGAGCGACGGGTAGTCGATCGCGCTGCGATGCAGGGCCTGGCGCAACAGGTACACGGGTATCTGCCCGGCATGTGGCGGCGCACCGGCGATGTCGATGGCGTGGGTCAGCCCGGCGTTCTTGCCGGCGCCGACGAAGCCGAGCTTGAATCGTGCACGGCTAAGCGCGAGCAGAGCACGGCTCGTGCGCGAGCGTGGATCGCTATCGATCGCGAGATCGTATCGATTGCGTCGCAACTTATGTAGCTGGCGCGCGAGTTCTATCGGCGCGCTCGCCGCGCGCCGCGGCAGGCAATAGACGTCGCGTACGCTCGCGTAGCCGGCGAAGATCTGCGTAGAAGCCGGATTGCGCGTGACGATGTCGATCTCGGCACCCGGCCAGATCGCCTCGATCTCCTGGAGCAAGGGCGTAATGAGCAGCGTGTTGCCGAGGCTTTGGCTCGTACGGCAAACCAGGATGCGCAAAATTCCGGACTGCCGCAGCGGCCAGTCGATGCTGGGCGCGCGTCCGTCACCCGCGAGCAGGCGCAGACCATGGGTGACGAAGCGTCGCCGCAACAGTGCAATATCCATCGTGCATTGTCGCGCGCGCGCTGTGAAGATTAACCAAAATAATCCTGAAATCGCTCTCAGCCGGGCGCCGAGTTCGCGCGCCAACGACGCGAGCGCGCGTCTTGCAGCACTCGCCTGCCCCATAGTCTTGCGTCATCGAGCAGCGAATAGATCGTCGGCAGAACGAGCAGGCTGACGAGCGTCGAGAAGATGAGTCCGCCGACGATGGCACGCGCCATCGGGAAATACTGCGGGCCATCGCCGCCGAGGCTCGCGCCCTCGAAGCAGAGCGGCACCATGCCGAGGATCGCGGTCCCCATCGTCATGAGGATCGGGCGTAATCGATCACGCGCGCCCTGCGCCAGCGCCGCCGCACGGGTCATTCCCGCGTGGCGCAGCTGATTGATGTGCACGATCATCACGATGCCATTGTTGACCACTACGCCCATCAGGATCAGGACGCCGATGAACGACATGAAGGTGAACGCAGTACCGGTGAGCCAGAAGAACCAGTAAATTCCGAAGATCGAAAACACGAATGTCGTCAGGATCGCGGCCGGATAGATCAGCGACTCGAACATCGCGCACATGACGACGTAGACGAGCACGAGCGCGACGAGGATGTTGAACATCATCGTGCGCGTGCCCTCGTCGCTGCGATCGAAGCTCTCGCCGAAACTCCACTTGTAGCCTCCGGGCAGGGACATCTCGGTCATCGCTCGCTCGATCTCATGCCGCGCGTCGTCGCCCGATTTTCCGTCGGCGAGGTTCGCGACGATGCCCAAAGACGTCTGTCGGTTGGTTCTTTCGACCGCCGAGGGTGCATTCGTGCCGCGTATCTGGATCATCGCCATTAGCGGTATCTGCACGCCCTGCGGGTTGCGGATCTTGAAATCCGACAGGCTCTCGATGCTCTGCGCATCGGATTTCGCGAAGCGTATCCAAACGGGCACCTGGGCTTCGGTGCCATGGAAATCCTTCAACTGCTGCCCGCGCAGGGCGATCGCGAGATAACGCGCGACGTCGTTCGCGGAAAACCCGTACGCTCTGGCCTTCTCGCGATCGACGCGAACGCTCATCTCCTCGTTGCTGCTGCCGCTCGACGTGCGCACGTCGCGCAGACTCGGCAGCTTCGCCAGCAGCGGAACGATCTGCGCGGAGAGCTCGCGGAGCACGACGACCGAATCGCCCGACAAGTTGACGCCGATCGATTTGCCACCGTCCTCCCTGCCATTGTCGCCGTTGAACAGCGCTTCGCCGATCGCGAGTTTCGGCATGCCGTCGCGCATCTGCTGCATGATCTTGCGCGCGTCGAACTTCTGCTTGCCGCCGGTGTCGAGGTAGATGTCCGTGTTGCCCTGCCCCTGCTCGTTGAAGAATGTATAGACGTCGCGGATGTGAAACTCTTCGCGGTGGTCCTCGAGATAGGTCTCGATGCGCCCGATCGCGTGCTCCATCTCGGCGAGCGGATAGACACCATGCATTCGATAGAACAGGCGCAGCGTCGTGGGGTCTCCGCCGCCGTTCATGTCGACCTTGGTGAAATGGAAAGGAAAAACCGTCAGCAGCATCAGCGCGCCGAGCGCGGTCATCGTCCAGCGCCGATGTCGCAGCGTCGTCGCGACCAGCTTGCCGTAGGCGTCCTGCATGCGCGAAACCAGACTAACGCGGCCGATGAATTTCGGCGAGGGAAGTTTCGCGGAAAGCATGGGCACGAGCGTGATAGCGACGAGCCACGAAGACAGGTGGGCAATCGCCATCGCGACGGCAACCTGGAACAGCTGCACCTTGAACTGGTTGGGCTCGCCGAACACCAGCGGGACGAAAACGATCACGCTGGACAGCGTACCCGCCGCTATCGCGATGCCAACGACCTGCGTGCCCTGCACTGCGGAGTACCACGGGCGTTTGGGGTAGCGCTCGCGATAGTGATAGATGCTCTCGACCACGACGACAGCGTTGTCGACGAGCATGCCCACGGCGAGCAGCAGCCCGAGCATCGACAGCAGGTTGAGGGTCATGCCGAACATCTGCATGCAACCGAGCGTGATGATGAAGCAGATCGGTATCGACAGTGACACCATCAGCGTGGATGGCCAGTCGCGCAGGAAGAAGAACAGCACGATGATCGAGAGCAGCGTACCCTCCAGACCCGCCTTGCCGAGCTGGCTCAGGCTCTGCGTGACGGCAGCGCCGCCGTCCCAGAGCACGGCGACGTTGACCCCCTGCATCTCGCTGGTCTGCTTGATGCGCGCGAGTTCGTCGAAAACGGCGTGGCTGATCTCGACGAGATTCGCGCTGCGTTCCTTCTGGATGACGAGCACGACCGCCGGGCGCCGGTTGAGGTGTTGTACGTAGTCGGCGCGGGCCGGGCGCAGGCCCACGTCGGCGATGTCGTTCAGGCGCGTGCCGGAATTCGTGACGACGAGACTGCGAATCTCGTCGACCGATTGCCACTCTCCGATCGGCTGCACCTGGTAACGCTGCCTGCCGTCGCTGACCATACCCGCAGACGCCGAGAAGTTGGCTGCGGAGAGCCGCTGGTAGAAATCCGACAGGCTGACGCCGGCCGCGTTAAGCCGATCCGACGAAATGTCGATCTGCACCTCGCGCGGCGACGCGCCGAACAGTTCCACCTTCGCCACGCCATTCACGCGCTCCAGCGGCCTCTTGAGCTTGGCGTTGAGCATTTCATAAGCGTGGGTCAGGTCGCGATCGGCCGAGATCACGAACACGAGTACCGGAATGGCGCCTGTCGAGAACTTCTGCACGTAGAAACGTGGCAGATCGTTGGGCAGGTCCTTGCGGATCGCGTCGATCTTGCCCAGCGCCTCGATCGTCTTGAGCGATGTGTCCTGGCCGAACTTCAGCTCCAGTGATATCTGCGCGCTGTCGGCGGTCGAATTCGAGTGGATACGCTGCACACCAGTCAGCGTCGCCAACGCATCCTCGACCGGACGCGTGATCGTGCGCTCGACCTCGGCCGGCGTCGAACCCGGATAAGGCAGGTTGACGTCGAGAAATGGTTCCTGAAAATCGGGAATCAGCTCGAGCGGCAGGCGGAACGCCGCGATGAGACCGATCACGGTCATCGAAACGAACACCATGATCACGGTGACCGGGCGCTTGAGACTCAGTTCGGCCAGCGTCATCGTTGTTGCGCGATCCTCGGGTGGCGTAGCGGCAAGCTTACTTCACCCGTGGCAGCCCCGGCGTGGACGGCCCCGCGGCATCCCACTAGCCCGCGGAATGCGTACGCAGGCGGGGGAACGCGCGGGAGCGCGCATCGCGCAGGATGGCCTTGGCCCACAGACTCGCATCGTCGAGCAGCGAGTAGATCGTCGGCAGGACGAGCAGGCTCACGAGCGTCGAGAAGACCAGGCCGCCCGCAATTGCACGCGCCATCGGGTAATACGGCGGTCCGTCCCCGCCGACCCCCGCATGTCCGAAGCACAATGGGACCATGCCGAGGATCGCCGTGCCCATCGTCATGAGGATCGGACGCAAGCGATCCTTCGCGCCCTGTATCAGTGCTTCTCGCCGATGCATTCCCGCATGACGCAACTGATTGATGTGAACGATCATCACGATACCGTTGTTGACGACGACACCCATGAGGATCAGCACGCCGATCCAGGCCATGATCGAAAGCGTCGTCCCGGTGATCCAGAACAGCCAGAAGACGCCGAAGATCGAGAAAATGAACGTCGTCAGGATCGCCGCCGGATAGATCAGCGATTCGAACATCGCGCACATCACGACATAGACGAGTACGAGCGCCACCAGCAGATTGAAGCCCATCTTCTTGCCCGCGTCGTCGTCGCGCGAGAAGTTCTGACCGAAGCTCCAGCGGTATCCGGGCGGCAGCGGAATCGCGTTCATCGCCTGCTCGATGTCCTTGCGTGCATCGTTGCTCGTCGCGCCCTCGGCGAGGTTGGCCTTGATCGATAGCGATGTCTGCCGATTCTCGCGCTCGATCGACGACGACGCGTTGCGCGTGGATATCTGGACCATCGACATCAACGGGATCTGCGTGCCATCGGGGCGACGCAGCTTGAAGTCGCTCAAGTCCTCAAGACTTTGCGCGTCGGCCGAGCGGAAGCGCAACCAAACCGGAAGCTGCGCATCGCCGCCGTGGAAGTCCTTGAGCTGCATCCCGCGCAGCGCGATCGCGATGACCTGCGCGACGTCGTTCGAGGCGAAGCCATAGTCGCGCGCCTTTTCGCGATCGACGCGGACCGACAGTTCCTGGTTGCCGTTGTCCTGGCTCGGGCGCACGTCGCGGATCGTCTTGATGCGCTGCAGGATCGGCATGACCGACGCGGACAGGTCGCGCAATACCTGACCCGAGTCGCCGGTCAGCGAAAGGTTCAGCGTGTCGTCGTTGCCACCGTTGCCGCCGAATCCGAATGTCACTTCGCCGATCGGGATCTTCGGCATCTCCTTGCGCGTCTTCTCCATGATCGCTTGCGTGTCGATCTTGCCGCGCATGGCGTCGTCGAACAGGATCGAGGTAAACGCCTCGCCCTCTTCGGTATAACGGCTGTAGAGATTCTTGATATGGAATTCGTCGCGATGCTGCGTGAGGTAGCCCTCGACGACGTCGACCGATTTCTTCATCTCCGTGAGCGGATACAAGCCGTTCAAGCGATAGTTGAGAAACAGCTGGTCGCGGTCCCCATTCGGAAACATGTCGACCTTCGTATGCGCCGCGGGCAGCACGATGCTGATCGCGAGCAACACGAACAGGCCGATCATCGTCCAGCGGCGATGCCGCAACGTCTGCGCCACGAATCTCGCGTAGCGGTCCTGCATCCGCGTGATGATGTTCTTGCGCCCGATGAATTTGGGTGGCGGCAGCTTGGCCGACAGCATCGGCACGAGGCTGACTGCGACGAGCCATGAGGACAGGTGCGCGATCGCCATCGCTACGGCGACCTGGGTCAGGAAGATGCTGATGTTGTCTTTCTCGCCGAATACCATCGGCAGGAAGACGATGATGCTGGCGAGCGTGCCCGCGGCGATCGCGACGCCGACGACCTGCGTGCCCTGCACTGCGCAGAACCATGGCCTATCCGGGTAGCGTTCGCGATAGTGGTAGATGCTCTCGACGACGACGACGGCGTTGTCGACGAGCATGCCGACCGCGAGCAACAGGCCCATCATCGACAGCACGTTGAGGGTCATGCCGAAGAACTGCATGCAGCCCAGCGTGATCACGAAGCAGATCGGAATAGCCAGCGAGACCATCAGCGTCGATGGCCAGTCACGCAGGAAGAAGAACAGCACGATGATCGACAACAGCGTGCCCTCGAGCCCCGCTTGGCCCAGCTGGCTCAGGCTGTCGGTTACCGACTTTGCCTGGTCTCCGAGGACGTAGATCTGGATGCCGCGCATGTCGGCTTCCTGACGGATGCGCGCTACCTCTTCGGTCACGCGGCGCCCGACCTCGACGAGATTCGCACTGCGCTCTTTCGAGATGTCGACCGCGATCGCCGGGCGCCGATCCAGATGGCGCGCGTAGTTGAGCCGGCCGGGCTTGATGTTGACCTCGGCGATGTCACGCAGCTTCAAGCCCTTGTCGTTGACGGAAAGGTTGCGCACGTCCTCGACCGTGCGCCATTCGCCGACCGGTTGCACGTGGTAGCGCAGCTCGCCGTCTTTGATCAGCCCACCGGATGCCGAGAAATTGGCGGCCGACAGACGCTTGTACAGGTCGTTGAGGCCCACGCCGGCGGCGGTCAGGCGGTCGGAGTCGATCTCGATCTGCACCTCGCGTGGCGAGACGCCCTCGATCTTTACCTGCGCGACGCCCGGGAGCCGCTCGAGCGGCCGCTTCAGCGCGCGATCGATCAGTTCATAGGAATTGGTCATGTCCTGGTCGGACGAGATGCGCAGCTGCAGCACCGGCTGATCGGAGGTCGCGAACTTGAAGACCTGATAGCGCGTGAGGTCGCTCGGCAGGTCGGCGCGAATCGCATCGATCTTGCCGCGCGCCTCGACGGCCTTGATTGAAGTGTCCTGGCCCCAGCGGAATTCGAGTTGGATGTTGACGCCGTCGGCCCGCGTCACCGACTCCATGCGCTGCACGCCGGTCAGCGTCGCGAGCGCCTCCTCCACGGGCCTCGTCACCGTGCGCTCGACCTCTGCCGGCGTCGAGCCCTGATACGGCAGGTTGACCGCGATGAACGGTACCTGGATGTCAGGCAGCGACTCGAGCGGCAGGCGGAACGCGGCGATCAGGCCGATCACGGTCATCGATACGAACGCCATGATCACGGTGACCGGGCGCTTGAGGCTGAGTTCCGCGATCGTCATGGCGTGCCGCCCTCGATCGCGAGATCCGCATCGCCCGTGATGCCCTTGCTAGTGCGTTCGCCGCGCGCCCGGTAATACTCGTCGCCGCGACGGTCGAGCAGCGTGTAGACGACCGGCACCACGACGAGTGTCAGCAGCGTCGAGACGAGCAGGCCGCCGATCACCGTGATCGCCATTGGCGCGCGTACTTCGTTGCCGTCGCCGACGCCGATCGCGAGCGGCATGAAACCGAGCAGCGTGCACAGCGTCGTCATCGAGATCGGGCGCAGGCGCGACTCGGCAGCCTGCATGATCGCATCGAGCTTCGCGACGCCCTCCTCGCGCAACTGGTTGACGCGATCGATCAGCACGATCGCGTTCTTGACGACGATCCCCGCGAGCATGATGAGTCCGATGAACACGACGACCGACAGCGGCGTATGCGTGAGCTTGAGCGCCAAGACCGCACCGACCAAAGCGAGTGGAATCGAGAACATGATGACGAACGGATGCAGCAACGACTCGAACTGCGACGCCATCACGAGGTAGACGAGGAAGATCGCCAGCACGAGCGCGAAGATCAGCGAATTGACGGAGGCGTCGAGCTCCTCGCTCTGGCCGCCGATATGCGTCGTGACGCCCGCGGCGAGCGGATTGTCGCGCATCAATTGCCTTACCTCGGCGACCGCACTGCCGAGATCGCCGTAGTGCAGGTTAGCCGACACGATCGCGACGCGCTCCTGAGTGATGCGATGGATCTCGCTCGGACCCTGCGTCGAGATGATGTCGGCGAC
Source organism: Rudaea sp. (assembly GCA_040005435.1). Lineage (GTDB taxonomy): Bacteria > Pseudomonadota > Gammaproteobacteria > Xanthomonadales > Rhodanobacteraceae > Rudaea. The sequence continues at coordinate 9,243 of JBDTYX010000035.1, read as the reverse complement.
CGCCGACAGGCGAATCGGCCTGCCATTTGCGGCATTGTTCGCGGCCGTCGTGGCAGACGAAGTCGTCGAGGCCGACGCGTTCGATGCGGGTGCGCTGCTGCTGAGCCCGTTCGTCGTCGAGGCGGCGGCAGTCGCCGTGCCGCCGCTACCGACGTAGCCGACGATCAGGTTGCGGATATCTTCGACCGAACCGCGTTGGTCCGCCTGTGCACGCACGAGCACGTCGATCTTGCGATCGCGGAAGCTGTAGCGCGTCGCCACCGAGCCGCGCACCTTGTCGACGACCTGGTCGGAAATCTGCTTGGTCGTCAGGCCGAGCGCGGCGGCGCGCTCCTGGTCGAAATGGATCTGGATCTCCGGATAGCCGCCCTCGACACTCGACTTGACGTCGGCGAACCGCGGCGACGCGTTCATCAGCGCGGACAACTTCTTGCCTGCCTTTTCGAGCGAGGCGAGGTCGTAGCCGCGCAGATCGACTTCGAGAGGCGTCGCGAAGCTGAAGAGTTGTGGCCGCGCGAACTTCACCTCGGCTCCCAGATGCCCCGCCATCGCGCCGCGCAAAGCGTCTGTCGCCGCACGCTCGCCGCGCTCGCCGACACCCGACTTGAGCACGACCAGCATGCGTGCGATGTTCTCGCCCGACTCCGTGGGAGTCGCGTCGAGCCGCGTGCCGGTGCCGCTGACGCCGTAGATCAGCGCGATGTTCGGATCGTGCGCGCTCGATTGCTGCAGTTCGGCGACGAGATGATCGGTCTCGACCAGCGGCGTCCCGGGGGGCAGCTTCACGGTCATCTCGAAGCGTCCCTGCGCGAGCGACGGTATCAGGTCGATGCCCAGCGTCGGGATCAACGCAACACTGCCCGCGAAAGCCAATGCGGCAAAGCCGAGCACGGCGTAGGGACGTTCGAGCGCCTTGGGCAGGAATCCGTGATACGCACGCGCTGCGGCGTTGTACGGCATGATGACGAATCTGCCGATCGTGCGCAGCACTTTGCCGACCGCGCGTCCGATCACGCCTAATACGCCGTAGGTCAGCGTCGCGAGCATGCGCGGAATCCATTGGAACAAGCCGCTCGAGACAGGCGAAGTCACGCGCTTCACGCCGCGGCCGAAGCGGCTCGAAGGTTGCCAACCCGATGATGGCGCTTCTTCCTGATAGGCCAGCGGCGCCCTGCCCTTCAACGACGCTAGCATCGGAATCAGGGTCATCGAGACGACGAGCGAGATAAGCATCGCGAAGGTCACCGTCAACGCCTGATCGCGGAACAGCTGGCCTGCGACGCCCTGCACGAAGACGAGTGGAAAGAACACGGCGACCGTCGTCAGCGTCGAGGCGATGACCGCCATCGATACCTCACGTGCACCCTTCATGGATGCCTCGACGATACCCATGCCCTTCTCGCGCATGCGCGCGATGTTTTCGAGAACGACGATCGAATCGTCGACGACCATGCCGGTCGCGAGCGCGAGTCCACCGAGCGACATAACGTTGAGGCTGACGCCGGCCTGACCCATGAAGAAGAACGTCGCGATCAGCGAGACCGGCAGCGACAGCGAGATGATGAACGTGCTCCAGGAATCGGCGAGGAAGAAGAAGATGATCAGAACCGCGAGCACGCCGCCGATGATCGCATCGTTGCGCACGTCATCGAGCGAGCTCTGGATGAATACCGACTGGTCGTCGATCGTGTCGAGCTTGGCGTTCGTCGGCAGGATCGGCTTGAGCCGATCGAGCTGCGCCTTGACCGCGCCGGCGACGCTGACCGTGTTTGCGTCGCCTTCCTTGTAGACCGCAAGTTCGATCGCTTCGTGACCGTCGACGCGGACGATGCCCTCGCGCTCCTTGTAACCCTGGCGGACGTCGGCGATGTCCTTAAGACGAACCGGCACGCCGTTGTCGACCTTGACGAGCAGGCTGCGCATCTCGTCGAGGTTGCCGAACTGGTTGACCGTGCGCACGAGATAGCGCTGCGAGCCGTTTTCGATGCGCCCGCCCGAGACGTTGACGTTCTCGTCGGCGAGGCGCTTGACGACATCGGCGACGCTCAGGCCCAACTGCTGCAGGCGCTGCTGATCGATGTCGACGTCGACCTGATCCTCGAGGCCGCCGCCGACCTTGACCGCCGCGACCCCGGCCGTCGGTTCGAGGCGCTTCTTGAGCTCGTCGTCGGCGAAGCGGCGCAGCTGTTTCAATTGTGCCTCACCGACGTCACGCTTGCCGCCGTCGCTCGAGGCGGTCAGCGACAGGCGCATGATTGGGTCGGTCGAGGGGTTGAAGCGTAAGAGGACCGGCTTCTTCGCCTCTAGCGGCAGCTGCAGGATGTCTAGCTTGTCGCGCACATCGAGGTTGGCCTGGTCCATGTTGGTACCCCAGGCGAACTCGAGGATCACGTCCGACTGGCCGGTGCGCGAGACCGAATGGATCTTGCGCAGATTCTTGACCACGCCGATCGCCTCCTCGACCGGCTGCGAGACGAGGTTCTCCATTTCGAGCGGTGCCGCGCCCTCGTATTCGGTGCGCACGGTGAGCGTCGGGTAGCTCAGGTCGGGTAGCAGGTTCACCTTGAGCCCGGACAGCGCGATCAGTCCGAACAATACGAAGGTCAGCGTGACCATGCCGACGGTTACGCGTCGACGCGTGGCGGCCTCGACGATGTTCACCCTGCGGCTCCGGCAGCCGGCGCCGCCGCGACGACCTTGGCTGAGTCCGGATTGAGTATTTGCACGGCGGTGCCGTCGCGCACCGCATTGCGGCCCACCGTGATGACTTGCGTACCCGAGTCGATGCCTGAACGAATCTCGACCTTATCGCCGTCGCTATAGCCGACCTTGACGAGCTTGCGATGCGCGACGAGGCCGGGCTTCGCGGGTTCGTTCTTGGCGAGGGTGGCAGCGTCGGTTTTCGCCTTCGCGTCCTTGGCATCCTTCACATCACCGGGTTTGGCCGCATCGGTCGTGGCCTTCGGCACCGCCGTGTCGACGACGAACACGGCTGTTTCGCCGTCTTCTTCGATCAACGCCGAGCGCGGCACCATGAGCGCATCGGCGCGCTGGTCGTAAGTGATCTCGACGCGACCGAACATGCCGGGACGCAGGATGCCTGTCTGGTCGCGAAATTCGCAGGTCACACGGAAGGTGCCGCTCGCCGCATCGACGACCGGGGCGATGCGCAGGATGTGCCCTTCGAATTTCTTGCCGGGAAGTGCGTCGGCTTCGAGCGCGACCGACTGGCCGGCCTTGAGAATACCGAGCTGCCTTTCGGGCACATTGAGCACGGTCTGCAGCGGATCCATACCCACGATGCGGAACAGATTCTGGTTGGTCTGAATCAGGTTGCCTAGTTTGACCGAGCGTTCGGCGATGACGCCGCCTACCGGCGCGACGATGCGCGTGAATTCGAGCTGCAGACGAGCGGACTCATATGCGGCGCGCAGGTTCTCGCGGTCGAATTTTGCTGTGTCGAAGTCGCGCTTGGGGATCAGCTGCTTGGAGATCGATTGTTCCGCATAGGCGAAGGTCGCGTCGGCCTTGGCCATCTGCGCCGCGGCCTGGGCGAGCTGCGCGCGCGGGCTTGAGTCGTCGAGCAGGGCCAGCAGCTGGCCTTCCTTGACCGTCATCCCCTCTTCGGCAAAGATTTTCTTGAGCACTCCGCTCGTCTTGGCTGACACCTGAGCCTCGTGATCGGCCGTCAACGTGGCGGTGCCGCTATAGCTCGCCGCGATCTTGCCCCGCGCTGCGCGAGCCACCTCCACGGGCACAGCATTCGCCGCTTCGTTCTTGGCGTCTTTGGACTGCGCAGCATCACCCTTGCCGCAGGCGCCAAGAGACAGGGCCAGCACACTGGTCGCACAGAAGATTGCGGTGGCGCGCAGAAGAAGATTCATGGGAATTCTCACGGGAAGCAGTGGGGTCTAAGGATTGAACTGGTGTTATACTAAACTATATCACTACTAACGTGCAATACCCATCCCCCAAATTTTGCTCGCCGAACTGGATAGATGGAGTCTGCTCACAAAAGGTTGCAACGGTAAGCGCCACTAGTCATGGACAAAGCGCACGCCGTGTGGGCGTTTCGGCCTGCAGGGCATGTTTCGTGCTGGCGACGAGCGGCTGTGGCGTGATCGTTTGGCGCGCGCCCCCCGCTCCCGCAGGAAGGCTGTCGTCGCCGAGCGCTCCATTGACCTGCAATGTTGCGTCAAGAACATATTGCGGGTGCGGCAACCGGAATCGATCGCCGCACGGCAGGATGGTTTCATCGTTACCCCTCAAATCGTTGGCGGGGTTGCGATGGCTTCTACAGCGACGTCGGCACGGTCAACGCGCTGGTCGACGCAAACAGATTACCGAGTCCATCAACGCGCTCACTCCTCATCACAGGCGTCGCGGGCACGAAGCAGAACGCCATCACGATGAGCGGCAACCAGAGCATCGATGACCCATTGATCGGGATTTTCGGCGTTCCCGACACGGGGGTCGTCAACAGCGCCGCGACGAACCCCCGCGGCCGGCATACGCGTCGATGCGAGCCAAATGTAAGTATTAGCAATGCGATTCTCGGCCGGCAGTGCACGCACGAAGTTCTATGCGTTCCGCGCCGTCGCACAACAACGAGGCTCCGGATTGGCTCGCCAGCATCGTCGACAGCCGCGCGTTCTTTTCGCGCAACTTCGGCGTCCTCTTCACCAACAATTTCGCGACACCGTCCGATCTGAGCCCCGTGCTCGCCGCGGCGACTGCGCTTTCCCTGCGTTGCAACCGCATCGTCGGCAACGCTCCGGGCGGCCTGCTCGACGCGACGCCGCTGCGGCTCAGAACAGGTGGGACTGCAACGAGGACGCGAACGAGACCGACTGCGGCACTGACAGCGGCTCTGAGTTCGAACCTATGGCTCGTGCCGCATGTGACGGCCCCGCCCCTACCCGGTCGTGCCCGCTGGATCGACGCAGGTCATCGCGAGCCTCGGTCGTGACTCGCGTGGCGCAACGGCGACCTGCTCGTCCCCGACGTCAAATCGATGGCGTTCGCGCGTGGCCGGGGCGACGAGAACGCGGCCACGCATCGACCGGCCGCAGCGCGACTGCGACCGATGCGCACGCGAATCCCGGCGAGTCGTGGGCGACCACCGTTATCGACAATCAGTCCGTGAGCCTGCAGGTGACCGCGTGGGCGCCCCCGTCGCATCCCTGCCGTTGTCGGGCCCGACCTCGTTCGTGTTGCTCGCGCTTGTTCTGCTCATACGCGCGAACAGCAACTCGTCTCTGCGTCGAGTTGGGATTTCTCGCGGCGGGCTTCCCATCTTCTAAGCCCCGCGTATGCACTGTTATACTCGCGCGCAGCCCCGCCCCCGACCGATCGCAGCCATACCTCCATGAAAAGAATGCTACTCACCTGCGCGCTCGTACTGATCGCCACGACCTTTAGTCCCGCAGTGCCTGCCGCGGATGCTTCCGCCAAGGGCGATGCCAAAGCCGGCAAGGCGCTCGTATACACCTGCGGTGGTTGCCATGGCGTGCCCGGCTATATGAACGCGTATCCGAATTATCACGTGCCGCGCATCGCGGGACAGAACTACGACTATCTCGTCGCCGCGCTGACGGAATACAAGACCGGCGAACGCGCACACCCGACGATGCGCGCGCAAGGCGAGAGCCTGTCCGAACTGGACATCCGCAACATCGCCGCCTACCTCTCGAGTGTCAGCAAGTGAACGGACACCCCATGAAGAAATTCCCGGCCGCAATTTCGATTGCCGCATTTTCGGTCAGCATGTTTGCGAGCGTCGCCAGTGCGGAGAGCATCCCCCCGGAGAAAGTAAAGGAGAAAGCGGCTACCTGCGCCGCGTGTCACGGCCCTGACGGCAATGCAGCCACCGAAGCGCAGGCGATGTACCCGCGACTAGCAGGCCAGTTCCACGACTACCTGGCGCGCGCACTGCACGAATACAAATCCGGCGAGCGCAAGAACGTGATCATGGCCGGCTTCGCGTCTGCTCTTAGCGATTCCGAAATCGATGCCCTCGCCCGCTATTTCGGCGAGATGCCGAGCAAGCTCGACGATCTGTCGCGACACGAGCAAGGTTCGGACTGACGCCTCGCTTGGCAGCCGTGACTCGATGGTGGGCTCCTGCACGGAGCCCATCGCGTTTCAGCGCATCGCGGTGGCGCCTTCTCCGCTGCGATAGAACGGATTGTCTCCACTCGCATGGTCAGTCGCGTCGCGCACTTCGCGAATCTCGGGGAAGCGGCTGCGCAGCGTCTTCTCGATGCCCTGCTTCAACGTGACATCCGCCATGCCGCAGCCGTGGCAGCCTCCGCCGAAACGCAGCACGACGATGCCGTCGACGCTCGCCTCGACGAGGCTCACGCGACCGCCATGTGAGGCGATCTGCGGATTGATCTCGCTGTCCAGAACATATTGCACGCGCTCGCCGAACGGTGCGCCTGCGTCCGGCACGCTGCCCTTGATGTGCGGCGCGCGGATCGTCAGCTGGCCGCCGGTGGCATTCACCTCGTAGTCGACCGTCGCTTCTGCGAGAAAGCGCTTGCTCGCCTCATCGACGTAGACATTGAAGGCGCCGCAGTCGATCGTGGTCTCGTCACCCGCGAGTTCGCCGGGCTCACAATACTCGAGGACGCAGTCGGCCTTCGATGTGCCAGCGTGGACAGCTTTCATGCGCACGCCGAGACCCGCGATGTCCTGCTGCTTCAGCAGATGATCGAAATAGTTTTTTGCGCTTGCGGAGATAGCTATCATTTTCGTGTTCACCGGTTCGGGATCATTGTAGTACCCAATGCGCCTCGCGGGGGATACGGGGCTCCCGCTGCGGCATAATGCCTTCCTCTCAAATGGGGCATCGCCATGAGTTCACAATCGCTAGCCAATCAGCACTGTCAGCCGCGCAAGGGCGCCGAGCATGCGATCGACGCCACGGGCGCCAGCGCCCTGCTCGGCGAGCTGCCCGGATGGAGCATCGACGGTCGTGCGCTCGTCAAGGAGTTCCGCTTCGACGACTTCTACCGCACGATCGCGTTCGTCAATGCGATCGCATGGATCGCCAACCGCGAGGACCACCACCCGGACCTCGAAGTCGGCTACGGGCGCTGCCGCGTGCGCTGGTCTACGCACGACGTGGGCGGCCTGTCACGCAACGACTTCATCTGCGCAGCAAAGACCGAGGCGCTGGTCGCGGCCTAGCGCTCACGCACTTTAGCGCAGGTTTCCCTTGCGCGAGACGCCACGCGGCATCGCGTCCAGGGTCGCCGCGAGGTCCGGTGCGAGCGGCGCCGAGAAGCAGTAACCCTTGTCGCCGAGTTCGAATTCGAAGCGCGCAGCATGCAGGAAAAGGCGCTTCAGCCCGAAGCCGCGCATGTTCTGGTTGAATCCTCGCTCGCCATATTTCTCGTCCCCGGCAATCGGGTGTTCGATGTGCTGCGCGTGCACGCGGATCTGGTGCGTGCGTCCCGTGAACAGCGTGACCTCCGCGAGACTCGCATCGGCGAGCACGTCGACGATGTGAAAGCGCGTCAGCGAAGGCTTGCCGTCGTCGGCGACGCGCACCATGCGTTCGCCTCCCTGCAGCAGCGATTTGCGCAAGCTCGCGTTGACGTCGAATTTGGCCTTGTGCGTATGCCCCTTGAGCAACGCCAGGTATTGCTTCGTCGTCTGGTTCTCGCGGATCAGCTCCTGCAGCCCGGTCAACGCCATCCTGCGACGCGAGAAGACGAGCACGCCGCTCGTGTCGCGATCCAGGCGATGCGCGAGCTCGAGCGTATCGCTCGGCCGCGCGGCGCGAAGCAGCTCGATCGCGCCGAAGCGCACGCCGCTGCCGCCGTGACTCGCCACGCCGGCCGGCTTGTCGAGCACGAGGAAATCACGGTCTTCGAAGATGATCGCGCGCTCAACTTCGTCGACCTGGCCCCGCGGCGGCGCACCGTGGTCGGTCGGCTCGCCGACCCTGACCGGCGGGATGCGGATCTGATCGCCGCCGGCGACGCGGGTGTCGGCCTTGGCGCGCTTGCCGTTGATCCGCACCTGGCCCGTGCGGACAATGCGGTAGATCACGCTCTTGGGGACGCCCTTGAGCTGACCGGCGAGGAAATTGTCGATCCGCTGGCCGTCCCTATCCTCGGGAACCGTGGCGATGCGGACCGCGGTAGGTGCCTGTTCCGAATCAGGAATCGACCTCTCATTATCGTGCGAAGTACGCGCCACCATTGGAAAAATTCCTGTATTGCTTTACACTTGCTGCTGTGCAACGCGTTTAGAGCCGGCTTTGGCCGGTGCGACGCACTCGACCCTAGCGACCGTCCGGTAACCGGCAGTGATTCCAGTGGAACCGCCGTGCACCGACCGCAATCGTAATGGTTCGAGTCGAGAATTGCCCGCCGCCCACGTGGCGTCGGGAGTTTCGGTCGGCACATTGGGCATTGGATATACCGCCAGGCGCGAATGGTCGCGCCGGCTTGAACAAAGCGCTCCCGCGAACGCGTTACCACGCCCGCGGTCGACGCAGAACCACGCGACTCCCTTGCGGGCATCGCTGCGGTTTCGCGACGCGAATGCGGTAGAGCGCAAATTAGGAATTAAAAATGAAACGCATGTTGATCAACGCAACTCAGCGCGAAGAGTTGCGCGTGGCCATTGTCGATGGCCAGTCGCTCTACGATCTCGATATCGAGACCTCCTCGAAAGAGCAGAAAAAAGCCAATATCTACAAAGGCCGCATTACCCGGGTCGAACCCTCCCTCGAAGCCTGTTTCATCGACTACGGTGCCGAGCGTCACGGGTTCCTGCCGCTCAAAGAGATATCACGCGACTACTTCGCCGCCGGTGTCGACCATAGTCGCGCCGCCATCCGCGAGCTCCTAAAGGAAGGACAGGACCTCCTGGTGCAGGTCGACAAGGAGGAGCGCGGCAACAAGGGCGCGGCCCTTACGACGTTCATCTCGCTCGCCGGCCGGTACCTCGTATTGATGCCGAACAACCCGCGCGCCGGTGGCGTCTCGCGCCGCATCGAAGGCGACGATCGGGCAAATCTCAAGGAAGAGCTCGACAAGCTCAACCTTCCCGAGGACATGGGGCTCATCATCCGCACCGCCGGCGTCGGCCGCGAGGCCGAGGAGCTGCAGTGGGACCTCGACTACCTGTTGCAGGTCTGGAAGGCGATTTCGGAAGCCGCCGTGAGCCGCGCCGCGCCGTTCCTGATCTACCAGGAATCGAAACTGATCATCCGCGCGCTGCGCG
>JBDTYX010000202.1:0-6074 GCA_040005435.1 Rudaea sp. | reverse complement strand
CGCTTGCTCGTCGGCACGAACAGGCCGCCGCCCTTCACGAACGGCATGTAGGCGTTGTACAGAGAATTCTTGTCGCGGATCGCGAGCGGCAGGATGCCCTGCAATGGAGCGCTACCTGTAGGACCAGCCATCGTTCAATTCCCTGGGGGTTATGCCGCGTCGGCGTGTCTGGCGTTGCGTACCGCCGCCGGCCATGCCGCGAGCAACTCGAGCAGTGCCAGGTCGGAGCGCAACGGGCCACGCAACAGCTCGCGTATCTGGTTCGCGCGATCGAACCAGGCGGTAAGCTTGGGCAATTCGGCTGCCGCGGTCAAGGCAAACGGGCCCGCCCCGCCCCGGGTTGCCGCCTGGGCGCGCGCCTGCTCGCGCGCGAGCGTTGCCGCGAACTGCAGGCGCAGGTCCGCGTCGTCGCGGCTCCAGCGCTGCGCGATCTCGAGCGCAGACACCTCGCCGCGGATCAGCGCGCAGAGGTCCTCGCACACCTCCGCGCGCAGCCTGAGCGCACCGCTGCGCAGCCAGGCCAGCGCGCGGCCGGGATTGCCGTCGCCGGCACGCAGCGCGTCTTCCGCGCCGCGACCGTCCGTATCCTGCGCATCCAGCCACGCGATCGCGACGGCGTGCGCGGGAGTGCGGAAGTCCACGCGCTGGCAGCGACTGCGAATCGTCGCGGGTAGGCGTGACGGATGGTCCGCGACGAGCACGATCACCGTGCCCGGGGTCGGCTCCTCGAGCGTCTTGAGCAGTGCGTTCCCGGCGTTGGCGTTGAGCGCGTCGGCGGGATCCACGAGCGCGACCTGGCCGCGACCGAATTGCGCGGTCAGCGCGAGCCGCTCGCTCAACGCGCGCATCTGGTCGACGAGGATCTCGGATCGCAGCTTGCCGTCGTCGCGTGCCTCGAGCGAGACGCGGACGAGATCGGGGTGGCTGCCTGCGGCGAGCAGCCGACAGCCGCGACACGAGCCGCAGGCGAAGCCCGACTCGGACACGGACTCGCAGAGCAGGCCGCGCGTGAACTCGTCGGCGAACTCGCGCTTGCCGAGGCCCGCCTCCCCGCAAAGCAGAATTGCATGTGGCAGCGTGCCACGCCGGCGCCGATCGAGTAGCCGTGTCCAGGCCTCGTCGTTCCAGGCGGCAAGCGTCATGCGGCGGCTCCGCCGGGCGCCGCGAGGAATGCCGCGAGCGCGCGATCGACTTCGGCGAGCACGGCATCGAGCGGAGCGCTCGCATCGATGACGCGGAATCGCCCGGGCTCGCGGGCCGCACGCGCACGATAGGTTGCGCGCACGCGCTCGAAGAAGTCGTTGCCCTCCATCTCCATGCGGTCCGCCGGCCCGCGCCCGCGCGCGCGAGCGAGGCCCGCAGCGACCGGCAGGTCGAGCAAAAGTGTGAGGTCGGGCGTGAGGCCTGCGGCCGCCCAGCTTTCGAGGTCGGCGATGCGTTCGTCGGGCTGCGCGCGCCCGCCGCCTTGGTAGGCGAAGCTCGCGTCGGTGAAGCGGTCGCTGAGCACCCAGCGTCCCGCCGCGAGCGCCGGCCGCACGATCTCGCGCACGAGCTGCGCGCGCGAGGCGAACATCAGCAGCAGTTCGGCCTCGGCGCACATTCCGCCATGGCGCTGGGGGTCGAGCAGCAGCGTGCGGATCGCCTCGCCCGCGGCCGTGCCACCGGGCTCTCGCGTGACGACGACGTCAATGCCGTGCGCGGCGAGGCGTTTGCGCAACGCGTCGAGCACCGTGCTCTTGCCCGCGCCCTCTCCGCCCTCGAGCGTGATCAGTTTTCCGGTCATTTCGGTCGTCATTTCCTGTGCAGCTGGAACCTGGCCACCGCACGATTGTGCGCCTCCAGAGTCGGCGAGAACTCGTGCGTGCCATCTCCGCGTGCGACGAAATACAGAGCCTCGGTCGCCGCCGGGTGCACGACCGAGGCGAGCGCGGCCTTGCCCGGCAGCGCGATCGGCGTCGGCGGCAGGCCCGCGCGCGTATAGGTGTTGAAAGGCGTGTCGGTCTCGAGGTCGCTGCGGCGCAGGTTGCCGTCGAAATTCGTGCCGAGTCCGTAGATCACCGTGGGATCGGTCTGCAGTTTCATGCCGAGCCTGAGCCGACTCAGGAAGACGCGCGCGATCTGCGGGCGCTCCTCGGCGCGGGCGGTCTCCTTCTCGACGATCGATGCGAGGGTCAGCGCCTGATACGCAGAGGTCAGCGGACTGTCGGCGGCGTGCTCGGACCAGAGCGTGGCCAGTGTCTTGCGCAGCGCGTCGTGCGCGCGCTTGAGGATGTCGAGGTCGCTCATGCCCTTGACGTAGTTATAGGTCTCCGGCAGAAACTGGCCTTCGGGCTCGAGGTCGGGCTCGCCGAGGCGACGCATAAGTTCCCTGCCGTCGCATGCGACCCGCGGCTCGGCGACGCAGGGATCTGTCCGGATGCCTTTGTCCGCAAAAAGCGCAGATCGCAACTGCGCGAACGTCCAGCCCTCGACGATCGTGAAACGGTGCTGGATGACGTCCCCGGCCGCCATCTTGCGCAGCAGCGCCGTGGGATTGATGCCGGGCTCGAGCTGGTACTCGCCCGCATGCAGCTTGCCCGCGACGCCGAGCTCGCGCGCGAGCAGTCGCCAGAAATACGGATTGCCCGGCTCGGCGCCGAGCACCTGCAGCTGCGCGATGACGCCGGACAGCGGCGATCCCGTCGGAACCTCGAGCTGCTGGTTCGCGGACAAACCCGCGATCGGCGCGTCGGCGAACCGGCGATAACTCGTATAGAAAAAAGCGCCGGCCGCGAGCGCAGCGACCGCGAGCAACGCGACCAGCATGACCAGTGCGCGGCGCGTGCCGGAGCCGCGTGCCTTGTCGCGTCGATTGTTGTCCACGGATGTTCCTGCGTTGTGTGCGGGTATTCTGCCCTACTCGCGCACGCCGAGCGCGCGCAGCAGCCCGCGCGCCTTCGCGCGCGTCTCGTCGAGCTCGCGCTCTGCGATCGAGTCGGCGACGATGCCCGCACCCGCGCGGAAGCGCACGACGTCGGAGCGGAGTTCGAGCGTGCGGATCAGGATGTTGAGGTCCATGTCGCCGTCGCGATTGAGGTAGCCCAGAGACCCGGTGTAGGCGCCACGCGCGCAGCGCTCGAGTTCGGCGATGATCTGCATCGTGCGCACCTTCGGCGCGCCGGTGATCGTGCCGCCCGGAAACACCGCGCGGATCACCTGCGACGGCGTCACGCCGGGGCGCAGCCAGCCGCGCACGTTCGAGACGATGTGGTGCACGTGGGCGTAGGACTCAACGCTCATGAGTTCGTCGACGACGACGGTGCCGGGCGTACAGATGCGGCCGAGATCGTTGCGTTCGAGGTCGATCAGCATGACGTGTTCCGCGCGTTCCTTGACGTGCCCGACGAGCTCGCGGACGCGCGCGCCGTCGTCGTCACCCGCGACGCGCGGGCGCGTGCCGGCGATCGGACGCGTCTGCACGACGTCGCCGCGCACCTCGACGAGCCGTTCCGGCGATGAGCTCGCGATAGCCCATTCGCGCCATTGCAGCAATCCGGCGAATGGCGCCGGGTTCGCACGGCGCAGCGCCGCATACAGCGTCGCCGCAGCCGGCGCGGCATCGAAGCGCGCCTGCCATGCGCGCGAAAGATTCACCTGGAACACGTCGCCCGCACTCAGATGGCCGTGCACGCGAGCGACGCCCGCGACGAACGCGCGCGGGTCCTCCTCGTCGATGCGCGCCGGCGGCAGGTCGATGGGCGGCCCCGCGTTTGCGGTCTCGATATCCTCCGCGAGCGCAGCGAGCCGGTGCTCGTGCCCGGCTTCGGCGACGCAGCTCGTGATGCCGAGCGCGTGATCGACGATTATCGCCGCCGGGCAGCGCAGCGCGAGCGCGACGGGCATCGCGGAGCGCTCGGCGGGCAGGTCGAGCTTCGACTCGATCTCGCCAGCCATCTCGTAGGCGAGGAACAGCACCCACCCACCGCGGAACGGCAATCCGTCGCCGTCGTCCTGCGCCCGCGCCTCGCGTGCAGCCCGCCAATCCTCCTCGAGCGCATCGAGAAACGACCCGCCCCGGTCATTGCCTTGCGCATCGCGCACGCGCCCGGCGGCGGTCTTCGCGAGCGCCTCGGCCGGGAAAGCGAACAGGATGTCGTAGCGCGCGCGCGCGCCGCCGCGGGCGGCGCTTTCGAGCAGGCAGGGATAGCGCTGGGGGAGGGCCGCCGCAAGCGGCAGCAGATCGCGGACGCCGGCGAGATCGCGGCGAACGAAGCGCGCGCGGCCGTGCGCGGCGGCTGGAACGGAATTCAAATCGGCTTGGGTCGGCGTGTTCATCAGCTGCAGCGCATCTTCGCGATCAAGAGATATCGATGATGGCGAGCGGATGCGCGAATGCGCGGAACGATGCGTCCGCGTTACGCGCCCGATCGATCAGATGCGCTTGAACACGAGCGAACCGTTCGTGCCGCCGAACCCGAAGGAATTGGAGACCGCGACGTCGATCTTCGCATCGCGCGCCGTGTGCGGGACGAAATCGAGGTCGCAGCCCTCACCGGGCGCGTCCAGATTGATCGTCGGCGGCAACACGCCGTCACGCATCGCGAGCACGCAGAAGATCGCTTCGACACCGCCCGCGGCGCCGAGCAGGTGACCCGTCATCGACTTCGTCGAGCTCACGGGCGTCTTCTTCGCGAGATCGCCGAAGCAGGACTTGATCGCGTTGACTTCTGCGATGTCGCCGACGCCGGTCGAGGTCGCATGGGCGTTGACGTAGCCGACCGCATCGTGCGCGATTCCGGCATCCTTGAGCGCGATCAGCATTGCGCGGCGCGCGCCATCGCCATCCTCGGGTGGAGAGGTCATGTGGTAGGCATCGCCGCTCATGCCGAATCCGGCGAGTTCGCAGTAGATGTTCGCGCCACGCCGTTTGGCGTGTTCGTATTCCTCGAGCACGAGGACGCCCGCGCCGTCGGACAGCACGAAACCGTCGCGGTCCTTGTCCCACGGGCGACTCGCGCGCGTCGGCTCGTCATTGCGCACCGACATCGCGCGCGCCGAGCAGAACCCGCCCATCGCGACGCCCGACGTCGCGTATTCAGCGCCGCCCGCGACCATCACGTCGGCGTCCCCGTACATGATCAGGCGCATCGCGAGGCCGAGGTTGTGCGTCGCAGTCGTGCACGCGGTGACGCAGGCGATGTTCGGTCCCTTGAGGCCGAGCATGATCGACAGGTTGCCCGAGGCCATGTTGATGATCGAACTGGGTACGAAGAACGGCGATATCTTGCGCTGGCCATGCTCATGGAACGTGATGCTGGTCTTCTCGATCGTGTGGATTCCGCCGATGCCCGCGCCGACGGCGACACCCATGCGCTCGGCGTCGTGCTCATGCGTCGACAGCCCGGCATCCTTGAGCGCCTGCACCGACGCCGCGATGCCGTAGTGGATGAACGGATCCATCTTCTTGACGTCTTTCGCCGGAACGTACGCGGCCGGGTCGAAGTCGCGCACCTCGCCTGCGATGCGGGTCGGGAACGTGCTCGCATCGAAATGCGTGACGAGGCCGATGCCGCTGACTCCGCCGACGACGTTCTTCCATGCGGTGGCAACATCGTTGCCGACGGGGCTGATGATGCCGAGTCCGGTGATGACGACGCGCTTCTTGCTCATGAATGGCCTTCGCGACCATCGAAGGTCGCCACAGTGATCGGCAGTGCGCCGCGTTTGCCGCCCGCGGCGCGTCCGATTTCAAACATATGTTTCGTTGCCCACAAATGCAAACTGCGCCGCGAGGGCGCAGTTCTGGCAAGGCATCGGTAGGCGATCAGGCCTTGACGTGAACCTTGATGTAGTCGATCGCCTGCTGCACGGTCGTGATCTTCTCGGCTTCCTCGTCCGGAATCTCACACTCGAACTCTTCCTCGAGCGCCATCACGAGCTCGACCGTATCGAGCGAGTCGGCACCGAGATCATCAACGAATGACGCGTTCGGGGTCACCTCATCTTCCTTGACGCCCAACTGCTCGACGACGATCTTCTTGACGCGTTCTTCGATGGTGCTCATGGCTACGCTTACCTCGGTAAGGGGTACAAAA
>JBDTYX010000034.1:0-20634 GCA_040005435.1 Rudaea sp. | reverse complement strand
GCGCGAGGGGCTATTTGGCGGCGCCGGGCGCGGGGATGACGAGCTTGCCGTCGCTTTCCGCGACGAACACCTCGCTCGAGCTGCTCGAAGAACCATTCGCGTCCTTCGTCTCGCTCTTGATCACGAGCTTCTTGGTCGGCGGCAGCGTGAACTTCATCATCTTGCCGCCCGGTCCGGGGCCACCCTGCGCGCGCTTCTTGTCGTCAGCATCGAGTTCGGCGAGCTGGATCGAGGTGATCTTTCCCCCCATGTCGCCGGTCATCATCATCTTGTAGAACTCGAGCGCCTGCGGATCGGCGCCCTTCGTGTAGAGGAAGCCGGTCAGGGTTTTCTCATCCTTGGCTTCGAATGCCTTCTTGTAGGCGTCCACGAATGCCTTCTCCTGTGCGGGCGTGGCGGCGAAGCCGAGCATCGGAGCGATCGCGAGCAGGAGGAACGGGAGCATCTTTTTCACGGCGAATCTCCTTGGTTACATGAGCCAGGTTGGGGACGACAAATAGCGCGGCGGGTGGCTTCGCGTGCCTATGCATTGAAGAGACGCAAAACGGCGGCGTTACGTATCAGGCACATCTCGGACTCGCGAGTGTATCGGAGCTGCGAGCCCTTTCGCGCCGGTTTGTCGCTAATATTCCGCATGCTTCACGCAGACTTCCGTGGAATCCTGGCGTTCATCGCCGTCGCGATGTGCTGGGCATTCGCGGTCGTGCTGTTTCGCGCCGGGGAGCGCGGAAGCGTCGCGCGCAAGCTCGCACTGCTGATGGTGGTAGAGAGCATCGGCCTCGGATCCAGCGGATCGATCGAGTTCCTGTTCGGGCCGCTCGACGACTTCTATCGGCGCCAGCCGTGGTTTACGCTCGTCGAGATGATTCTGCACGTGCTCGGAGACGCCGGCATGCTCGTGCTCTACCCTCCGTTCCTCGCGGTCGCCCTGCAGACGCCACTGTCGCGGCCGTTTGCGGGCCGCGGCGCGCGCATTGCGATCGGCATCGGCGCGGCCATGATCTTTCTGGCGCTCGTGTTCCCGCTGGCCGTCAATCTGCTGAATTCCACGCCTCCGGACTTCCCGCGTCTGGCGGCGCCCGCGGGCATCCTCTACGTCCTGATGTCGGCATTGTTCGCGTTCGCGTTCATCGCTTCGCTCGACGCGTGGCGGCGATCGACCGGCGCCGCACGCAAGCGAGCACGTATCTTCGCGATCGCGTTTGGCATCCGCGACGTCTGCTGGGGTCTCGTCTACGTGATCCAGGTCTGGGAATTGTGGAACCGCAACTACGACGCGGTGTTCGTTGATTCACCGTGGTGGATGATCGTCTATACGTTCGGCACTTTCACCGCAGTGCCGCTGATCGCCTATGGCATCCTGCGCACCCAGTTGTTCGACATCGACCTGCGCATCCGCTGGACGATCAAGCAGTCGACGCTCGCCGCTGCGGTCGTTGCTATGGTCTATGTGCTGTCGGAGGGTGCGAGTCGGCTGCTCTCGAACGAACTTGGCAACTTCGCAGGGCTGCTCGCGGCGGCGGTCGTCGTGTTCTTCCTCGCACCGTTGCAGCGCTTCGCCGAACGCGTCGCAAGGGTGGCGATGCCGAACACGCACAACACGCCCGAGTACGCGACGTTCCGCAAACTCGGAGTCTACGAGGCTGCCGTCGCCGAGGCGCTGCCCGGCGGCATCACCGACAAGGAGCGCGCGCTGTTGCGGCGCCTGCAGGATTCGCTCGGGATCTCCGCGATCGATGCCGCGTCGATCGAGCGCGATATCCAGGCGCGCGAGCGCGCCGCGGGCGATTCAGTCGTGGCGCAACGCGCGATGTGAACAAGCCAAGGGCTATGCCGTGCACTGTTCGGTGCAATTGCTGAGGCGTAAGGATTCGCCAACGCGTGCGTCCAAGAGGCATGTAACGCCAAAGACTGTGGCGAAAGGCGAGTCGCTAGGTCGCGGGGCAGGGCCCGCCTGCGGCCGCCCAGGTCTTGAAGCTCGCGACGAATGTGGCGTGGGGGACCGAAACCGGTGCGCGCGATCCGCCCGGGTTCCAACCCCACAACACGAGCTTGTCCTCGTCGATATGCTTGACGAGTGCGGCGAAGTCGCGGCCACCGTTGCGCGCGGGATCCTTGATGGTTTCGCACAACGCCTTGGGCGAGAGGCCGATCGTCACCATCTTGTGTTCGGGTGGGGGCAACCCCCATTTCGGCGCACCGGGCGGGACGTTTTCGCCATAGCTGGCCGGAAGATTCGCTTCGCCGTGGCAGGTGGAGCAGGGCAGGCCCGGAGCGCCGTGACCATCGGGGCCGCGCTGAATGTTTTGCGCGTGGACGAGCCCCGCGTCGAATTGCAGCGGCGCGTCGCCGGGAATGTGGCAGTTCTGGCAGCGCGGATGCTGAAACACCTTCTGCACGGTGGCAAAAGCCGCCACCGCCGCGGAATCCGCCTGCGCCGCGGCGCTCCATTGGGGGCTCGCGATCGCGAGCACACACACGAACGACAAAGTTGAGAGACGCATGGCGATTCTTCCCTGGTCGACAGCCGCGACATCGGCGCTATCGAGTCTAGACCGCGTTTCCTGAACGGTACGCAGCGCTGGACGATGGCGGAGGACGCTGGCGCAGCGTACAGAGCGCTTTGCGATGTCGCGGGGCCTCAACCAGGATCGCGGGCGCACGCAGCACGATCGATGAAAAGCGCAATACGCGCCCCCACGTGAAACATACCAGCGAAAAACACGAGTGAGGAGACACCGATGAGCCAATACAGCAAAACCGAGGCGGCAGTTGCCGCGCTGACCCCCGAGCAACACCGAGTCACGCAGGAAAGCGGCACCGAGCGCCCGGGCACCGGCGCATTGCTACACAACAAGGCGGCGGGAATCTACGTCGACATCGTCTCGGGCGAGCCTCTGTTCGCGTCATCCGACAAGTTCGAGTCGGGCTGCGGCTGGCCGAGCTTCACCAAGCCGATCGATCATGCGCACGTCACGGAAATCAAGGACTCGACCCATGGGATGATTCGCACCGAGGTGCGTTCGTCCGACGGCGACAGCCATCTTGGTCACGTGTTCGACGACGGCCCGCGCGATCGGGGCGGATTGCGTTACTGCATCAATTCGGCATCGTTGCGCTTCGTGCCGCGCGAACAGATGGCCGAGCAGGGCTACGCCGAATATCTCAGTCAAGTGGAGGGCATCTAGATGACGACCGAACGCGCAATCCTCGCGGGTGGCTGTTTCTGGGGCATGCAGGAGCTGATCCGCAGCATGAAGGGCGTCATCTCGACCCGCGTCGGCTATTCGGGAGGCGACGTGAAAGACGCGACCTATCGCAACCATGGCACGCATGCCGAGGCGATCGAGGTGGTGTTCGATCCCACGTTGATGAGCTATCGCCAGCTGCTCGAGTTCTTCTTCCAGATCCACGATCCAAGCACGAAGGATCGCCAGGGCAACGATCGTGGCGAGAGCTACCGCTCGGCGATCTACTACACGTCACCCGCACAGGAATTGGTCGCGGAGGAAACGATCGCGGACGTCAACGCGTCAAGACTGTGGCCTGGCAAGGTCGTGACCGAGGTCGAGCCGGCGGGTGATTTCTGGGAGGCCGAGCCCGAGCATCAGGACTATCTGCAGCACTACCCCAGCGGCTATACCTGCCACTTCGCGCGGCCCGGCTGGAGACTGCCGGTGCGCGCGAAGGCCGCGGCGAATCCGTGAGTCCCGGTTGATCCCAGCGTGCGTCGCCTCGCAACCGGGATGGCGCGCGCCGCAAACCGTTCGAAAACCCGGCATTGCCGGACAATGCAATTCTGAAGAGAAGTGTGATAGGCATCACATTTTTAGCGCATACTCGCGGCCTTCGCGACGCGAAGAGGGTGGAACCTGAACTCAACTCTGCGGGAGGGCATATGACGAGCGTGAGAACTTTTGTCGTGGCGGTGATTGCAGCAGTCGGAAGCGTGGGCGCAGTTGCCGCGGGAGCGGAAAAGGCGAACGTAAGCTGGGTCTTCAACGATGTCGTCGCGCCGGCCGAGCAGGCTGCGTACGAGTCGGCGATCAAGAGCTTCAACAAGTGTCTTGGTCAGCACGGTTTCAAGCACGCTTGGGTTGCCTACACCCATGAGACCGGCGACACGTACAAGTATTCTTACGTGGCCGGCTCGTTGACATGGGCGGATGTAGATTCGATGCGCGCCGCCGGCAAGGATTGCCAAAGCACATGGCGCAACGAAGGCAATGCGCACCTCAGCAGCGAGACTGCCTCCTTCCTCGTCGCGCAGCCCGAACTGAGCCGCATGCCGGACATGAAGGACTTCAAGCCCGCGCTAATCAACGTCACCTATTTCACGCTGAAGCACGGCACTGGCAGCGACGACGCGTTCACGGACGGCGTGAAGAAGATCGTCGCGGGCGCGGACAAGACCAAGTGGGCGGGACATTTCATCGTCTACAAGGTCCGCGGGGGCGACAAGGGCGCACCGGACTACATCCTCACAAGCCCGTACAAGAATTTCGCGGATTATGGTGAGGGGTGGAATCCGCCAGTCTGGAAGATGCTCGAGGCGGCAAATGGCAAGGCCGATGCGGACAGCGTGCGCAAGCAGATCAACGATGCGATCGACGACGCCTCTTCGCATGTGAACAGCTACAGCCCGGAGCTGACGTATACGCCGGCGAAGTAGAAGTGCAGACCCGCGACGGCGGCCAGCGTAACGGCCGCCGCTCGCAGTGCGCGGTACGGTTTTTTCGGTCGCTGACGCGCATGCTGCCTCGCGTTTCGCCAAGATTCGGTCGCAACAATCGAAATCAGGCGGTCTGGTGGGATATCCGCGCGATGAAATCTTCGGCGGGCTCAGGATATCCGAGCAGGAACCCCTGTCCGTAGTCGCAGCCCATTTCGACGAGTAGCTTGCGCGTAGCTTCGTCCTCGATGCCCTCGGCCGTCGCGGTCATGTCCATGTCGTGGGCGAGCCGCAGCAGCGCCTGCACGAGCTGGCCCGTGCGCCGGTCCGCGATCATCGTCGAGATGAGCGACTTGTCGATCTTGAGCTCGGTGGCGGGGAACTTGCTGAGGTACGCGATGGACGCGTACCCGGTGCCGAAGTCGTCGATCGCGACGCGAATCCCCTCGTCGCGCAGCCTGCCGAGCACGCGGCGGGTCTGGCTGAAGTCGTTGACGAGTGCCGTCTCGGTAACTTCGACGACGACGCCGGTCGGCGCCACGTCCCAGATCTTCAGCGCGTCCATAACCTGCTCGACGAGACCAGCACGCGCGAAGACCCGCGGCGACAGGTTGATCGCGACCGTGAGACCCTCGCGCTCGCGCAGCGTGGCGGCGTGGCGGAAGGTGGAATTGATGCTCCAGCGCGTGAGCGCCACGATGAGATCGCTCTGCTCGGCGAACGCGATGAAATCGGCCGGGCGCACTTCACCGAGAGTCGGACTCGTCCAGCGTGCGAGTGATTCGACGCTGCACACCGACTGGGTGTGCAGATCCCAGATCGGCTGGAAGCAGACGCGCAGCTGATTGGATTCGATGCAATCGCGCAGCTCGGCGTAGTTGATCTCGGCGGGCGCTTCGCTCGCATCGTAGAACGCTGAATGCACGCCGCGGCGCTGCGCGTCGTCTACCGCCAGTTCCGCCCGGCGCCAGAGCGTCTCCGCATCGTTGCCGTGCTGCGGATTGAAGACGACGCCCAGTTCGAGACGGCCACGCCACGGCGATGTGGTGCTATTGAGCGGCTGTTCGAACGCACTGATCAATCGGGTCGTCGCAAGCAGCGCGTGGTTTGGGCTGTTGAGGTCCGGCAGGATCACCGCGAACGTCTCATCGCCCGCACGGAAGACGCTGTCAGTGGGGCGCAGCGACCTCGCAATGAGTTCGTCGGCATCCTGTTCGGCTTGTTCCGCACGCTCGTAGCCGAACTGCAGTGCGATGTCGCGCAGGCCGCGGACGCGCACGGCGAGGATAGCGAACAGTTTTGCAGAATTCCTGCTCGAGGCAATCTGCGACTCGATCGCTGCGAAGATGCGCGTCCGATTCAGCATGTCGCCGCACCCGGCGCATTCGACATGGAAGCAGCGCGACCGGTCACAGTAGGAAATGCTCTGCGGCGTCTACGCCGTATTCGCCCACCGCGAGGCTGCGGGCGATCGTGACTTCGTAGTGGCTCTTGCGCTGTTCGAGCAGATTGAAGATGCGGAACTCGCGCAGCGGCTGCTTGCCCGCCGTGCTGAGCACGAGCACGCTCGGCTTGAGCCGGCGCGCCTGGTTCTGCGTCATCACGACCGCCACTTCGCCGGTGTTGAGCTCGACCAGAGACCCGGTCGGGTAGACGCCGAGGCAGACCTGGAACTGCTCGACCAGTTCGCCCTGGAACAGCGAATCGCGCGCCATGTAGATGTGCTGCAGGGCGTGGTGCCGCGAGACAGCCGGACGATAGGGCCGCACGTTCGCCATGGCGTCGTAGGTATCGATGATGCCGAGCATGCGCCCGGCGAGCGGAATGAAGTTGCCCGACAGTTGCGCCGGATACCCGCTGCCGTCGTGGCGTTCGTGATGGGTGCGCACGATCGCCTCCACGTCAGGGTCGGTGATCTTTGCCGCGGCGAGAATGTCGAGTCCGTGATCGACGTGCGTGCGCACTACCTCCACCTTGTCGGAGGACAGCGAACCCGGGTAGTTCAGCAGCGATTCGGCGACGCGCGTCTTGCCGACATCCATGAGCAGTCCGCCCGCCGCGAGGCTGATGATGACGTCTTCATGCAGACCCATGTGTCGACCGAACGCGGCCGCGAGGGCGCTGCAGCTGATCGAGTGGCCATAGGTGTAGTTGTCGTGCCGGCGCAGCCCTTCGATGTAGAGAAAGCTGTCTGCGTTGCGCAGCACGCTCGCGACGAGCGGGCGAACCGCCTGTTCGACGTGTTCGATCGACAATTCCCGTCCGCTCGTGACGTCGAGGTAGATGCGGTCGACCATCTCAGCCACGTTGCGCAGCGCCTGGCGAGCGCGCGGAAGCTCATCGTCGGCGCTCGCGGTGTCGCCGTACACGGTGACGCGCTCGAAGCGCGACTCGGAAAACGACGACGGCGGCAGCGTCAGCAAGACTGACAGGCGACGCGCGGGTGGCGTATTCGCGAGCGGCGCCGAAGCCGCTGCCGGCTGTCCTTCGATCGTGGCACCCTGAAGGATGCTGGGGGCCAGCGTCTGCAGGCGCACGCGCTCGCGTTCGACCTCGCGGCGTGCGTCGACGAAGACGAACACGCAGAGCGCCTGCACCGAGAGAATGTCTTCCTCGGTCTGCAGATCGATACCCTGCAGCAGGAACGGCGTGCCTTCCCACGGGCGATCGAGCCGGCACACGAACATGCCGATCTTCAAGGCGCTCGCCTCGATACGCATTTCATCGATTTCGATGGCCACGTTGCGCCCAAACCCCCAATTCCAATTGTCAGTGTAAGACAGGAGTGGGCGCAATTCTCTTGCCCGCGTGCCGCCCCGGGGGATATTTGCACGGTTTGTTCCGCGCCCGCAGCCTGGGCTTGGCGCGATCGCGCGCCGCCGTTGGGCAGAGTGTGACCGTCCGCGTTCATCGCGCATTGCGGCCGGCTCGGGCTGCCCCCATGTCGGGTGCATGAAAACCCCCGCCTTTCCGACCTTGCCGTTGTCCGTTCTCGATCTCGCGCCCGTGACCGAAGGCAGCGACGCGACGCAGACCTTTGCGAACTCTCTCGACCTCGCGCGCGCCGCCGAGCGCGTGGGTTATCGTCGATACTGGCTCGCCGAGCATCACAACATGCCCGGCATCGCGAGCGCCGCTACAGCGGTCCTGATTGGCCATATCGCCGGCGGCACGTCGACGATTCGCGTCGGTGCCGGCGGCGTGATGCTGCCGAACCACGCGCCGCTGCAGGTCGCAGAACAGTTCGGCACGCTGGCCTGCCTGTATCCCGGCCGGATCGACCTCGGTTTGGGACGGGCACCCGGAACCGACCAGGCCGCCGCGCGCGCATTGCGTCGCTATTACCAGAACGCCGAGGAATTTCCCGCGGACGTGGGCGAATTGATGCATTACTTCGAACCCGCGCAAGCGGGCCAACCGGTGCGAGCGGTACCGGGCGCCGGCGTCGACGTGGAAATGTGGATTCTCGGCTCGAGCCTGTTCGGCGCGCAGCTTGCGGCAACGCTTGGGCTGCCTTATGCATTTGCATCGCACTTCGCGCCGGATGCGCTCGAACAGGCGATCACACTCTATCGTCGTGAATTCCGTCCGTCCGAACGTCTCGGACGGCCGCACGTGATGCTTGCGTTGAACGCCGTCGTCTCCGACACCGATGCCGACGCCGCGCGTCTGTTCACAACCCAGCAGCAGGCATTCGTCAACCTGCGTCGTGGACGACCGGGACTCGTGCCACCACCGCTGCCCTCGGCGGCGCACCTGCGGGACTTCTGCTCACCCGAAGAAAAGGCCGGCGTCGACCGCGCGCTCGCTTGCGCGGCGGTGGGTTCGCCCGCCACGGTGCGCTCGGGCGTTCAGGCGTTCGTCGCGCGCCACCGTCCCGATGAACTGATGATCACGGCGAACATCTTCGATCATGCCGCGCGCGTCAGGTCGTTCGAGCTCGCGATGACCGCGATCAGCGAGGCCGACCTGCGCGCACGCGAGTAGGGCGCGCAGACGCGAGCAGCCGAGCGACGCCGTGCTCGAACGCGCCGTCAGTCGAGTTGCACTTTCTTGCCGTGTTTCATCACCATGACCGGTTTTTCGGTCGCGCGGATGTTCTGCAACACATCGCCCGGCACGGCCACGATGTCCGCAAACTTGCCGGCCTCGAGTGTGCCCGTCTCTGCATCGATGCCGAGCAACCTCGCCGATCCCTGGCTGCTCGTGAGCAGCGCGGCAGAGGCAGTCATGCCGACGTCAACCATGTCGCCGAACTCCTCGGCGTTCATGCCGTGCGGATACACGCCAGCATCGGTTCCGAACGCGATCAGGACGCCGATCTTCAACGCGTTGTGGAACATCTCCGTGTGTGCCGCCGCGGCCGCGCGTGCCTTGGCGCCGATCTTGGCCGGATACGTATCGGCCTTCTTATTGACCCACACCTGGGTCATGCGCGTCGGCACGAGATAGACGCCTTTCTGTTTCATGAGCTGCAGCGTCGGTGCCGTCAGGAAGCTGCCGTGCTCGATCGAGTCGATGCCGGCCTCGACGGCCTGCTTTGCGGCGAGGTCGCCGTGCGAATGCGCAGCCGTCTTGCGCCGCCAGGCATGCGCTTCGCCAATGATTGCGCGCAGTTCTTCTGGCGTAAGTTGCGGAACATCGACGGGATCGCTCTCCGACAGTACGCCGCCGGAAGCGCATATCTTGATCACGTCGGCGCCGTATTTCATCTGTTCGCGCACCGCGAGCCGACACTGTTCGGGCCCGTTGCACACGCCTTCGAGCGTACCCGAGGGTTTCATGACGTCGGGCGGGATCGGGGAACTGTCGCAATGGCCGCCGGTGGAGCCGATCGCGTGGCCGGCGACGAGCATTCTTGGTCCGTCAACGAGACCGTCGTTAATCGCATTGCGTAGCGCGACGTCGATGAAATCGCTGCTGCCGACATCACGCGCCGAGGTCACGCCGGCCCGCAGCGTCGCGCGCGCGTTGCGAGCGGCGTGGAACGATTGCTCGACAGGAAACCGCAACATACCCTCGTAAAAGCCCTGCGCCCAATTGTCGTTGTGGTCCATCGTGATATGGGTATGCGCATCGATGTAGCCCGGCAACAGCGTCGCGTCGCCGAGATCGATCTCGCGCGCACCCGCCGGCGTCGCGGCGTCCTTGCCGACCGCGACGATGCGATCGCCGCTGACGACGACTTTGCCGGGGGAGACCAGCGTGCCGCTGCGCCCGTCGAACAGGTGCGCTGCCTTGAGCACGACGACCTGCACCTGCGGAGATGGCTCGCGCGTCTGCGCGTGTGCGCCGAGTGCCAGTAAACAAGCTGCCGCGAGGGCCGTGATTCGACGCATATCGTGTACTTCCCGAGTGGACGAGTCGCGAGTATAGGAATAATCAGGACGCAAAGGGGGGCCCGGCGAGCTGGCTGCGCACGCAAGCTTGCTTCGTCCGCACGAAGCGCGGGATCGCCACATGGCCTCCGTTCGCGCGAGCGCATACTCTTGTCTTGGGAGTGCTCGCCGCAATATCTGCGGCTTTGGCAGTGAGGAGAGCGCGATGGCCACGGGCTGGGCGGGAGACAACGCGGTACAGGACCAGATCGACGCGACGATCAAGGATGCGATCCGGCGCGCGCGCAGCAACGCGCCGAAGGGCGAGAGTCGCCTGCACTGCGAGGAATGTGAAGCGAAGATTCCCGAAGCCCGGCGCAAGGCGGTTCCGGGCGTCGGCCTGTGCGTGACCTGCCAGACGGTGCGCGATGGCGAACAGGCCGCTTATGCCGGATACAATCGTCGCGGCAGCAAGGACAGCCAGCTGCGCTGAGGAAAAAAAGGGCGCCCGCATGGCGCCCTCGAGTCTTTAAAAGGTGATCAGGTTCTTGTGATCAGGCCGCTTTGCCGGACCAAGATATCTGATCAGGGTACCGAGATCTGAATGTCGAAATCAGAATGTCGAGATCAGGCGGTGGCCATCCACTGCTCCGCCTTGCTAGCGCGCACGCCTGCCGGCTTGAGTTCGCGTAGCACGCGCAGCACGTTGCGCTGCTGTGGAAGCATGTTGCTGTGCGGCGAATCACGGGTCTCATGGAAAACCACGGCGAGCCACAGCGCGATGCCGCGCAGGCGCACTTCGAGATTGTCCGATTGCACGCGCTCGAACCCGGTTTGCGTGCCGAGACCCCATGGCAGGTAGCGCTGTCCGGGCGGCGTTCCGTACAGGTGCGGAAACTCACACTGCTCGGCGCGTGCGATTTCCGCCTTGAGCAGGGTCTCGAGCTTGATCAGCGCAGGTTGCGGCAGCGATTGGATGCAGCGCTCAATGACGCCGAATTGACGCCCGAGCTGGTAGCCGCGGAAGAGGGCAATGGAGCGCACAAAAATCGACATGGAATACCCCTAGAATTCAACGGCGTATCCCCTGTAACTCAAGAATATACACGGATCGCCGCCGACGGGTGGGTCGGAATGCCGATTCTGCGACCGATACCGCGTTTTCGTCAATCAGAAGAATTCGGCACGCCGCGCTCGCGCGCTGCCGACCGCGCACGTCGGCGGCGTGTCCCGCTGACGCAGACGGTTGACCTGCTGCGTCACCCGTGCGGTGATCGCCTCAGCAGTAGGCGTCGAAATGTATTCCGCTGAGGTCGGTGTCCTGGCGCATGTACTGGTTGCGCATCTGCAGTGTCGAGTCGGCGATCTTTTCAGCGCGGGTACGCCAGAAAAGCGACCGCACGCGCGCGATCCAGGATGGCCGGCGCAGTGTCGTGCGGATGCTCTGCAGCACCGATTGCAGGTCGCTGCCGCGATCGGTCTGATTGGCCTGAACGCGTTTCGAAACAGCGAGTTGTGCGGCTTCTAGCGAATCGAACAGTTCGAGCGAACCGGCCGAATACTGCTGCGACCACCAGGTCAGCACGTAACGTTCTGACCACGGGCCCGAAATGCCAGCGATAGCATGACCGCTGCGATAGGCGACCGTCACCAGACCGTCGTAGCGCTGACGCCAGACGATGCGGCGATAGCGACGCTGATAGTAGGGGTGAACGGCGGCGGTCATCGTGGCCATGGGGTCGGTTTCGTTGTCGGTTTGATGGAGCAATGAAAAGCAAAAACCGGGCCAGCGAAAAGCTGCGCAGCTCAGGTTTTGCGCTGCCTCGGATCATTCTGTGATGGTCATCTCACTTCGATTGCGCGACGATGCCGACGGTCCAGGCGAAGGGGGGCACATGACGATCGGGCAGATTCTCCGGCGCGCAGGCGCGACGGGTCGCGGGCTCTTCGTGTGGCTGTTGCTCATCGGCTGCAGCCCCGTTGCCGGCGCCGCGGTGGATCCTTGGCAACGCGAGATCGACGCGCTGATCGCGGCCGATGCTGCGCACCCGCCACAACACGGCGTGCTGTTCGTCGGCAGTTCCTCGATTCGTCTGTGGTCGACGCTGGCCGCTGATTTTCCAGGCATCCCGGTCGTCAACCGTGGCTTCGGCGGTTCTCGGATCGAAGATGCGACGCGCAACGTCGCTCGACTCGTGTCGCCCTACCATCCGAATGTCGTCGTTCTCTACGCGGGCGACAACGACATCGCCGAGGGTCGCTCGTCGCGTCAGGTGCTTGCCGACTTCGAGGCGTTCGTTGCGAGCGTGCGCCAGGAGTCGCCGCGAACCCCCATCCTCTATCTCTCGATCAAACCGAGCGTCGCGCGATTCGCGCTATGGCCGCGCATGCGCGAGGCCAACGAGATGATCGGCGCATGGGCGCGCGGCCGACGCGATATCGTGATGATCGATGTGACGAAGACGATGCTCGACGCCGTGGGACAGCCGCGTCCCGAACTATTGCAGCCCGACGGCCTGCACATGCGGCCGGCGGGCTACGCAATCTGGATCGAGGCGCTGCAGCCCGTACTCGCGAGATACGGGTTCGTATCCGCGACGCGTCGTGTCTCGCGCTAGTGGTCTGCCGCGCGCTTCGCCGCGAACGCGCAGTGGGTGCACGCAAGACGGCCTGCAGCATCTGCTCTCTCTCGATTTTTAGGACGGCCGAGCAATCAGACACTTCGGTGGCACGGATCCGCGATCGCCGCCCAGGCTTGGCAGGGCCCCACTTGCGCCTTCTATGACATAGTTTTGATCGAGACGTGGGCGACCGCGGTTTTTCAGCGCACGGCGGATCGGCCCCAATACATGCGGAAAGGTGTTCAAGACGGCCAATTGCGATAAAACTCAGTCGCTTGGCACGCCTCTTGAATATCACGCCTGAGCAAATAGATTTCGTCTGGAAAACAGCGTCTTTAGCGTGAAAATTTCATATCAACGGGGTTGGGGGATAGCGTTCGTTCTCCTGCTACTGATCGTCGGCAGGCCGGCGTTCGCGCTCGATCCTGATCGCGCGATTCGCCAGCTGCCGCACGTCTGGTACGAGAATCAGCTGCCGCAGAGCACCGTGTTGTCGATAGCCCAGCGTCTCGATGGCTCGATATGGCTGGCGACCTATGGCGGACTCGTCCACTACAGCGGCGCTGATTTCGAAGGTATCGATCAGCGCGTCACACCTGTCCTGCGCAGCTCGGCGATCACCGCGGTCGATGTCGACCGCGAGGGCAGCCTCTGGGTCGGAACGCTAAACGGTGGCCTCTACCGCAGCAGTAAGCACGAACTCGAGGCCGTTCCGCTTCCCGCGAAGATGGAGAGCGTGTTCGGCATCGTGCAGGACACGAAGGGCGCGCTGTGGCTGACGACGAATGTCGGCGTCGCGCGAATGGACGCGTCTGGCATGCACCTGTTCGGCGCCGAGAGTGGATTTCCGCGCGGCTTCTATCGCGCGATGGTCGCGGATCAGGATGGCGGTGTGTGGATTTCCGCTGATGGGGTCGGGGTCGTGCACTGGCACGATGGGAAAGTCGAGATCCTCGACACGTCGCGTGGACTACCGAACAATGCGGTCTACAGCCTCGCGATCGATCACGCCGGAACGATCTGGGCCGGCACGCAGGCGGGCCCCGCGAGATATCGCGAGGGAAGATTCGAGAGGGATCCGCGGCTTGCGGCTCTGGACTCGAAGCGCATCTTCTCGCTTCTCGGCGATCGCGACGGCAGCCTTTGGCTCGCCCCATTGGGTATCGGCATCTGCCGCCTGACCAAAGTTCATCTCGAATGTGAAAATAAGATCAATGGCCTGTCCGGTGAGACCGTGCGTTCGATGTTCGAGGACAACGAAGGCAACCTGTGGATGGGTACGACTTCGAACGGCCTGCATCGATTCAGCGACTCCAAGCTGATCACCGTAACTGGCGAACTGGAGTCCAATTCGGTGCGCGCGGTCTATCAAGACGCCGCCAACACGATATGGGTCGGCACCGATGGCGGCGGGCTCGCCCGCTACGAAGGTCAGTCGCTCGTCCCCGCGTCGACGTTCAACGAAAAATTACCGAGCAGGCTGGTGCGCGCGATCGTAAGCGATGACGAGAGCCTGTGGGTCGGCACGATCGAGGGAGCGAGTCGCATCTCCGCTGACGGCAGGGTTCGCAACGTGGGAATCGCCGACGGGCTACCCGGTACGATCGTCTTTGCGTTTGCGCGCAGTCGTGATGGCGGCATGTGGGTTGCGACGCTGCAAGGCATCGCAAAGATCAAGGACAACAAGGTCACGGTCGTCGAGCAGACGCGTGGCGACGATACGCGCGCGCTCTACGAGGACGCGGAAGGCCGCCTGTGGATCGGTGAGCGCAGCGGCCTGCGCTGCTTGCGCGCCGGGGCGCTCGACACGTGCGGGACCGACGGGCTGCCGAATACCAGCGTGTTCGCGTTTCATCCCGACAAGGACGGCGACATGTGGCTCGGGACGAGCGTCGGCCTCATGCGCGTGCACGATCGCAGCGTCGTTCGGTATACCGAACGCGCCGGATTCTACGGCGATGCTGTTTTCACGATCCTCGACGACGAGGAAGGCCACCTCTGGCTCAGCTCGAACCGCGGCATTGCAAGGATCGGCTTGGCCGATCTCAAGGCACTCGATCGGGACGCGAAGGCAAAAATCGAGCCGCTGTGGTTCGGCAAGAACGACGGAATGCTCTCTCAGCAGGCCAACGGCGCCTCACAGTCGCCGGGCTTGCGCGCGAGCGACGGTCGCATGTGGATCGGAACCTCGAACGGCGTCGTGATCGTCGACCCGAAGCGCGAGCGGCTGAATGCGCTGCGTCCCCCTGTGGCGATCGAGCGCATGCTGGTCGACGGCAAGGACGTAGACCTCGATCACGTCGGGCGTATCGGCCCCGGCGTGGACCGCATCGAGTTGCACTACGCCGGCATGAGCTACGTCGCTCCGGCGGCAGTCAGATACCGCTACCGCATCGAAGGATTCGATCGTGACTGGGTCGATGCCGGCGCGAGTCGCGTTGCCTACTATACGAACCTGCCCGCGGGCGAGTATGTGTTTCACGCGATCGCGAGCAACAACGACGGCGTCTGGAACAACGACGGCGCCAGCGTGAGTTTCACGATTGTGCCGAGCTGGTACGAAACGTTCTGGTTCAGGACGCTTATCGCCGTGGTCGTTTTCGGCCTGCTCGTGGCGATCTATCAGCTGCGTGTCCTGCGCTTGCGCACGCGCGAGCGCGCACTGACCCATGAAGTCGCAGTGCGTACCGAAGCGCTGCGCAACGCCAACGCAGAGTTGCAGCGCCTCGCATCGCTGGACGGTCTCACGCGAATCGCGAATCGCGGCTCTTTCGATGAGCATCTCGATCAGGCCTGGGCTGAACACGCGCGTAGGGGCGCCTCGTTGGCGGTGTTGCTGTGCGACATCGACGCATTCAAGGCCTACAACGACACCTATGGTCACCTCGCTGGCGATGCGGCGCTGGCCTCGGTGGCCGGCACGTTGACTGCCGTAGTGCGATCGAAAGCGGACATCGCGGCGCGCTACGGCGGCGAGGAATTCGCGGTGCTTCTCACAGACTGCGGCGCAGACGAGGCATTGTCAGTCGCGCAACGCATGTTGCTGCGGGTACGCTCGCTAAAGATCGAGCATCGTCAATCGAGCGCCGCCGCGCACGTCACGATAAGCATGGGCGTGGCGATCGTCGTACCGGACGCAACAAAAGACCCCAACGTGCTCGTCAAGCAGGCCGACGAGGCGCTCTATCGCGCCAAGGCACAGGGCCGCGACCGCCTCTGCGGTCCCGGCTCCGACGGGGATGTTCGGCAGGCGTAGGGCACAGCGTAGCCGCCGCCTGTGCCGCCGCGCGTAGGCACGGCCCGGGGCCGGATGGCTAGTGCAGCGCGGCCATGAAACGATCGACACGTGGCAGATACCAGCGGTCAGAGTCGAGCGAATATGCGACGCGATGCGCACGCCCGATGATGCTCGCGCGCGGGACGAATCCGAAATATCGCGAATCCTTGCTGTTGTCGCGACTGTCGCCGAGCATGAAATACTGCCCCGCGGGCACCGCGACGGGACCGAACGAGCGCATCGCGTAGCGGTTGGGCAGCACCATTATCGGATGTGGCGCCGCGCCGAGTGTTTCGCTTAGGTAGTAGCGCTGTTCGCTTCGCGTTACGGCGAGCAGGTCCACGTCGGCGGCCTCGTTCGCCGGGGTGGATTCGATCGGCTCACCATTCACGAAAAGCCGCTCATCATGCATCGTGACGGAATCACCGGGCAGCCCGACCACGCGTTTGACGAGCACCGTGCCGTCCTGCGGCGAGGGAAATATGACTATGTCTCCACGCATCGGATCGTTGCCGGCCGTCAGCCTGAGTTCGGTGAATGGAACGCGCAGGCCATAGGCGAATTTGTCGACCAGAATGCGATCGCCTTCGACGATTGTCGGATTCATCGACCCCGTCGGCACGTACATCCAGTCGGCCACGGCCGACCGGAAGACCATCATCAGGCCGAAGAACAGGAGCAGCGACTTGTACTCGCCGATGAATTTGAGCGCGCGCAGGTTCATTGAGAGCCCCTTGGGGTATTGACGAAAAGACCCGCCACGACGACGCGAAGTTCCGTGGGCGGTCACGCTTTCGACGCCACCCCGGGAGAGATTGCCTCGCCCAGGCGTATTCGGGCGGCCAGCGCGGGCGCGAGGGCATGCCTGAAGCTTTGTCGCTCAACCCATGCAGAAAGCGTTGAGCTTGTTGCCGTCCAGGTCGCGGAAATAGCCGGCATAAAAGCCCTCGCCACGGGGCCCAGCCGGCCCGGCGTCTGCGCCGCCCAGTTCGAGCGCCTTGCGATGGAGA
This sequence comes from Rudaea sp., assembly GCA_040005435.1. Lineage (GTDB taxonomy): Bacteria > Pseudomonadota > Gammaproteobacteria > Xanthomonadales > Rhodanobacteraceae > Rudaea. Next base: position 3,736 of record JBDTYX010000034.1, on the reverse strand, counting down.
GCGTCCACTTTCTCTTTGCTGTCCACGACGAGCGCGACCATCACGCCGTTGCCAACCGTCGCGGCATGGCCATCATGCGGCAACGTCACGCCGAGCGACGGCTTGTCAGGCGCGACCGCCCAGGCGATGAACTGACTCGTCTCCATATAGCGCTTGGCCCCGATCGTGGCGAGCAGCGCATCGTAGAACGAGGCGGCACGGGCGAGATCCCGCGTGCCCAGGGTGACGTAGCCGATCATCGTGATTCTCCGCATGGCGAGTGGTGTCGCCGGGCATCGTTTCACTTTTGCGAGTGCGCGTAAATCTGCAGTGCAGCGATAGTCGATGGGCGTCCAGGATCTCGTCTTGGCGCAGTCGAGAATCTTGCAGGAGTGGTTGGCCCACGACGTGAGTTCCCAATAAAACGCGACTGCAAAACGCAGGCCGCAACCCGGGACGTTTTTGCCCTCTGCTTCGCGCGTGACGGGCCCAAGCTGGCCCTCGAATAGCGCTTCGTCCTCGTCGATGCCGAACGCCTCGACGACAAAATATCCGCCTGGAAGCGCGAGCTCTGGCGTGCGCGGAACGTCCGCGCGGCGCGCGAGCGGGCGCAACCGCCGCAATGCAATCAGCGCACGCGGATCGAGGTCGGCGCCGATGACGATCGTCGTGACCGGGCGGGTGCGCTCGACGAGGCGCAGCGCCGCGGCTGCGATCAAACCGAAGTCCGCATCGGCAACCTTGAAATGCGCGGGATCGCGCGGCACGAACTGCACGCAGCCTGCGACGGTCGCGGCGAGTAGCAATGCGACCGTTCGCAGGTTCGCCCGAATCACAACGCTTCGAAGATGCCCGCCGCGCCCATGCCGGTACCGATGCACATGGTCACCATGCCGTACTTCTGCTTGCGCCGGCGCATGCCGTGCAGCAACGTCGCAACGCGAACCGCGCCGGTCGCGCCGAGTGGATGGCCCAGTGCGATCGCGCCACCGAGCGGGTTGATCCTGTCCGGATTGAGGCCGAGGTCCTTGATGACCGCGAGTGCCTGCGCGGCGAACGCCTCGTTGAGCTCGATCCAGTCGAGATCGTCCTGGCGGATACCGGTCTGCTTGAGCGCCTTCGGGATCGCCGCCTTGGGGCCGATACCCATGATCTCGGGCGGCACGCCCGCGACCGAGAAGCCGACGAAGCGTGCTAGCGGCGCGAGCCCGTAGTCCTTCACCGCCTGCTCGCTCGCGAGCAGCACCGCGCCTGCGCCATCGGACATCTGCGACGAGTTGCCGGCGGTGACGCTGCCGTTGGCGCGGAAAACGGGTTTGAGTTTTGCGAGCACGTCGACGGTCGTGCCTGGTCGCGGGCCCTCGTCGTTGGCTATCGTGCGCGTGTCGTCGACGATCGCGCGACGGCCGAGATCGGGGTAGTGATCCGCGAGTTCGAAGGGCGTGATCTCGTCCCTGAACTCACCCGCGGCGATCGCCGCGAGCGCCTTGGCATGGCTTGCCGCGGCGAACGCGTCCTGCTGTTCGCGCGTTATCTGCCATTGCTCGGCCACCTTCTCGGCGGTAATGCCCATGCCGTACGCGATGCCGATATGTTCGTTGCTGAAGATCGACGGATTGAATACCGGGTGGTAGCCCATCATCGGCACCATGCTCATCGATTCGGTGCCGCCCGCGAGCATGAGGTCCGCCTCGCCGAGCCGGATGCGGTCCGCGGCCATCGCAACGGCCTGAAGCCCCGAAGAGCAGAAGCGGTTGACGGTGACGGCGGAAACGACGTTAGGCAACCCCGCGAGCAGCACCGCGATGCGCGCGATGTTCATGCCTTGCTCCGCTTCGGGCATCGCGCATCCGATCACGGCGTCGTCGATGCGCGCCTTGTCGATCTGCGGGAAACCCGACAGCACTGCGTCGATCGCGAATGCGAGCATGTCGTCGGGTCGGGTATTGCGGAAAACACCACGCGGCGCCTTGCCCACCGGCGTGCGCGTCGCGGAGACGATGTAGGCGTCCTGAATCTGTCTGGTCATGGGATTTCTTCTCGCAGGTGGGACGGAGGGCCTGTCACGGCTGGGGCTTGTTGTGACGCGGTCGGCGCAGCGATGCTGCGTCGACGCGCGCTCTGCCTCAGTTGCGCAACGGCTTGCCGGTCTTGAGCATGTGGGTGATGCGATCCTGGGTCTCGGGCATTTGCGCGAGCGCGACGAAATGCGCGCGCTCGACGTCGAGCAGCCATTGTTCGTCGACGATCGAACCGCGCTCGATCTGTCCGCCGCAGAGCGCGTCGGCGATGCGTCCCGCGATCTCCATGTCATGCGCGGAGACGAAGCCGCCTTCGAGCATGTTGACGACCGCCGCCTTGAGCGTCGCCGCGCCGACGTCGCCGGCGACAGTGATCTGGCGATTGGGCAGCGGCGGCCGGTAGCCCGCATCGGCCAGTCCTCGCGCCACCGCCTTGGCCGTGTAGAGCAGCTCATCGGCATTGAAAACGACCACGTCGTTCGGCCGCAGAAGTCCCAGTTCCTTCGCTTCGAGCGCACTGGCGGACACCCTGGCCATCGCGATTGTCTGGAAGACCGCCTTCAGCTGGGTGAACACGTCGCCTTCGATTGCGTTCTGCGACGCGCGCAACGCGAACTCCTTCGGGCCGCCGCCCGCGGGCAGCAGACCGACGCCGGCCTCGACGAGGCCGACGTAGCTCTCGAGCGCGGCGACCGTGCGCGCCGAATGCATCTGGAATTCGCAGCCGCCCGCGAGACACAGGCCGCGCACGGCGGCGACGACCGGCACCAGCGCGAACTTGATGCGCATGCTGGCCTGCTGGAAGCGCGCAACGAACGCATCGAACTCGACGAGCTTGCCCGCCTGCAGCAGAGTCATAGCGCCCGACAGGTCGGCGCCCGCACTGAACGGTTCGGATTCCTGCCAGATCACGAGGCCGCCGAAGTTGCGCTCCGCCTCATCGATGGAGCGCAACACCGCGTCGATGACGCCGGCGCTTATCGTGTGCATCTTCGTCTTGAACGACAGCACCGCGATATCGTCCCCGCCATGCCACAGCCGCGCATCGTCGGTCTCGAGCACGGTCGTGCCCTTGTCGACTCTCGTTCCAAGCACGATCTGCGGGAAGATCTGGCGCCGATACACGGCATGGTTGGAGCGGGGCAGGTACTTGCCTTCGGTCGGCGAGTACGAGCCATCGGCCGTATGCACGCCGGTGCGCTGCGGGTCGGTGGCCCAGGCGGGCAGAGGCGCCGGGCTCATCGCCTTGCCCGCAGCGACATCCTCGTTGATCCATTGCGCAACCTGCGCCCATCCTGCGGCCTGCCAGGTCTCGAACGGGCCGACCTGCCAGCCGTAGCCCCAACGCATCGCGAAATCGACGTCTCGTGCGGTGCTCGCAATGTCCGCAAGATGAAAAGCGGCATAGTGGAACAGGTCGCGATGCACCGCCCAGAGGAACTGCGCCTGCGGATCGCCGCTCGCGCGCAGCTTGGCGAACTTCTCGGTGGGCGAACGCAGCTTGAGGATCGCCGCGACCTCGTCGCTGATCGTGCCCGCGGCCGCGACGTAGTCCGCCTTGGCCGGGTCGAGCACCTGGATGTCCTTGCCGAGCTTGCGAAAAAACCCGGCGCCGCTCTTCTGGCCGAGCGCGCCCTTGGCGATCAGCGCCTGCAGGACTGCGGGCGCGTTGAAGTATTCGTGCCACGGATCCTGAGGCAGGCCGTCGCGCATCGTCTTGATCACGTGATCCATCG
>JBDTYX010000201.1:0-6151 GCA_040005435.1 Rudaea sp. | reverse complement strand
GTTGCCACCACCAGGATTCGGGCGCGGCGGCGGACGGTTGCCGCCGGGCGGATCGGGACGCGGCGGCGGACGATTGCCACCAGGCGGATTGGGACGCGGGGGCGGACGGTTGCCGCCACCCGGATTGGGTCTTGGCGGTGGACGATTGCCACCGCCGGTCGGCGGACGCGGGGGCGGACGCCAGCCCGGCGGACGCGGCGGCGGCGGGCGGAAGCCCGGTGGCCGATGCGGAAGCGGGCGGTAAGCCGGGCGCCAGCTCGACCAGTGGCTGCGTCGGTCGTACCAGGGGCGATTTCTGTAGTAGTTGTCCCAGTACAGGCCGATCGCGAACGCTACGATCGGGATGCCGGCACGCGGCCCATAATCGCTCAGGTAGACCGGCTGGGTGTCCTGCACGAATGCGACGTACTGGCCAGAGACCCAGCCGCGATCCTCCTCGGCGATGACGTCACACCAAGCATAGCCGTCGACGCAGCCCTGCACCGACACGGGCATCCCTTCGGGCAGCACGGTGATCAGCGGGAACGTCGTGTCGGGGCCGGCGCGCAGGCTCACTGCCGAGGTGACGTAGCCGTCGTTTGCGAACGCGCAGACGGAGACACCGAACAGGATGACAGACAGTGCGAAACGCTGAAGTAGTTTCATGGGATACATCCGCTGTGATTCCACCTTCCATGCTACGCCTTCGGGCTTGGTTGCGCGCGCCGCGGCCGCGCACGTTGGGCACCGCGCGTGCACTCATTCAGCCGATAGCCAGAAAACTGTCCTGCTCGTACCAGTCGCCGAGGACGATGCGTTCAGCGCGCTGACCGTCGAGGTCGAACCCGTGTGTCGCGGGGCGATGCGTATGACCGTGGATCAGACGGCGGACGTCGTGCGCGCGCATCGCATCGGCGACTGCGCGAGGGTTGACGTCCATGATCTCGGGGCGCGCACTGGCGGTGTGCATGCGGCTCGCGTCGCGCGCCTGCGCGGCGTACGCGCGACGCTCCGCGAGTGGGCGCGCGAGAAACTGCTGTTGCCAGCGCGGGTCGCGCACCATCGCGCGGAATTTCAGATACTCGACGTCGTCGGTGCACAGCGTGTCGCCGTGCATCAGCAGCGTGCGCTCGCCGTCCAGGTCGACGACGCTGCCGTCGCGCAGCAGCGTGATCCCGGCGCACGCCGCGTAGCCCTCGCCGAGCAGGAAGTCGCGATTGCCATGGATGAAGTAGACCGGCACGCCATGCCCGCTGAGCGCGCGGGTCGCGGCCGAAGCGCGGGCGGCGAGCGCGGCATCGTCGTCATCGCCAATCCAGCTCTCGAACAGGTCGCCGAGGATGTACAGCGCGTTCGCATCGCGCGCGGGGCCTGCGAGCAGCGTCGCGAACAGATCGACGATATGCGGACGTGTCTCGTCGAGGTGCAGGTCGGAGATGAACAGCGACGGCACGCGTTGATCGCCTCACGCCTGCGCGCGCGGCGCGCGGCGCGCCGGATCGTTCGACGTCCGTCGCGCGCAGCTGCGCAGGGTCACGCGGGAGGCGTGCGCATGGACGCGGCTCCCGCCCCGCGTCACTGGACGACTTCGACCTTGTCGATCGTGACCGTCGTCGTCGGCACGTCGGACTGCAGCGGTCCAGACGGGCCGGTCGGAATCGCCGCGATCTTGTCCACGACTTCCTGGCCCTTCGTGACCTTGCCGAACACGCAGTATCCCCAGGTCAGCGAATTCGTGTCTGCGGTGTAGTCGAGCCGCTTGTTGTCGACGAGGTTGATGAAGAACTGCGCCGCGGCCGAATGCGGGTCGCCGGTGCGCGCCATCGAGACGCTGTACTTGAGGTTCGACAGGCCGTTGTTGGCCTCGTTGCGAATCGGCGCACGCGTGCGCTTGAGCTGCAAGTCCTTCGTGAACCCGCCGCCCTGGACCATGAAACCCGGGATCACGCGATGGAACACCGTGCCGTTGTAGAAGCCGCTGTCCACATACTGCATGAAATTGTCCACCGACTTGGGCGCCTTGTCCGTATACAGGTCGAGGAATATGTCCCCCTGACTCGTGTGCAGCACGACGTGCTTGGCCGCTTCGGTCGCCTTGGTAGGCTCGGGCGTCTTCGCAGCAGGCTTCGCGGCAGGCGCGGCTTGCGCCGAGGCGAGCAAGGGCGTGGCAGCGATTGCCAGCGAGAACAGGAGGTGCTTGAACATGGGATTCTCCGGGGCAGCGTAGGTGAAATGATAGCGGGATTGATGGCCGCAGACACGCCCCGATGGCGAGGCCGCGTTTTTCCTCAGGCCGCGAGTTTTTCGTCGGACTTGACCTGCAGCTTCACGTCGAGATGCTTCAGGTAATCGCGTTCCTGCTCGAGGTCGGTGCGCGTCAGCGGATGCTGATCGAGCCATGTGGCGGGCAGACGCAGCTGCAACGTCTTGTCGTCGATGCGCAGCTCGCTGCGTGGCAGCGGCTCCGCGGCGCGGGCGCGTTGCAGCAGCACGGCGAGTCGCAGCAGCGCGGTCACGCGCGCCGCCGGCCGGCGCAATCGCTCGGGCAGCGCCGCGATCACGGCCGGATCGGGTTTGCGTCGGTGACTGCGTAGTATTGCCGCGAGCACCTGCTGCTCGTGGCGCGCGAATCCGGCGAGGTCTGAGTTCTCGACGATATAGGCGCCGTGCAGATGATGCTGACTGTGCGCGATCGCGAGCCCGATCTCGTGGATGCGCGCGGCCCAGGTCAGCCAGTCGTAAGCCTCGCGGTTGAGCTGCCAGTCGAGGCCGACCTGCTCGTAGAGGCCAAGCGCCGTGTCCTCGACGCGGCCCGCGTGTGCGCGATCGACGGCATAGCGCAGTGCCAGCGCGTCGATGCTCGCGGTGCGCGGATCGCGTTGCTCCGCGCGTCCGATCATGTCGTACAGCAGACCCTCGCGCATGGCCGTCTCGCAGACGCGCATCTGCTTGATGTCGAGCGCGGCGAAACAGGCCTCGAGGATCGCGACGCCGCCCGCGAATACTCCGACGCGGTCGTCTGCGAGGCCCGGCAGGCGCAACTTGTCGATGCTGCCGCTTGCGATGATCGCGTCGCGGATGCGCCACAGCGCGACCCGCGTGATACCGCTTTCGCACCAGCCCGCCGCCTGCGCGACCGAGCCGATCGCCTTGACGGTGCCTGACGATCCGATCGTCTCACCCCACCCCTGCGCCCGGTAGTCGGCTGCAAACTGCTGCAGTTCGACGGCGATCTCGGTCTGCGCGCGATGCCAGCGCTTGGCACTGAGCTTGCCGTCGTCGAAGAAGCGCAGCGTGCTCGCGACGCAGCCCATCTGCAGGCTCTCCTTCTCGAGGGCCTCGAAACGCTGGCCGATGATGAACTCGGTGCTGCCGCCACCGATGTCGACCACGAGACGTCGCTCGGCGGATTCGGGGATGCCGTGTGCGACGCCGAGGTAGATAAGACGCGCTTCCTCGCGTCCGGAGACGATCTCGATCGAGTGACCCAGCGCCTCCTCGGCGAGACCGAGGAACACCGCAGGCGCCGCGAGACGGCGAACGGTATTCGTCGCGACCGCGCGCACGTGGTCATCGGGCAGCACGCGCAGGCGCTGGCCGAAGCGCGCGAGGCAGGCGAGCGCCTTCTCGCGACGATTCTCTTCGAGCGAGCCGTCGGGCCGCAATCCCGCCGCGAGGCGCACGCTGTCGCGCATGCGATCGATCACGCGCAGTTCGCCGTGTTCGTAGCGCGCGACGACGAGGTGAAAACTGTTGGAGCCGAGATCGACCGCGGCGAGCAGTTCGCCATTGCTGATCTGCGAGGGTGCGTCGTTCGTCACTCCGAACTCCGAAGCTTGCAGGGGGCTTGCGTGATTGTCGCACGCGGCCGCGCAATCTTTCGAGCAGCAATCTACCTGATCGCGTGCGCGCGGGTATGATGACAGCCGCCGCGCGTCCCGCCGTGGCGTCGCACCGTGCAGGAGTCCATGGTCACCCCCGCCGTCCCGCATAGTACAGCGCTCGCCGGCCTGCTCGCCGCGCTCGCGATGTTCGGCCCGTTCTGCATCGACGCGATGTTCCCGGCGTTTCCGCAGATCGCGAACCAGTTCGACGCGAGCGCGCTGGCGATGCAGCAGACGATCAGCGTCTACCTATTCGCGTATGCGGCGATGTCGCTGTTCCTCGGCGCTTTCTCCGATGCCTGGGGTCGACGCGCGGTGATTCTCGGGGGCCTTGGCGTGTTCCTCGTCGCAACCGTGGGCTGCGCGCTCGCGCAGTCGATGCATGCGTTGCTCGCGTTTCGCGCGCTACAGGGCACGAGCGCGGGCGTCGGCCTGATCGTTGGACGCGCGATCGTACGCGACTGCTTCGAGGGTCACGGCGCGCAGAAGCTCATGGCCAACATCAGCATGATCTTCGGCATCGCACCCGCGATCGCGCCGATCGTCGGCGCCTGGCTCGTTGCCGCGGGCGGCTGGCATACGTTGTTCTGGGCGCTGGCCGCGTTCACGCTCGCGCTGATCGCGTTGTGCGTCGTCGTGCTGCCAGAGACGCATCCGGCCGAACACCGCCTGGTATTTTCGCTGCGCGGCATCGTCCGCAGTTACTTCGCGATCGTGCGCGACCGTGAGTTTGCAGCGCTCGCATTCGCGCTGACCTTCAACTCGGCGGGTTTCTTCCTTTACATCGCCTGTGCGCCGGTTTTCATCCTGACGATCCTGCGCCTCGACCAGAATCATTTCCCGTGGCTGTTCATTCCGGCGATCAGCGGGCTCGTCGCCGGCGCCTGGCTCACCGGGCGACTCGCGGGACGCGTGGCGATGCGCGTACTGGTCGGTTGGGGCTATGCGTTGATCCTGATGGCGTCCGCGCTGAATTTGCTCGTGGCGTGGTTCGTACAACCCGCGCGCGTGCCCTGGGCGGTGCTGCCGATCGCACTGGGCGCCGTCGGCGTCAACCTCGTCGGGCCGACGGTGAACCTGCTCGTGCTCGACCGCTTTCCACGCCTCCGCGGCAGCGCGTCATCGGTCCAGGCTTTCATCATGCTCAGCTTCAGCGCGCTGCTCGCCGGCGTGATCGGGCCGTTCGCCGCGAGCAGCGCGTTCCGCCTCGCGCTCGCTTCGAGCGTGTTCTACTGCCTCGGGTTCGTCGGCTGGCGCACCTATCGCGCGATCGCCAAGCGCACGCCGATCGAATCGCCGTGACCGCGGACGCGACGACGAACAAGCAGCACTGAGAAGGCCAGCAGATGTGTGCGCGTCGTCAGACGATCGCGGGTGGCTCGGTCTCGCTCGACGGGCTCTCGCGCCGGATCACCGCGCTCGCGACGCGGAAGCGCATCAGAAGTTCGTCGGCGGGCATCGGACGTGCGAAGTAGAAGCCCTGGCCGATGTCGCAGCCCATTTCCTTGAGCCAGAGCGCCTCTTCCTCGAGTTCGACGCCTTCCGCGACGGTCTCGAGGTGCAGCTTCTTCGCGAGCGCGACGATCGCCTCGGTGATCTCGCGATCGGCGCGATTCTGCGTGCTGCCGCGCACGAACGACTGGTCGATCTTGACCGTGCGCGCGGGCATCTGGCGCAGATAGCTCAGGCTCGAGTAGCCGGTGCCGAAATCGTCGATCGCGAGCTCGAAACCCTTCTGCTCGAGCTGGCGCAGGAGGCGCAGCGTGATTTCGGGATGCCGCGTCGCGGTGGACTCGGTGATTTCGAAGCGGATGCGCGATGGTTCGATGCCGTGAAAGACGATCGCCTCGTGCACGCTGTCGGCGAAACCCGGGTCGCGCAGCTCCTGCGGCGACAGGTTGATCGCGACATAGGGCGGCTCGAAGCCGTTCTGCGACCAGCCTTTGAGGTGTTCGATCACGGTGCGCAGCACGTGCGTGCCCAGGGACGCGACGAGACCGGAGCGCTCGGAGATCGGCACGAATACCGTCGGACTGATCGTGCCGCGCGTCGGGTGGTTCCAGCGCGCGAGCGCCTCGAGTCCGGCGAGCGATCCCGTGCGCAGGTACTTCTGCGGCTGATAGTGCACTTCGATCGCGCCGATGTTCAGCGCCTCGCGCAATTCCTGAGACAGCGTCAGGCGCTCGTGCGCGATCGTGTGCATGCTGCGTTCGAAGAAGCGGAAGCCGAACTTCCCGAACTCCTTGACCGTGTACATCGCGGCATCGGCGTTGCGCAGCAGCGTGTCC
>JBDTYX010000033.1:0-20705 GCA_040005435.1 Rudaea sp. | reverse complement strand
CAGAGCAAGCGCTTCCCGAAGCTCGCGACGCAGATGATCAGCGTCGGCGAGGAGTCGGGTGCGCTCGACGAGATGCTGCTGAAGGTCGCCGACACGTTCGACGTCGAAGCAAAGAATACGGTCGATCGGTTGCTTGCGGGCCTGGTGCCCGTGCTGATCCTCGTGATGACCTGCGTGGTTGGCGTCATCATGCTCGCGATCATGATGCCGATCCTCAGTCTGGGCGGTTCCATCCAATGAGAAAAATGATGAAAACAAAAATTTCCAGCAACGCCGCAGTGCGCCGCGCCGGCCACGAGATGCGCGGCGTCGCGCAGCGCGCGCGCGGCTTCACGCTGATCGAGATGATCATGGTGATCGTGCTGCTCAGCATCGTCATGGGGATCGTCGGCAACAAGATCTTCGAGAACTTCCAGCGCGGCAAGTACAACGCCGCCAAGGCGCAGCTGCATTCGCTCGAAATGAAGGTGCAGGCCTACTCGCTCGACAACGGTTCGTTGCCGCAGAGCCTCAACGACCTCATCACGCGACCCGGCAACGCGGCGAACTGGAGCGGCCCGTACGCGAAGCCGGTCGATATCAAGGATCCGTTCGATCACCCGTTCCAGTACAAGACGCCGGGCGATCACGGCGACTTCGACATCATCTTCCTCGGCAAGGATGGCACGCCCGGCGGCGACGCTCTCAACAAGGACGTGGGTAACTGGGAATGATGACCTGGTGAGTGGTGAACGGTGATCGGCTCGCATCTGCCATTGGACGCGGTCCGCGGAGCGTTTCTCGCCCGCGTCTGACCGTCGGTCGCGTGCGCGCGACTGAGTGCGAGACCCCACACGGCTCGCGCTGGTCCGCAGACGACGCCGCGCACCCCCCTCTTCCGCTCGCGGATGAGATCGACGCGCATCGCGCGGCGGGTGAGGGTGGTTCGTCCGGCATTGTGCGGCCTATCCCACTGTCGACGCGAGGGCCCCACCCTCACCCCTTGCCCTCTCCCGCTGGGCGGCAAACGCGGAGTGATCGTCACGCTGCGCGTGACCGCAGCGCTTCATTGGAGCGGGGAGTGATCGTCGCGCGTCGCGCGACAGCGGTATCCTATAAGAGCGGGGGGTTCAGCCTGATCGAGATGATCGCGGTGATCGTGTTGCTCGCGATCGCCGTCAGTATCGTCACGCTATCGTTCTCGCGCATATTCAATGCCGCGAAAGTGCAGGCGGCGAGTCGCGATCTGGTCGCGGCGCTGCGCTACACGCGCGGGCAGGCGATCGTGAAGGGTCAGGAAACCACGTTCGATCTCGACCTCGCGAACAACAGCTATCGTGCGCCAGGACGCGGCAGCGTGCAGCTGCCGAAGTCGATGCGCCTGAATTTGTATACTGCGGAGCAGGAACAGACGAGCGACACCTCGGGCAGCATCCGCTTCTTCGCGGATGGCGCATCGACGGGTGGTCACATCTCGGTGTTGATGGATCGCGCCGAGTGGCGCATCAGCGTCGATTGGCTTACCGGCAGCGTGACGCGCGAGGAGTTGCACCAATGAGCCCGATGCGCGTTGAGGAATCTCTGCGGGTCCATTTGGGCGTGATCGTCTCGCGCAGCTTTCCTCTCCCGCGGGCGGCAGAGGTCGACGCGCAGCGCGCGGCGGGTGAGGGTGGTTCGTCCAGCATCGCGCGGACTATTCCAATCTCGACTGGGCTGCTCCGCACTGACCGCTTGCGCTGTCCCGCTGGTCGGGAGTGGGGGAGTGATCGTCACGCTGCGCGTGCCCCCGATGCTGCATTGGCGCGGGGAGCGATCGGCGCGCGGCGCGCGACGCCGGTATTTCAAAAGAGCGCGGGGTTCACGCTGATCGAGCTGATCGCGGCATTCGTGATCTTTGCGCTCGGCTTCGGCATCCTGATGCAGATCCTCGGTGGCGCGCTGCACACGACGAAACAGTCCGCCGAATACACCCAGGCTGCGCTTTTCGCACAATCGCTGCTCGACGTGCAGGGCGTCGGCGAGCCGCTAGAGGAAGGCGGTCGCAGCGGGCAGTTCGACGACCGCTTCAGCTGGCGGCTCAACGTCAGCCGCTACCAGCCGATCCCGGTCACGAGCAACAACACGGTGCTGCAGGCAGGGCCGTCGCCGATCTCGGCCCCTGGCGGAATTGAGTTGTTCCAACTCGAACTCGTCGTCAGCTGGGGCAATCAGTACCTCATGCACAACGCGCGCTTCGTCACGCTGCGGGCGATGGGCCCGGCGCGAGCCGGCAGCCCGGCGCCGCTGCCCGGCTTCGGAGGCTAGCGATGCGCAGTGCAGCACTTCGCTCCAGCCCCACCCCCAGCTCTCGTCTGCGCGCGGTCGGCGCACGCGAGCTCGCCGCGCGCCTCGCGCGCGAGTCCGCAGCATGGCCGCGCCACGGCCCCGTGCCGCTTGCGGTCGGCGCAAGCGCGCATCGCGCTGCACGCGTGATCAGGCCGCGCGCACACAGCGCCGGCTTCACGCTGCTCGAGATCCTGCTCGCGCTGGTCCTGCTCGCGCTGCTGCTGGCCGGCGCGTTCGGCGGCATCGCCGCGAGTGTGCGCGGCATGCGTTCGGGCGAAGCCGCGATCAATCGCGTGGACAAGGTGCGCACCGTGCAGGAATTCCTTCGCCACCAGATTTCGCGGACGCTGCCGTTTCCGTACAACCAGCAGCCGCAGACCGGCGGGATCAACCGCGTCCAGCCACAGCGCGAGATATTCGACGGGCGCGAAAATTTCATGCGCTTCGTCGCCCCGATGCCCGGTTATCTCTCGCATGGCGGTGCGTACGTGCAGACGCTCGAGCTGCGCCCCGGTGAGGACGGGCTGCAGCTCGTGTTCACGACGTCGCTGCTCAATGGCTACTCGCTGGACAAGAGCGCGAAGCAGGCCGATACGGTCGTGTTGCTCGAGCATATCAGCGAGGGGAAATTCAGCTATCGCGGACTCGACCAGCGCGGCCAGATGCTGAACTGGACGAGCGCGTGGCCCGACCGGAGTGCGACGCCGTTGCTCGTCGGCATCGACGTGACCCTGTTGCCAGGGCAGATCGGCTGGCCACCGATGGCGATCGCGTTGCAGATGGACGCGACTGCGCAGCGCTTGGTTCCGGGACTCGCGCAATGAGCGCGCGTGAGCATTCCGCCGTGCGCCAGGGCGGCGTGGCGCTGATCCTCGTCATGTGGGTGACCGCGCTGATGGCGATCCTGCTCGGCAGCTTCGCGCTGATCGCGCGTACCGAGAACCTCGAGGCGCTCCACATGTTCGACACGACGACCGCGCGTTACGACGCGATCGCCGGACTCGAGCGCGCGATTTTCGAGCTGCGCAACCCCGACCCCGCGGCACGCTGGATCGCGGATGGCCGCGCTTACGAATTTGCCTACGAGGGCGCGCTCGTACACGTAGAGGTGACCAACGAGACCGGCAAGATAGACATCAACGTCGCCGACAGCGCGATCCTGATTCCGCTGTTTACGTCCGCGGGCGTGGACCCGGTTCGCGCGGAGGCGCTCGCCGACGCGATCCAGGACTGGCGCGATGCCGATGACCTGCCGCGCCCGCACGGCGCCGAGGCGGCGCAGTACGCACAGGCGGGTCTCGACTATGCTCCGACCAATCACCCGTTCCAGGTCGTGTCGGAGGTGCAGCAGGTACTCGGCATGTCGTATGAGACCTATCGTCGCATCGAGCCTGCGATTACGGTCTATTCGAATTCGCGAATACCCAATGCCGCATTCGCGCCGCTCGAGGCGCTGCGGGCCATTCCCGGCATGACCGAGGAGCTGGCTCAGAACATCATTGCGACGCGGCAATCCACCCCGCAGGGAACCACCGGCGCGCTGAGCGGTCTCACGCTACCGGGAGGCGCCGCGATCATGACAAGCAACGGCGGCCTCACGTATAGTATTAAATCCCGCGCCACTATTCCGAACGGTGTCAGCATCGTGTTCGACGCCAGCATCCGCGTGGGCGGCGTAGGCGCAACTGGTCGACCCTATACCGTGTTGCGTTGGCGCGACGGCGAAGGCTCATGACTGCGTCCAGCGTCCCCACTCGGACGACGGTGGAACGCATTTGGCAAAATAACTGGCAATGACGCTCACTTCTGCAACCGACATCCAACTCGCCCGCCTGCGGGTGCGCTATGCCAAGACAGCGCTGCCGCGTTTCTTCTCGTGGTGGCGCGGCGAGCTCGTGGGCTTGTTGCCCAAACGCTTGCGCAGCCTCGTCGACGACCGTCCCGAAGAGCTGCTGATCGAAACACGCCCGCAGCAATTCGGCCTGTGGCGCCTGTCGAACGCGGGCTGCGCCGACTTCGGCCAGGTGTCCCGCGAATTGCCCGTCGAGGATCAGAAGGCCGAGTTCGAGCGACTGCATTCGCTCGTTGACGATGCGCAAATGCGCGTCTACTACTGCGTACCTGCAGAACGCTGCCTGCGTCGCGAGATCAGCATGCCCGCAGCGGCCGAGGACAAGCTGCGTCAGGTATTGTCGTTCGAAATGGACCGGCAGACACCGTTCAAGGCCGACCAGGTTTATTTCGACTATCGCGTCGTCGAACGTGACGAAGCGGCGAAAAGTCTGCGCATTCAGATCGTCGTCGTGCCGCGCGCGCAACTGGATGGCGAGCTCGCGATGCTCAATGCCGCCGGCGTCGGCCTCGACGGCGTCGACAGCTGGCGCGACGGACCCGGCAGTTCACGCGCGGGCCTCAACCTTCTGCCGCAGGATCGACGCGTCAAGCGCAAGAACATGCGCATGCGCCTCAACCTCGCGCTCGGCGCGGTAGCGGCGATCCTGCTGTTCGTCGCGATGTGGGAGTCGCTCGGCAACCGCGAGATTTCGGTCCAGTCGATGACCGTCGAGGTGGACAAGGCGCAGAATGATGCGCGGCAGACGTCCGAACTCGCGAAGCGGCTTGAGGAACGCACCGCGTCCGCGAACTACCTGCTGCAGCAGAAACGCGACACGACGACGATGACGGAATTGCTTGCCGACCTGACCAAGCGCCTGCCGGACGACACGTTCCTCGAGCGCTTGACGGTAGACGAGAAAGGCAAGGTCGATGTGCAGGGGCAGAGCAGCAACGCAGCCAAGCTGATCGAAGGACTGCAGAAGTCAGAAGTGCTGGTCAATCCAGGCTTCACCGGCACGATCCAGAGTGATCCGCGCACGCACAAGGAACGCTTCAACATGAGTTTCGAGTTGCGTCGCTCGCGCGACGCGGCCGCGCGCAAGACAGCCAAGCCCGCCACGAACCCGCACGCGGAGGCCGGCCATGCGCCTGATGCCTGAATCCGCGCGCAATCAGCGCTTCCTCGCCGTCGTCCTGCTGCTGATCACGTTGCTTTTGGCTTATCTCGTGTTCGTGCACTGGTGGTTCGTCGCCCCGCACCTCGCGATGACCGAGCAGCGCCGCGACCTCGCCGAGCAGCAGCACCATTTCGCTGAACTGATCCGGCGCAAGCCGGCGATCGAGGAACGTCTCAAGGAGGTCGACGCGTTCGAGCGCGACAACCAGGCGTTTCTAGTGGATGCCGATGCGACGAGCGCTTTCTCCGACCTGTCCGAGCGACTCAAGCAGGCCAAGGAAAAGAACACCGACGGCAGCTCGCGTTGCCAGATCCAGGGCGTCTCGCCCGCGCCGAGCCGCGATAAGGAGGTCTATCAGCGCGTGTCCGCGGCGGTCGTAATGAACTGCGAGCCCGAAAATCTCGTGAAGATCCTCTACGAACTCGAGACCAGCAACCCCTACCTGTTCGTCGATCGCCTCGTTGTCTACCGCCAGCAGCCGGTGTTCCTGCCCGGGGCGAAGGCGCCGTCTCCGGCAACGCTCGTCGGCGTGCAGTTCACGCTATCCGGGTTTCTGCGCCAGGCCGGCAAGGGCAGGGCAGGCAAATGAAGTCGCGGCTTTCGCATCTGGTCACGCTCGCCCTCGCAGGCGGCTGCGGCGTGCTTCTGCTGCTGGTCCTGTTGTTCCAGTTCGGCGCCGGTCGGGGCTATCGATGGTGGCCGGCCGACGCCAACGACGCGCTCGCGCCCAACGACCAACTCGATCGCTCGACGTTCAAGCTGCCGGCGTGGAGCGACTTCGTGGACGTCAACCTGCGTCCGCTCTTCAACGAAGATCGCAAGCCCACGCCACCCGCGCCGCCGGATAACGGCGCGCCGCAGAAGCCGGTGCCGAAACTGAACATCCTGCTGTCGGGGGTTATCCTGAGCCCCACGCTTCACATCGCGATGATCATCGAGAATGGCAAAACCACCTCGTCCGCGGTTCGCGAGGGTCACGCGCTACCCGGCGACCTGTCCGCATGGACCGTGACCAAGGTCAAGCCACGGGGCGCTTCGTTCAGGAGTTCGGCCGGAGAAGAGGTCGAATTGGAACTCATTGCCAAGGGTAACGGTCTGAAGCCTCCGTCACCTGCAGCTCCGCCGATGGTGCCTCAGGCGCCGCAGCCGCAGGCGGCCGAGACCCAGCCCGGGCACCCGCCCGAACAGAACCTCGAACTGCAGCAACGTATCGAAGCGCGGCGCAAGCAGCTGCAAGAACAGGCCGACCGCACCAAGCAGCAGCAGGGCGAAGGCCAGCCGACGCCTCAGCAGCCCCCGGGCCAGACTGAGTAAACTCCTTCAATTGAGGTTAGAGACGAACATCATGAAAGCAACCCATATCGCCTTGACCCTGGCCGTCGCGCTCGTCGCGGTCGGCTGCAGCCACAACGAGGCGCCGAAGCCGGCCGCCAAGAAATCGGTCGCCGAGACCTTTGCGACGCAGACGCCCGACGTCGCGCCGGCCCCGCCCGCCGACGCGGTTCGTCCGGTTTCGCCCGATCAGATTCCGGCCGTGGGTGTCGCCCCGCCCGGCCAGGTCGCGTTCGGACCGATCCAGCAGGATAGTGGTGGGGATCCGGCTGGCGACGCGTGGCGCCGCCAGTACGCGGAAGACCGCGCCAAGCAGGTGGCCGCCAATCAGGCCGCGGCGAACCAGGCCTCCGCCACGCCTCCGCCTCCGCCTCCGCCCGCGCCTCCGGCGACCCACAAGAAGAACCATTAATTGAACACTTCCCCGTCGAAGGAGTGCCCCATCGTGAGCTTCCGCCCGCGCGTCGCCATCGTGTTCCTGGTCCAGGTCGTGCTGGCGGGCTGCTCGACCGTCGGTGGGCACAAGCCCGATGGGATCGATGCCGAACTCATGGCCAAGCCGCCCGCGACGGCGATTCCGGTGCGTCGGGCCGAACCCGAAGACAAGCCGATCACGGTCACCGCCGGCGACAACAAGAACCGCCAGGACGCCAAGCTAGACCCCGGAACCGGCAGGCTCATAAATTACGAGGCGGCCTCGTCGCCGCCGCCTGGGTCGGCCGTGCGCGGCAGTGAAGGCGAAGTGACTTTCAACTTCGAGAACCAGCCGATCCAGGCGGTCGTGCAGTCGATCCTCGGCGCGTTGCTCAACGAGAACTACACGATTTCGCCGAATGTCACGGGCAACGTGACGTTCTCGACCTCGAAAGCCATCACCGCCGACCAGGCGCTGCCGGTGCTCGAGATGCTGCTGTCGTGGACGAACAACGCGCTCGTCCGCAAGCAGGGCCGCTACGAGGTGGTGCCGGTCAAAGAGGCCGTCGCCGGCAACCTCAGTCTCAGCGTCGGCAATCAGCGCATCGCGCCGGGTTACCAGGTTCGCGTCTTTCCGCTGAAGTACATCGCGCCCATCGAGATGCAGAAGCTGCTCAAGCCTTACGCGAAGGCCGATGCGGTGGTGTCCGCGGACAACGCGCACAGCATGATCGTAATGGCCGGCACGGCGTTCGAACTGCAGAACTACGAACGCACGATCAAGATCTTCGACGTCGACTGGCTCAAGGGCATGTCCGTGGGCGTGTTCGGCCTGCGCAACGTCGACGTTGCCAAGATAATGCCCGAGCTCGACAAGATCTTCGGCGAGAAGGCCGAGACGCCGCTGGGCGGCATGTTCCGCTTCATCCCGATGGAGACGACTAATTCGCTCATCGTGATCACGCCGCAGCCCGATTACCTCAAGCGCGTTCAGGAATGGCTGTATCGCCTCGACGTAGGCGTCGGCGAGAATGGTACCCAGCTCTACGTCTATAACGTGAAGAACAGCAAGGCGGCCGATCTCTCGGATCATCTCAATGCGATCTTCACCGGGCGCTCGAGTGGCGCCAAGAGCACGACGGGCAACACCGCACCGGGGCTGCGCGCGACCAATATCGGGGGCGGAAGCGGCGGCGCGGGCGGAATCAGCAACTCCAGCTATTCGACCGGCCTCAATGCCTCGCGTCAGCAGCAGCAGCGCGCGACGACGCCGGCCAACAACCTCACGACCACCGGGACCGGCGCGCCGACTGCCGCTGCCGGCGCCAAGGAATCCGACATCCGCATCACCGCGATAGAGGAAAACAATCAGTTGCTGATCATGGCGACGCCGGGCGAATACGATTCGATCCTTGCCGCGATCCATCGCCTTGACGTCTCGCCGCTGCAGGTGCAGATCGAGGCGAAAGTGCTCGAAGTGAGCCTCGACGGCGACCTGCAGTTCGGCGTGCAGTGGTGGCTTTCCGGACTGATCAATTCCGGGACCAACAACACAGGCTATCAGTATGGTTCCGGGTACCAGGGCAACGCCGGGGACCGTCACCGCGCGTCACTTGGCGGTTCGAGCCCGCCGAGCGTCAATGGCGGCAACGGCGTGTTCTGGTCGTATCTCAACAAGAACTTCCAGGTCGCGCTCAACGCGCTGCAGACCAGCGGCAACACGAAGATCCTCTCGGCGCCGTCGATGGTCGTCCTCAATAACCAGGAAGCGCAGATCAGCGTCGGAGACCAGATCCCGATCCTGCAGACCTCGATCGTGTACCCGACCTCAAGCACCGTCGTCGGTGGTTCGGGCGCGACGAACACAGGCATCGGCCAAGTTTCCTACATCAGCACGGGCGTCACGCTCGACGTCAAGCCGCGCGTCAATCCGGGCGGCCTCGTCTATATGGACGTGAGCCAGGAAGTCAGCGCGCCGGGCACGCCAGCATCGGGGTCGTCCAATCCGCCGATCAGCCAGCGCAGCCTGCAGACGCAGATCGCGGTGCAGAGCGGCGAGACGGTGCTGCTCGGCGGCCTGATCTCGGAAAACAACCTCGTGTCCGATTCCGGCGTGCCGTTGCTGAGTAGCATCCCGATCGTTGGCAAACTGTTTGGCAACACCGAGCGCAAGCGTCATCGCACCGAGATCATTGTGCTGATCACGCCGCAGGTGATCACGAATGCAGAGGACGCCCGCATCATGACCGACGAGTACAAGACGCGTCTGGAATCGCTGGCCCCGTTGCGCGCGGCACAACAGCCTCCCGCCGCTCCGGCGACGCGGCCAGATCCGCCGTCGACTGCGCCGGTCCAGCATTAGAAGAGGAAACGAAGATGAGAACTGCAAAAGTACACATGCTGACGCTCGCGCTCGCCGCGCTGGTCGTCGCGACGGCGGGCTGCCAGAAGCAGGATCCCGCATCGGTCGTGCAGCGCCGCGCCGCCGAACGGTGGAATCTCCTCGTATCGCATGAGCCGATCAAGGCTTATGACTATCTGAGCCCGGGCTATCGTGCGACGCATACGCTCGACCAGTACGTCGCGTTCATCGCGACGGCGCGCGTGCACTGGAAGGCCGCGGCGATCGACAACCAGAAGTGCGATGCCGAAAGCTGCACGGTCAGCCTCACCGTGAAGTCGGTGATTCCGGGGCAGATCGTCAACGCGCCGCACGATGTCGAGCACGAAGCGCCGATTACCGAGCACTGGATACTCAGTGAGGGGCAGTGGTACTTCCTGCCCGATACACGACTCGAGCCCGCGGCACCGGCCGGTGCCGGGCAGCCGCAACGTACGCAGGCCGGCAGCCCGGCGGCGGACGCGGTTCAGCCGGGCCAGCCGCCCGCCTCCCTGGCGCACTGATGGCGCGACCGCATAATCGCACATACTCCTGATTTACAAAGAGAAACTAACACGGAGCACATCCACCCCTCTATCGCATCTGCGAAGCTTTCGAGGTGTTGCGTTAGATTTCCGATTGTCGTAGCATTGCAGCGCTGCTGCTTGGCCTTGTCGAGCCTGGGGGTTTTTTACAGGTGTTCGAATTGGGGCAGGCCGGCAAATAACATAAGCCCTGTGGTCGATTAGGAGTGTTGAAATGAAAAAAACCAGTCTTACGACTGCCATCATCGCCGGCATCGCTGGCGTGGCTGGCATCTCGAACATGGCAAGCGCCGTCTATTTGAACAACGACGGTCTCGGCCAGGTTCTCATCTATCCGTATTACACGGTCAACGCTGGCAACAGCACGATCGTTACCGTCGTCAATACGACTGCTGCAGGTAAGGCCATCAAGGTCCGCTTCCTCGAGTCGTATAACAGCCGCGAAGTCCTCGACTTCAACCTGTACATGTCGCCGCTCGACGTGTGGACCGCGCAGGTCGTCCCGGTGGGTTCGGGTGCCGGCGTGTTCTCGAACGACAACAGCTGCACCGTTCCCGCGCTGCCGAAGACCTCGGCGACGGCGTATGCGTTTTCGACCAATGCCTTCACGGGCGGCAACGCTGACGGCGGTCCGACTGCTACCACGCGCACGCTCGAAGGTTATGTCGAGCTGATCGAAATGGGTACGGTCACGAACGCGACCAACGGCTCGCTCGACGCGATCACGCACAGTGCCGGTATCCCGAGCAGCTGCGCGCAGGTTGTGGGCGCATGGGCCGGTGGTTACTGGGCTGGCAACGCCGCGATCGACATCTCGTCGCCGACCGGTGGTCTGTTCGGTTCGGGCACGATCGTCAACGTCTTGCAGGGCACGGTTGAAGGCTACAACGCCGACGCGATCGACCAGTTCTGGGTCGACCCGCTCTTCGTCAGCCATCACACGGCGCCGGGCAGCATCCTGCCGAACCTCGCAACGGGTTCGTCGACGGTCAGCTACGTGTTCGCCCCGGGTCCGGTCGGCACCACGCCGGTTCTGGCCACCACGGGCTACGCCAAGAGCGTCGACGCCGTCTCGTCGCTGTTCATGGCCGATGCGATCTACAACGAGTACTGGACCAGCGGCGGCACGGCTGCCAGCTCGGATTGGGTTGTCACGTTCCCGACCAAGCGCTTCTACGTCGACCGTCAGATCATCGGTGCAGCTTCGCCGGCGATCAAGCCCTTCGACCTGCCGTTCACGAGCGCCAATGGTGGCACGTCGTGCACGCAGATCGCGCTGACCTACACCGACCGTGAAGAAGGCTTCTCTGCCCCGTCGATCGGCTTCTCGCCGCCGCCGCCGGCAGCTCCTGCCAACTCGCTGTGCTACGAAGCACAGGTCGTCACGTTCAACCAGGGCGCTGCGACCCGTTCGGCAGTCCTCGGATCGGCTCTTCTCGCCAACATCACGACCGGCTACAACAACGGTTGGGCGCAGATCAGCTTCTTCGATGGCACCGCGGGCACTGCGAATCACGTGCTCGGCCCGGCGCCGGTCACGACGACCCCGGGTACGACGAATCAGTTCCGCGGCCTGCCGGTCACCGGTTTCTGGGTGGCTTCGCTCATCAACGGCAACCTCGGCGGCGTCCTCGCGAACTACTCGACGCTGTATCGTCACAAGCTGCATCGCTTCTGTACCGCAGGCGGCGCCGCCAACTGCTCGTAATAAGAAGTGTTCCAAGTTCGACCAGAAAGGGAGCTCTGCTCCCTTTCTTTTTTTTTGCGATTCGAAAGTGCTGATACGCGGCAAAGGACGCTGTCGCGCTCGAGCGCCAGAGGTGATTGCCGATGATTGACCGACCGGCGGTTGAGAAATCCGAGGCGAACGGCCTGCTGGTTAACATTCTTCTGCGGCCGACGGATGTATGATGCGCCGATTGTGCCGCCCCCTGCGAAATTCGGAGTAAAAGAAGTGAAGAAAATACTATTTCTAGGTCTTGCGCTCGCGTGTGCGTCCAACGCGATGGCACAGGACTCGACCACTCTGCTTTTCACGAGTGGCACGATTAATATCAATAGCACCTGCGCGGTTACTGGCGTATCGACTTTACAAATCCAAGGTGGCGTGGTCAATGTGACAGGCGGTACCTTGACCGGGGCTGGATGCGGCAGTGGCAGCTCAAGTAGCACGACGTCGACAGCAAGTCTCACGATCTCACCCTCCAGCATTACGCTCGGTGACGCCGCCCCGAATCTCACCCTCGTCAGTTCCGATGCGAACGTGACCTGTAGCGTGACCGGGACCGACGGCTTCACGAGCAGCATCTCGTCCAATCGGGCGGTCGCAGTCACGGCGCCGACCGTCGTGGGTTCGATCACCTACACGATCGCAAACTGTGCAAGTACGACGTCGGGTATCACTAGCGTCACCCGTTCACCCGCGTCTGTTGCGCTGGCGGTGAACTCAGCTAGCAGTGGGAGCTGCCATACCACTGACACAGCGTCGATCTTCGGCCTGACGCTGACCCGCATGTGCACGGGGCAGGTTTCTTGGCAGTACCCGGTCGGCAACCTGTCTTACTCCGGTGACCTCAGCAGCGTCGACACGCTGTTGTACGGCACCTGGGGCCAGTACAAGAAGACGCAGGGCAAGGCCTTTGCGATCACGCTCGCTTCCGCCACGTACGTGTCATTCGCCTTTACCCCGAGCGACGCGACCCATGGTCTGCAGTGGGCGGCGAACACGACGTACGGCGACGGCGGCACGATCTGGCTCAGCACGACAGCGGGTGGACCTGCGATCAACAACGGCGCCTGCCTGCAGAGCAGCAACGGCTCTAACAGCCTGCTGATCTATCCGTTCGCGGGCTATAACTGCTCGGTCGTGGTCGGCACTAAGTACTACGTCAATATCGGCGATGTGACTTCGAACGGCGGCATGCAGTGCTCGAACGGCGCTCAGAGCTGCGCGTCCTCGGTCATCTCGTACACCACGTACTGATGAACTAGTTGTAACATTGAAGGTCTGAGGATCGGGGCACCTTCGGGTGCCCCGATTGCTTCGGGACGATGATTTCGTCCTCTCATCATTCCATACGACGCCGGACGAGTCCGGCGTTTTCATTTGAACGGGAGTAGAAACAAGATGATGCGCAGAATTCTGTGGTTGGCGCTCGGCGCTGTGATATCCCTGTCCGCGCACGCGCTGGACGCGCAGACAGAACTCGCGAGTCAGGGCGGCGTGTCGCTGACGCTCGGGGACCTCGACGCGTTCATGCAGCACATCCCGGAAGCGCAGCGCCCGGGCTTCTTGGAGAGCCCCGCGCGCGTCAACCAGATGGTGATCGGCATCCTGCGCAACAAACAGTTCGCGGCCCAGGCCGTGGCACACAAGCTCGACGCGGATCCGGATGTGAAGGCGCAGATCGCCTACGCGACGATGGAAGTGCTCGCCGAGGCGCGCCTGCGCGAGTTCAAGCAGGGGCTCAAGATTCCCTCGCTCGCGGTTGCGGCGAAGGAGCAGTACCAAGCCCACAAGAAAGACTATGTGGTCAAGGAGAACATCGAGGTCCAGCACATCCTCGTGTCACTGCGCGGGCGTACCGACGCCGACGCCAAGGCGCTCGCCGAAAAGGTGAGGCAGGAAGCGGTCGCCCATCCGGATACGTTCGACAGCCTCGTGGACAAGTATTCGGAAGACAGCTCCAAAGGCACCAATAACGGCCACGTGCTGAGCGCGACGGCAGACGGCGTCGATAGCAATTTTGCCGCAGCCGCCAAGGCGCTGAAGGCGCCCGGCGAGATCTCTGCGGTGGTTGGCACGGCGTTCGGCTACCACGTGCTCAAGTTGACGAGTCGCACGCCGGGCCGTCAGGTCGAATTCGCCGAGGTCAAGGACCGCGTCGAGGATGATCTCAAGCAGACCTACATCGACGAACAGCGCAAGCACCTGATCCAGAGCCTCGACGAAGGCGCACCGACGGTCAACCCGCAACTCGGTGAAATCCTGCGTCAGCGTTTCGTACCCGCGGGCGTAGTCTCGCCGACCGAGGCCATCAAGAAGACGCCGTAACCGGTCGCCAGCCCCGTACGCGCGTTTGCGCGCCACTGGACTATCATCGCGACTTGCATGCTTTCGGATCCTGGCAAGCGCATGGGTTTCCGCCTGTGACGACATCGATGGCACTCGCCGCACATTTCGTGCGGCGCGAGATGCGCAGCCGCTACCTCGGCAGCATCAGCGGTGGCCTGTGGGCGCTGCTGCAGCCGCTCGCTCAGCTCGCGATCTACGGCTTCGTCTGGGCCTACGTGTTCAACATGCGCGCGCCGGGCGGCAGCGCGACGCCCGCCGCAGTCGTGCCGTTTCTCGCCTTGGGCGTGTGGCCGTGGAACGCGTTCAGCGAGGCGATCGTGCGTTCGACGACGGTGATCCAGGACAACGCGGGGCTTATCGGCAAGGTGGCGCTGCCGCGCTGGATACTCGTCTTCTCGACTGCGGCGTCGAGTTTCCTGCTGCACGGCCTCGGCTTCTGCGCGATCCTCGCGCTGCTCGCACTGCTCGGCATGCATGTTGAAATCGTCTGGCTGCCCGTCGCGCTGATCGTGTTCTTGCAGATGTTCGTGCTCGCGCTCGGCTTCTCGTTCCTGTTCGCGGCGATCCAGGTGTTCGTGCGCGACCTGTCGCAAGTGCTCGCTCAGGTCATGCCGCTATGGATGTTCCTGTCGCCGGTACTTTATGCGCGCGAATTCCTGCCGGCGAACTATCGCAGCTGGCTGGATCTCAATCCGTTCACGTTCTACCCCGAATTCTTCCGCACGTTGCTGCTCGGTCTCGGCGAGGTGCATGCCGCGGCCATGATCGCCGCGACGCTGGTCGCGCTCGCGGTGCTCGGCATCGGATTCGCGGTCTTCCGGCGGCTCGATCCACGCTTCGAGGACTTTCTGTGAACGCGCCGGTCCCGTCCGAAGCGCCGATCCTCGTAAGCGCGAGTGCGCTCGGCAAGTCCTACCCAAAGGTGTTCAGACCTCGCGACCGCTTGCGCGCGCTCGGCAAGCTGCTGGTCGGGCGCGACGATGTCGCCTCGGTGCCGGTGTTGCGCGACGTCAATCTGCGCGTGCGCCGCGGCGAGAGTCTCGGCCTCATCGGCGAGAACGGTGCAGGCAAGTCGACGCTGCTCAAGTTGCTGACCGGCGTGCTGACACCGACGACCGGCAGCGTCGAGGTGAGCGGCCGGATCGGCGCGCTGCTCGAGCTCGGCGCGGGGTTCAACGTCGAGTACAGCGGACGCGAAAACATCGCGATGTCCGCCGCGTTGTACGGCCTTCGCGGCGAAGAGATGGACGCCAAACTGCCGCAGATCATCGCATTCGCGGACATCGGCCGCTACATCGACGAGCCGGTCAAGCACTACTCCTCCGGCATGGTCGTCCGCCTGGGCTTCGCGATCGTCGCAGCGCTGCGACCGGATCTGCTGATCACCGACGAAGTACTTGCGGTCGGCGACGAATCGTTCCAGAAGAAGTGCGTGCGCTGGATCGAGGACTATCTCGGCAGCGGCGGTACGCTCATTCTGGTGTCGCACAGCATGTATCACATCCAGAAGCTGTGCCGACAGGCGTGCTGGCTGCGCGACGGCGCCATCGCGGCCTCCGGAGACGTGTTCGACGTAACCCAGGCCTATCTCGCATTCCACGAGCGCAAGCTCGCCGCCAAAGAGGCGCAGGGCACGGATCGGGCCGCGAAGAACCTGGAATTCTCGATGATCGACGTCGACATCGTCGGCGCAGAGCGGAACGCGCCGTTATTCCTCGAGCGCGGCGCGACGCTGCGCGTAAGCGCACGCACCCACTCGCGCGATGGTCGCCTCCCAGTCATCGCGTTCGGAATACTGAGAATCGACGGAACTGCCATCTACGGTGTATCTACCGAGCTCGACGGAATGCAAGCGACCCGCGAATCAGAGCACGTCTTCAGCGCGAGGATCGTCTTCCCGGACCTGGTGCTGCTGCCCGGCACATTTGTATTGCGCGCGATGGTGATGGATACCGAGGCAGTCCGCCTGTTCGACGTCATCGAGCGCGAATTCACCGTGCGCGGCTCCACGAGGGAATTGGGCACTGCCTATTTGGCACATTCGTGGGAGGGGATGGGCTGAATGCGGTGAGGTTTTGATGCTCTCGGTAGGACTCTTTCTCGTTTGATCGCCTGTATTGATGCCCTCAAATGACCTATCCGTTGAACGATGGACTGACCGTTCCCTGCCGCTCCGCGCGCGATCATGGCGGCACGTCTGCCAACTTGCTAAAATAGCTAACATTTTTCGCGGACCTTGAGGGTCGCTGCCTGGTGCCGAGACAGGTTGGAACCTGGATTGGCAGCACCATATCTTCAGGCAGTGCGTGCCGGACACACGCGTACCCTTTCCTAGACGATAGGGGATTGCGCAGTGGGCGCGAACCTTGATTCCGTGCCGCTGTCCGAGTGGCCTCACCCATGAATTTCGCTCAGCCAATGCCCAAACAGATTTACGCGTTGCACTTCGACATCGTGCACGGCTGCCAGCTGCGCTGCGTCGGCTGCCCCAACTCGGTTATCCAGCCGAAGATCAGCCGCATCTCGGTCGAGGATTTCCGCCTGTGCCTCGGCAACATCGATGTCGAGCGTGTGCATACCTTGCGACTGTTCAATTTCGGCGAGCCGCTTCTGCACAAGAATCTCGCCGAGATCGTCGCGGCGATCCCCGAGCAGCGCTGGCGCGCCTCGCTCGTCGAGATATCGACGAACGCGCAGAAGGTCGATTGGGACGATTTCGCCGAGATGCTGAAGCTCGAGGTCGTCAACCGCCTCGTCGTTTCGGCGGACGGTAATGGCACTCCCGAGGAATACGAGCGTCTACGCCCGCCATCGCAGTGGGAAAAATTCATCGAGTTCCTCGAGAAGGCACGCGAGCTTCGTGACCGCTGGGCGCCCGCGTTGCAGCTAACGACAAAGACGATCGTCGACAACGAGGACGACATGGCGCGTTGGACGTCGATCCTGAAGCCGCGTGGCTGGACGCCCGAATTCCGCGGCTGGATGTACCTGCCCGGGTCGATCAGCAACATGACCGGACACGACATCGAGACGCCGAAAGGCAAGTGCATCTTCGTTTCGAATCCCGAAGAATTCAGGTCTCCATGGTTCGGCGAAGTGCGTTCGCTCTACGTGGATGCCGACGGGACGGTCGTTCCGTGCTGCATGCACCCAGGCGCATCGAATTTCGGCAACCTCAAGACGATGAAGTTCAGTGAAATCCTGTCTGGCGACCGGCGTGCCGCATTCATCAAGCAGATGGAGGTCGATCGCGCGTCGATGCCAATCTGCGGCAACTGCGACGTCGGTGCGCCGGGAAAGGAAGGCCCGTCGTTCGCGAACGCCGTCAAGTACAGCCTGTAGCCCACACCCGAAATGGAAGACAAGGCGCCCCTGCCGCGTGCGATGGAATTCACCGGAGAACGGTTCACGCCCGAGTGCGTGCGCGAGATCTGGTACGAGCACTGGCACCGCTACGCATTCGCACGTCCATTCGCCGCGGGCCGCAGGGTAGTGGACGCTGCCTGCGGCGAAGGCTACGGCAGCGCATTGCTCGCGCAGGGTGCGCGCGAAGTGGTCGGCGTCGACATCTCCACGCAGGCGGTCGAGCACGCGCGCAAGCGCTACGCCGGCACCGACAACCTGCGTTTCGAGCAGGGCGACTGCACCCAGCTCGAGTTGCCCGACGCAGCGTACGACCTCGTGGTCTCGTTCGAGACCCTCGAGCACGTCGCCGCGCAGGAGGCCCTCATCGCGGGGTTCGCGCGGATTCTGTCGGCCGATGGCGTGCTGATCGTCTCGTCGCCCGACAAGCACGCCTATAGCGATGTCAGCGGTTTCCGCAACGAATTCCACGTGCGCGAGTTGTATCGCGGCGAGTTGCTGGCCCTGCTCACGCCGCACTTCCCATACGTGCGCCTGTACGGCCAGAAGCTGCTGTTTCAGTCGGCGATCTGGTCGCTCTCGGGCGAGGCGGGGCACGCCGAGGCGGTCACCGCGGACCTCGACGGGAACCGCGTCGAATCCGGGTTACAATATGCGCCCCTGTACTTCATTGCGGTCTGCTCACGGCGGACCCTCGACGGGTTGCCGGCGTTGGCGCTTTTCGGCGATCGCGAAGAGTCGGTGTACTCGCACTACAACCATGAAGTACGCAAGAACATGGCGGCAGGCGGCCGCATCGCCGAACTCGAGTCCGACGTGGCGGCATTGCAGGCCGAGGTCGAGCGCCTGCGCCTGGGCGCGGCTTCATCATGAACTGTCGGCGCAAGGGGCGCCCGGCTGATCGTGCCGGGCTGCGCGTGTCCCCGATTGGAATGAAGAGATGGAAAACACCCTGAACTACCAGTTCAACTATGCGTTGCCGCCGATGACCGCGGCGACGCCGAAAGTGGACCCGAACGCACCGACTTTCGCGTCGGAAGACGGACTCGTGGCGTCGCTCTCGAGCCAGGAATGCGTGTTCCAGGTGCGCCGCACCGGCGAGACGCACGTGATGACTTTCCAGGTCCTGCAGGCCATGGACCAGTGCCGCGAGTTCCGCACGCTCGACGAGCACGCAGCGCGCATCCAGTCTTCGATTCCGGCGCTCGCGAGCAAGCGTGATGACGTCAAGCGCGTGCTCGACAGTCTTGTGCAGCGCAACCTGCTCGTCTCCGACACGAGTTTCGTCGCGCAGCTCTCGGCCGCCGCGCCGCAGGCGCAGGCGCCGTTGCGTGCGGTGTTCATCCGCGCATGTGATCGGCCGGAACAGCTCGCGCATCTGATCGCGTCGTTGACCGAGTACGAGCGGCGCTTCCGCGCGGACCGCCGCTACGTGCTGCTCGACGACTCGGTGCTCGCCGCGAACATCAACGAGCAGCGCGACCTGCTGCGCGAGTTCGCGCGCACGACGGGTTGCAAGGTCCACTACGTCGGCAACGCGGAGCGCAGCCGCATCGTCGAACGCTTCATCAAGGCTCAGCCGCAGTCGCGCGGCGTGATCGAGAAACTGCTCGTCCGCGACAGCCAGGCGCAGCAGCGCTTCGGCGGCGGACGCGGCTGGAACATGGCGCTGTTGCTGTCGGCGGGTGCGCGCATGGCACTGCTCGACGACGACCTGCGCCTGCAGCTCAAGCGCCCGCCGTTCGCGCAGTCCGGGCTCGACCCCAATCCGAACGCGCCGGTGCAGGCGGCCTTCCTCGGCAACATGGAGGAGGCGTTCGGCTATGGCGAGGACGCGTCGCAGGATCCATTCGCAATGCATCTCGACGCATGCGGCCAGACCCTCGGCACGCTCGCGCGCACGCTCTATCCGCTGTCTGATCGATCGCTG
Source organism: Rudaea sp. (assembly GCA_040005435.1). Taxonomy (GTDB): domain Bacteria; phylum Pseudomonadota; class Gammaproteobacteria; order Xanthomonadales; family Rhodanobacteraceae; genus Rudaea. The sequence continues at coordinate 1,348 of JBDTYX010000033.1, read as the reverse complement.
CGCGGCCACAACCTGTCGCGCATCGAGCTGCTGTCCGGCGGATCGCGCGTGGTCGCCACGCAACTCGGCACCTACGGCAGCGCGCGCAGCGAGACCGGCCTGTGGATGTACCAGCTCGACGGTCGCAGCCGCCAGGAATTCTGGGGCGACCGCGTCTCCTACCTGCGCAATGTCGATGCGCAGCAGATATGGTCCGGCGTCGGGCAGGCGCGCGTGACAGAGGTGACCGGGTTTACGCCGTTCACGTTCGACAACAGCCTGCTGCTGCCGTGCACGAGCCCGGTCGGCCGCGGCGAGGATGGGCTGTGGAGCGCGCTGACGCGTTACACGCACCCCGATGCGCTCGTGCTCGAACTACCCGAGGCGATCGCCCACGTGCAGGAAGGCACGCGCAAGCGCGCGGAGGCCACGCGCCGCGCGTACGTGCCGCGCGTCAATCATTTCCTGCGCGACTATGCGCAGCGTCAGTTCGGCCTGTTCAAGGCCGCCGATCCGACGCGTCGCCTGCGCCTGTTCGCGGAGGTGCTTCGCGATCTCGCGGGCGCGACCGTGACCGATCGCGTCGCGCACCTGCAGGAATACCTGAGTTACGCTCGCGCTGACATCGTCGACCGCCTGCAGCATCAGCTCGAAGCCGCCACCGACGCGCCTGTCTATTGGCAGGCCGACGTGCGTGCGATCGTCGAGGCCAATGCCAAGGCGTTGCTGTCGAAGTCGGCGCCGCGCCTCGGCGACTGGGCCGAGGATATCGACGCGACCGGCTGCGCGCGGTCGCTCGCGACCGAACTCAATGACATGGGCGATGCGCTCGAGCACTGGCCACCGCTGTGGCAGCACGCCGCGGAACAGGGCGAGAAGCTGCTCAGCGCGTTGTGACGTCGGGCGATTCGGCCAAGCAAGGCGCGTCCGAGCCCGCGACGCGCGCTCTGACGAGCGTCGTGATCGTTGCCGCAGACAGCGGCGACGGCCTGATCGATTGTGTCGCGAGCGTGCTCGCGAACGGGGCGGGCATCGAGATTGTCGTGGTCGACAACGATTCGCGTGACGACAGCATCGAGCGCCTCGAGGCGCGTTTCGCAGGCAACGAGAGCGTGCGCGTCCTGCGCAACGGCGCCAACCTCGGATTCGGCAGCGGCTGCAACCGCGGCGCGGCGATCGCGGCGGGTGATGTGCTGCTGTTCCTCAATCCTGATTGCCACGTCGAAGCGACCGCGCTTCCACGCCTCCGCCGCATTCTCGACAACGATCCGCGAATCGGCGTCGTCGGCGTGTTGCAGGTGGACGCGCACGGCTTGGTCGATCCCGCCTCGCGTCGGCACGACCCGCTTCTCGCGCGCGCGCTGGCGGC
>JBDTYX010000032.1:0-20779 GCA_040005435.1 Rudaea sp. | reverse complement strand
CGATCGGCAAGAACTTCATCCTCGCGCTCGTCGTGCTCGCGATGCTGATGGCCGCGATGTTCAAGTCGTTGCGCCACGCGCTGGTCGTCGTGCTCACGGTGCCGCTCGCGCTGATCGGCGGCATGCTCGGGCTGCGCGTGCTCGGGCTGTTCGCGTTTCAGCCGCTCGACCTGCTCTCGATGATCGGCTTCATTATGATGGTGGGCGTCGTCGTCAACCACGCGATTCTGCTCGTCGATCTCACGCGCACGGCGCAGGAGAACGGCGCGAGCCTCGACGATGCGATCCGCATCTCGCTCAACCAGCGCCTGCGCGCGATCCTCGCGAGCACGCTGACCGGCGCGCTCGGCGCGTTGCCGATGGCGGTGAACCCTGGCCCCGGCAGCGTGATCTACCGCGGCCTCGCGGCGGTCAACGTCGGCGGCGTGATCGTGAGCCTCGTGTTCTCACTCGTGCTGCTGCCGAGCCTCATGCGCCTCATGTTCGTTCGCCGCGAACGCAAGGCGCTGATGCCACCGCGCGGCGAACACCTGCGCCTCATCGACTCCGAGGCGGAAGCCGCGTGAAGCCAGCCCAGGCGCAGCTCCCGATATCCAGACGTCCCACTGGTATGCACGTATGAAAGGATCGCATTCATGAAACCGCTTTGCTCGACGAGAAGCCTCTACGCCCGCGCGGTCGCGGCGGCCCTGTTTGCACTCGGACTCGGCGCGCTGACGCCGACCTGCCACGCTCAGGCGAAGTCCGACAAGGCGCCCGCCGCGATCGTCGAGGTTGCCGCGGCGACCGCGTCGAAGGTCGTGCCCGAGCGTTGGGTTCCCGGCAGCGTCGTGAGCCGCGACGACGCGAAGATCGCGAGCGCAGAGGCCGGGCGCCTAGAGTTCGTCGCCGAGGTCGGTTCGCGCGTGAAGGCGGGCGAGCGCGTCGCCAAGCTCGACGATCAGGCTCTGCGTCTGCGCCACGACGAACTGCTCGCCGAAGTGCGTCGCACCGAGGCGCAGCGCGCGCTCGCGGCGACCCAGCTCGATCGACTCAACCGACTCGAGGCAAGCAACACGATCGCGAAGGCACAGATCGACGAGGCCCGTGCGAACCTCGAAACCAACGCGCAGACGACTTCGCGCGCGCGGGCGCAGATGCGCGAGGTCGAGCACGACATCGCACAGGCCGACGTGCGCGCGCCGTTCGATGGCGTCGTCACCGAACGCTTCGCGCAACGCGGCGAATATCTGCAGGTCGGTGCGAGCATCGTCCACCTCGTCGACACGATGCACATCGAGGCGCGCGTGCAGGCGCCGCTCGCGCTAGCCGACAAGATTCGTCCGGGCATGCAGGTCAATCTGCGCGCGGGCAGCGTCGAGCGGCCCGCGATCGTGCGTGCCGTCGTGCCGGTCGGCGACGAACGTGCGCGCCAGTTCGAGATGCGCGTCACCGTAGATCCGCAGCTCGCGCTCGTCGGCAGCGCGGTCGAGGTCGCGCTGCCCGAGAGCGGCGCGGCGAGCGGGCTCGCGGTACCCCGCGACGCCCTCGTTTTGCGCGCGGACCGCACCTACGTCATCCGCGTATCGAGCGACAACAAGGCCGAGCAGGTGACCGTCACGGCCGGCGCGACGAGCGGCGAACTCGTCGAGGTGCGCGGCGCGCTCAAGATCGGCGACCGCCTCGTCGTGCGCGGCGGCGAGCGCCTCAGCGCGGGCCAGGCGGTCAGCGTGCGCGCCAGCGGCTGATGCCGCCGCGCTCCGCCGCAACGTTAGGAGCGTAGAGGTTCTCGCTCGCCCGTGCCAGCGTTTCAGCAGCGGCGCATCGAGTCGAACAAGCGCTGCTGCCCGGCGAGCACTTCCTGCTTGCGCTCGAGGTCCGGCGCGAGCGTCCAGTCCCCTTCCGCGTGCGATCCGCCGAGTAAAATTCCATCGGCGCGCGGAAACATGTACAGGTCGCCCGCGAGCACCGCGTACTACACCTCGGGCTGCGGCAGCAGGATCGTGAGCTGGCCCTTCACCGGCGTGAGTTCCGCATCGTCGAACAGGGCCTTCGCGCCGAGGCCCGTGCAGTTGAACAAGAGCCTCTGCGCCAGAGCGGCGATCGCCGCGCGATCGGCGAACTCGCGCACCTCGAAGCGCCCACCCGCGATGCTCCGGTTTGCCGCGCTTCATTCGCCGGCGCGCACACTGCCGGCCACGACCCGAACGGAGCGCAGCGATGTCCATCCGCATCCAGACCCAAGCCTTCGCCGTCGTCGACGACGATGGCAATCACACGGTGATTGTGCGCACGACGCCGATGCGCGCAGACGAGTCCGGAGTCGAGACGCCCGTCGAGCTCGGCATCGAACTGAAGCTGCGCGACGGTGCTAGCGTCATGGCCATCTCCGAGACGGAATTCGAGACCGCGCAAGGCAAGCGTTGGCGCGTAGAGGACCGGGGCTGAGCGTCGGCGAGGCGCGGATGGGGGGTTGACGTTCAATTTGACACCGGTGGCAATTTATTTGACGATCGGCAGCGTCGAGTCCCTCGGAAAACCAGCCATGCGCCGATTTGTCTGCAGCGCCACGTTCGCAGCGGCCATGCTCGCGGCCTGCGCGCAGACGCCGCGGCAGCCGCAGACGCTGCGCGTGCTGCTCGTCGGCGACTCGACGATGGCCCGCGTCACGGGCTATGGCGACGCGCTGTGCGCGCGCCTCGATGCGGGCGTCACTTGTGCGAATCTTGCGCGCGGCGGGCGCAGTTCGAAATCCTATCGCGACGAGGGTCTCTGGGGGGAAGTGCTCGAGCGCCTGCGCGAGCCGGGATTCTCGGCCACCTACGTGCTGATCCAGTTCGGCCACAATGATCAGCCGGGCAAGACCGGCCGCTCGACCACGCTGCCCGAGTTCGGCGCAAACCTGCAGCGCTTTGTCCGCGAGGCGCGCGAGCGCGGCGCGGTCCCGGTGCTCGTGACTCCGCTCACCCGGCGCGTATTCAAGTCTGGACGCCTCGTCGACGGACTCGCGCCCTGGGCGGATGCCGCGCGCGGCGTCGCGCGCGAGACGCGCACGACGCTACTCGACTTGCATGCCGACAGCATGCGTGCGGTACAGGCGATGGGCGCCGCGAATGCGATCCTGCTCGCGGAGATTGCGCCGCAGCCCGCGCTGGTCGAAGCGGCTCGTGAGGGAACGACGATCGAAAAGCCCGCATCGTTCGCGCCGCAATCGAGCAAGCACGTCCCGGCTTTCGACTACACGCACCTCGGGCCCGAGGGAGCAAGCGTCTTTTCCAAGATCGTCGGAAACGAGATCCGCGAGGAATTGCCTGCGCTCGCACATCGCGTCGCGCAGAAATGAAGGTGTGCGATCGCGAGGGTCGGCGGCGCAACGAACGTGATGCCCGAACGCCGTTGCCCAGCGCATGGCGCCTGTCGGCCGCGATGCGTATCGCAACCTCGAGGACGACCCGAATCGCGTGGAGCGCGAACGGCACGAAGACCGCGCAACGCGATTTCGTTCCACGCGCCAGGACTGCCAACTCATCAACGCGCCGCCACGGGCGGACGGATGACTTAAAGGCCGGGCATTCTCAACCCGACTTGAGGTCCTGCGCCATGCGCAAATGGCGCTGCACGACGGGCAGCGTCTTCTTGATGAACCCGCGCAGATCGTCACTGCCCACGGTCGTGGACGCGGAGACCAGCAGATCTGCCATCTTCTGGTGATCGGTCCGCATCTCTTCGACGTAGATCTTGTCGAATTCCGGGCCGTGCAGCGCGATCAACTTGTCGCGCAGCTGCAGGTGATCGCTGTCGGGCGCGATAGGCAGCGCGATGTTGTGCGCCTGGGCGATCGAGGCAAGCGAGGCGTTGTTGTCCGTGTGCTCCTGCACCATGCGCGCCGCGAAACCGCGGACTTCGGGCGAAGCCGCGGTGCGCAGCGCGAGCTTGCTGAGTTCGATCTCGCCGAGCCCGCCCTGGGTCGCCGCGACGATGAAGGCCTCGTCGGGAGTTACATCGTGGTCACCGCTGTCGGCAAGCGCCGCACACGACGATGTGCCCAGCAAGAAGGCCAGCAACCACGCGGCCAGAGATCGCCGTACGAACGGATTGTTCTGCATGTTCTGCACTGCTCCGAGGTTGTTCATGAACCCGATTTCCGCGCGGTCTTGCGCGCCGCGGCTGGCGAACGACGCCTCACCGTCGTCTGCTTCGCGGCACGCTTGCGCACTGGCGTGCCCGCGCCGGACGCGGTTGTTTTCTTTGCTGCAGATTTTGCCGGCCGAGTCGCCTTGAGGCCTCCGCCGTCCTGCTTGTTCACGGTCGCCCAGGCGCGTCTTTCGGCTTCCTTGCCGGAAAAGCCACGGTCCTCGTAACTGCTTTCGATATCGTGTGCCTTGCGAATCTGCTTCGCGCTGTATGCGCGCTTGTCACCTTGTGGCATGTGGCCCTCCTTACCCCCATCGACTGCGCTGTGCTTAGGATCGCGCCGCGGGAAGTGTTCTCGCATTCAGCCCTTGCCCGGCCCATGCGCCTTGTAGTACTGGATCTGACCTTCGTGCTTTTGCGCGGCCGCGCGCGTGGCAAACGTGCCGAGATTCCTGCGCTTGCCGCTCCTGCGGTCTGCGTTGCGCGAGTACAGACGATATTGGCCGGACTTCAGCTTGCGGATCATCGCGCCTCGCGTCGCCGCCTTCAGTGCGGCGTCGCGACTCCGCGCAGCAGCGTCTGCGTAGCGACCGAATCGCCGACTTCGCTGACGTTGCTCAGCGAGACGATGCCGACGAGACGCTTGTTTGCATCGATGACCGGCAGCCGGCGGACGCCGAGAAGGGCCATCTGTTTGGCGACGTCCTCGACGCTCTCATCATCGCGGCAAAACTTGATGTCCTGCGTCATCACTTCGCGAACGAGCGTCTCCGGCCCGAGTCCGAGCGCCGTCGCGCGCAGCACGATGTCGCGGTCCGTGATCATGCCGACGAGCCGATCGTTCTCGCCGACCGGCAAACTGCCGATGTCCGCCTGGGCCATCGCGGCAGCTGCATCGCGAATCGATTCATCGGGGCTCGCAACGCGAACATCGCGGGTCATTACTTCATTGACGCTCTTCATCCATCTCTCCAGCGCACACATGGGTTTTTTCTTCCGGGGATACGCAAAGCAAGGCGTGGGCCAGCCGCCGACGCGCGGCGGGAGCCGGCGCCACAGCGGCGATTCTCGTTCGGCGTTGCGATCCCGTGCAGCGCGCCGCCATGCGAATTGCGCGACCCCCTCGAGACGCCGATGCATCTCGCACGTCCGAGATTTGAGCCTAGCGCGGCGGCTTCGCTGGCCGCGCCTGGCGAACTCGCCGAGACACCGCACCCGCGACGCAACGCGTCGAGACGGCGCTCGTCGCGTTCAGCAATTCCTTCGACGAGCACGGCTTGCGTAAAGAGGTAGAGTGCGGATCGGCTTGGCGGCCACGGCAAGCTCATCGGCCGCCCGCATCGACCGCTGGCACGGCACGTGCTGTCCACAGCTTCAATCCACAGGACGATCCATCCATGACCCAGCCAAGCCGGAACATTCTTCTGATCGAGGACGACCACGATCTCGGCCAGTCCACGTCGGAGATTCTGAGGCTCGGGCACACGGTCGAATGGGTGACGAGCGCCGACGAGGCATTCAAGTCGCTGTCGAAGAACCAGTTCGACGCAGCGATCGTCGACCTCACGCTCGGCGCCGACAGCGCGGTGACGATGATCAAGGCATTGCAACGCTTCGGCAAGCCGCTGCCGCCGCTGATCATCTTCTCAGCGCAGCCGATCGCGATGATCCGCGATGCAGTCCAGGAAACCGGTGCGGCGATCGCGCTGCAGAAGCCGTGCAGTGCGGCGGTGATCCAGGAGGCGATCGATTTCGCGGTCGACCACAAAGCCGGCACGACGCTCGAAACGGGCTCCTGAACACACGACCGAACGCACGTCGCACCGGGCAGGCCGCGGTACCGGTTTTGCGCTTCGTCGTCGCTGCAAATTGCAATACTCCGCATGCGCGTCGGTCAGCCTGCACGGACGCGGAGGCCAAAAGCGTGTGCAGCCGAGATTGTTCGGCCTCCCCGGGTTTTAAATGATGCCGCTCATGAATCCTGATATTTTCAGTCGCCCTCGAGGCAGCGCGCCACTGTCGCGCCGTGTCGCGCGGCACGTCGCCACAGGGACCATCGCGATTCTTCTCGACGAACGTCGATTGGCGCAATCGCCTATTCTTGCCCGGAATTTTTCATGACGCGTACCGCAGAGCAGACCGAAACCGCCGATCGCCGCCGCGCGCTGCTGCCACCCGTGCCGCTGCTGGCCTTCCTCGCCGCGTTCGCGGCGGTGCTGCTGATCGCGTTCGCCTCGTTCAAGTCCCTCGCGGTCAACGTCCAGAACGCAGAACGTCTCACCGGCACGATCTCGACGCTACGCGAAACCGCGATGGTGCTGTCGGCGGTGAAGGACGCGGAGACCGGCCAGCGCGGTTTCCTGCTCACGTCCAGCGAGAGCTACCTCGACCCGTACATTGCCGGCAAGGGTCTGGTGGACGGCCGCATCGATTCGCTCGAGCAACTTCTCGCGGGCAATCCGGACGAACTGCAACGCCTCAAGAAGCTGCGCCAGGCGGTGCACGAGAAACTCGACGAGCTCGATCTCACGATCTCGCTCAAGCGCGAAAACAACATGGATGCCGCGCTCGCGATGGTGCGCACCGATCGCGGCAAGCTCACGATGGACCGCATTCGCGCGATTGTCGGCGAGATCACGCAGAGCGAAACCGACATACTCGCCGGACGCCAGATCGAATGGCGCAAGGCCGCGGACAACAGCTTCCGCGTCGTCTGGATGGGTTCGCTCGCGCTGCTGTTCCTGATCATCGTCGCCGCGGTGATGATGTCGCGGGACTATCGCGAGCGCGAGACCGAGGCCTGGATCCGCGGTGGCCTGATGCGACTCAACGACCGTCTGCGGGGAGGCAAGCGCCTCGACACGCTCGGAGAACAGATCCTCGGGTTTCTCGCGGGTCGGCTGCGCGCGCAGGCCGGCGCGATCTACGTCAACGAAGGCGGCGATCGCTACGAGCGCTTTGCCACCCATGCCCTCGCCGAGACAGATTCGCAACGCGTGCTCGCACCGGGCAGCGGCCTGCTCGGACAGGCGGTCAAGGATGATCGCGTGGTCCATCTCGTCGACGTCCCCGAGGCGTACATGACGATTGGGTCGAGCGTCGGCAAGGGCAAGCCCCGCGAGATTGTGATCGCGCCTGCGTCGGTCGATGGCGGCGTGCAGGCGGTGATCGAACTCGGCTTCTTCCGGCGCACGCTGCCCTCCGACATCGAATTCATGAAGCGCGCCTCCGAGTCGCTCGCGATCGCGCTGCGCTCGGCGCGCGATCGCAGCCGCCTCGAAACGCTGCTCGAGGAGACCCAGCACCAGGCCGAGGAGCTGCAGGCGCAGCAGGAGGAGCTGCGCGTCAACAACGAGGAGCTCGAAGAACAGGGCCGCGTGCTCAAGGAATCGCAGGCCCAGCTCGAGATCCAACAGGCCGAACTCGAGCAGACCAATTCCCACCTCGAGGAGCAGACGCAAGAACTCGAGGCGCAGCGCGACGATCTCGCCGATACGCAGGCGATCCTCGCGAAGCGGGCCGACGAGCTGCAGCGAGTCAACCAGTACAAGAGCGAATTCCTCGCGAACATGAGCCACGAACTGCGCACGCCACTCAACTCGACGCTGATACTCGCCAAGCTGCTCGCGGACAACAAGTCGGGCAACCTCAGCGCCGAGCAGGTGAAGTTCGCCGAGACGATCTCGTCCGCGGGCAACGACCTGCTCGCGTTGATCAACGACATCCTCGACCTGTCGAAGATCGAAGCGGGCAAGATCGACATCAGCATCGAGCAGGTCACCGTCGGTAAGGTCATGGAAAGCATCGCGCGCACGTTCAGGCCGCTCGCCGAGGACAAGGGACTCGAATTCAGCATCGTCGTCGAGTCCGGGGCACCGTCCTCGATCGAAACCGACGGCCAGCGCCTGGGCCAGATCCTGCGCAACCTGATTTCGAATGCGCTCAAGTTCACGAGCCACGGCTCGATCAGCGTGGGCGTGCGCGCAGATGCCCGCTATCCCGGAATGCTCTGTTTCAGCGTGCGCGACAGCGGCATCGGCATCGCTTTCGAACAGCAGGGTTTCATCTTCGACGCCTTTCGCCAGGCCGACGGCAGCACGCACCGCAAGTACGGCGGCACGGGACTGGGGCTTTCGATCTCGCGCGATCTCGCACGTCGCCTCGGTGGCGAGGTCGATCTCGACAGCGCTATCGGCGCAGGCAGCAAGTTCACGCTGCGCCTGCCGCTGCGGTACGTGGAGCCGGCATCCGCGTCCGAGGTGATCGCGCCGCACGAAGCGGCGGCGCGCGCGCCAGCGCCGATGCGCATATCCGAACCCGCGCGGATGCGCACGAGCGCAGAGAGGGCGATCGAAGAATCGACGCCGGCCGTCGCGGCCGGCGCGATCGAGGACGACCGCGAGCGCCTCCGTGAGGGCCATCGCCTCATCCTCGTCATCGAGGACGACATCCGTTTCGCGGGCATCCTGCGCGACCTCATTCGCGAGTCGGGTTTCGCCTGCATCGCGACGCATACCGCCAACGATGGGCTCGCCGCCGCGACGCTGTATCGGCCGAGCGCGATCCTGCTCGACATGAACCTCCCCGACCACTCGGGGCTCGGCGTACTCGACCAGCTCAAGCGCAATCCGCTCACGCGCCACATTCCGGTGCATGTGCTATCGGTGGCCGACTATTCGCACGAGGCACGCGAGCTCGGCGCGGTCGGCTATGCGCTGAAGCCGGTCAAGCGCGAGGAAATCAAGGACGCGCTGACCCGCCTCGAGGCGCGGCTCGCGCAGACGCTGCGCCGCGTCCTCGTCATCGAGGACGACGCGCGCCAGGGCGAGAGCATCCGCCAGCTGCTCGGCTCGGCAGACGTCGAGATCCGCGTCGTCGGACGCGGCGGCGACGCGCTGCAGCAACTCGCGGCGACGACGTTCGATTGCGTCGTGATGGATCTCAACCTGCCGGACATGAGCGGCTACGCGCTGCTGCAGAAGATGGCGGACCAGGAGAACGTCTCGTTTCCGCCGGTCGTCGTCTACACCGGCCGCAACCTCTCGCGCGACGAAGAGCAGGCGCTGCACCGGTTCTCGAAGTCGATCATCATCAAGGACGCGCGCTCGCCCGAGCGCCTGCTCGACGAGGTCACGCTGTTCCTGCACCAGGTCGAGTCCAAGCTGCCGGCCACGAGCCAGCGCCTGTTGCGCGAAGTACGCAACCGCGATGCGGCGCTCGAGGGGCGGCGCATTCTCGTCGTCGAGGATGACGTACGCAACATCTTCGCGTTGTCGAGCGTGCTCGAGCTCAAGGGCGCGAAGATCGAGATCGCGCGCAACGGTCGAGAGGCGCTCGCGGCCCTCGACGCCAGCCACCTCGGTCGCTCGCCAGCCATCGACCTCGTGCTGATGGACATCATGATGCCCGAGATGGACGGCATCGAAGCGATGCAGCAGATTCGCAAGCGCGCCGAGTGGCGACGCCTGCCGATCATCGCGCTCACGGCGAAGGCGATGCGCGACGACCAGGAGAAGTGCCTCGCCGCCGGTGCGAACGACTACATCGCCAAGCCGCTCGACGTCGAGCGCCTGCTCTCGCTGATCCGCGTGTGGATGCCGAAGAGCTAAGACCATGTCGATTTCCGCGCCGCGCATGAGCGACTTCGAGCTGGAGCTGAAACTGCTCGTCGATGCGATCTACGTGAAGTTTCACTACGACTTCCGCGGATATGCGCAGGCGTCCCTGAGGCGCCGCATCGCGGCCGCGCTGCTGCGCTTCCATTGCGCAACCGTGTCGCAGCTGCAGGACCGGTTGCTGCGCGATCCGCAGGTCTTTCCGTTGCTGCTCGACTTCCTCACGGTGCAGGTAAGCGCGATGTTTCGCGATCCCACGTATTTTGCGGCACTACGCGAGCGCGTCGTGCCGCTGCTGCGCACCTATCCCTCGCTGAAGATCTGGGTCGCCGGATGCAGCGCGGGCGAGGAGGTCTATTCTCTCGCGATCATGCTGCACGAGGAGGGATTGCTCGAGCGCACGATAATCTACGCGACCGACATCAACGGCCCGGCGCTCGAGCGTGCCGGGGCCGGCGTGTTTCCGCAGGACCGCATCGCAGACTTCAGCGAGAACTACGTCGCGTCCGGCGGTTGCGGGTCTCTGTCGGACTACTACACCGCGGCCTATGGCCATGCGGTATTCGACAAGAGCCTGCGCAGGAACGTCGTTTTCTCGGACCACAGCCTTGCGACCGACAGCGTTTTCGCCGAAGTGCAATTCGTCTCCTGTCGCAACGTGCTGATCTATTTCAACCGCAGCCTGCAGGAGCGCGCCCTCGGCCTGTTCCACGACGCGCTATGCCGCAGGGGCTTCCTCGGCATCGGCTCCAAGGAGTCGATCCGCTTCTCCGCGCACGCCAACGACTTCAGCGCAGTCTCGGCAGAGCAGCGCATCTTCCAGAAGCAGCTCGCGCATGCCTAGCCTCGCGCGCTTTCCCGAAACGATCGACGCGATCGTGCTCGGAGCGTCGGCTGGCGGCGCTGAGGCGCTCGGCGTTCTGTTGTCGAGCCTCCCCGCTCGCACTGCGGCGAGCCTGTTCGTCGTGTTGCACCTGCCACGCAATCGCCCGAGCCTGCTCGTCGACATCTTCGCCAGGCGGTGCGCGCTCAACCTGCGCGAGGCCGAAGACAAGGATCCGGTCGAGCCGGGCACCGTCTACTTCGCGCCGCCGGACTATCACATGCTGATCGAAGAGGGCCCCTGCATAGCGCTGTCGGTAGATGCCCCCGTACGCTACTCGAGACCGTCGATCGACGCGCTGTTCGAGAGCGCCGCAGCAGTCTATCGAGAGCGCCTGCTCGGGATCATCCTCACCGGCGCCAACGATGACGGTGCGGCAGGCCTGGTCGCCGTACACGAAGCGGGTGGCCTGGCCATCGTTCAGGACTGCGCGAGTGCCAGGGCTGCGTTCATGCCCGCAGCCGCAAAACAGAGCGTGCCTTCGGCGAAGGTTCTCTCGCTCGACGAAATTGCCAACTTATTCAAGACAATCCAACCCGAGGTTAGCGCATGAGTTTCATCCAGCCCGCGGCCGAGCAGCTTATTCCTGCGCGTGTCAATTGCCTGCTCGTCGACGACCTCGACGACAACCTGCTCGCGCTGTCCGCGCTGCTGCAGTCGGACAGCGTGCGCGTGTTCACTGCGCGCTCGGGTGCGGATGCCCTCGAGCTGCTGCTCGAGCACGACTTCGCGCTCGCGCTGCTCGACGTCCAGATGCCGCAGATGGACGGCTTCGAGCTCGCCGAGCTGATGCGCGGCAGCGAGCGTACGCGGCAGGTGCCGATCATCTTCCTCACCGCGGGCGCGCGCGACCAGCATCGCCAGTTCAAGGGCTACGAGGCCGGCGGAGTGGACTTCATCTACAAGCCGGTCGAGCCGGCGGTGCTGCGCAACAAGGCCGAGGTGTTCTTCGCGCTGCATCGGCACCGGCAGCAGCTCGCAAGCCAGCTGCAGGAGCGCACCACGACGCTGCGCTGGAACGAGATGTTCACGGCGATGCTCGGCCATGACCTGCGCAACCCGCTCGCGGCGATTCTCGCCTCGGCCGAATTCATCCAGGCGAGCAGCCCCGAGGACGGCACGCGCCGTTCCGCCGCGCGCATCATGTCGAGCGCGATGCGCATGACGCGCATGATCGACGACCTTTTCGACCTGTCGCGGTCGCGCCTCGGCGGCGGCATCCCGATCGTGCGCGAGCTCACCGATCTCGGAGGGCTCGTCGAGCGCGTCGTGCAGGAACACCGCGCCGCACAGCCAGATCGTCAGATCACGCTACGCCGGGAGGATCCGCTGTCCGGCCACTGGGACCCTAACCGCCTCGCGCAGGTCGTCTCGAACCTGATCGGCAATGCGCTGGTCCACGGCAGCGAGGACGGCGACGTCGGAGTCGAGGTGCGCGCGGCAGACGATTCCTCCGTCGAGCTCATCGTGACCAACGAAGGAGAGATCACCGCGGAGCAGCGCGAGCGGATCTTCGATCCGTTCAAGGGCACGCAGCGTCGCGACACATCTAGCGGGCTCGGGCTGGGCCTGTACATCGTCGAACAGATCACGAAGGCGCACGGCGGGCGCATCGATGTGCGAGCGAGCGAGGACGGGCACGTGGCATTCCACGTGACGATTCCCCGCACGCTGCCGGCCTGAGAGCCGACGGCGCGAACGCCCGCGCTTCGTCCAAACGAGCCAACGCCGCGTATGGCGGGCGGCGCACAAAGCACGACGACGGCCACGCGCGGCGGTACCGCCAACGCACCAGGGCGGCCGGCACGCGTTACGATGCCGTCGAGCGCCCCGCCCCCGATCCGGCCGATCATGGAGACCGCAACACAGCCCATCGATGAAGATACGCGCGAGGTCTCGCTCGCGGAAGCCGCGCGCGTCTGGGCGAAGATCGGCTGGCTCGGCTTCGGCGGCCCCGCGGGCCAGATCGCGCTCATGCATCACGAGCTCGTGGAGCGGCGCCGGTGGATCAGCGACGAGCGCTTCCTGCATGCGTTGAACTACTGCATGCTGCTGCCCGGACCCGAAGCGCAGCAGCTCGCCACCTACATCGGCTGGTTGATGCATCGTACGCGCGGAGGAATCATCGCGGGGACGCTGTTCGTGCTGCCCGGCATCCTCGTCATCGGCGTGCTGAGTGGGCTGTATGCCGCCTACCACCAGCTGCCGTTCGTGGCCGCGGTCTTCTTCGGCATCAAGGCGGCCGTACTCGCGGTGGTCGTCGAGGCGCTACTTCGCATCGCGCGACGCGCGCTGCGCAACGGCGTCATGGTCGGCATCGCCGCCGCGTCGTTTCTCGCGATCTGCTTCTTGAGGATGCCCTTCCCGCTGATCGTGCTCGGCGCGATGCTAGCGGGCATCGCGGGCCGTCGGCTCCTGCCGCGTGCGTTTCCCGCGCCCGAGAGCAGCGCCACGCTCTCGCAACGCGGCTATCTGATCGACCGGCGCATCGCGACGGGGCAGTTCGATCCGAGCGCGCGGTCGCTGCGCAAGTCGCTGGGCATCGGCCTCGTCTGCGTGACCCTGTGGTTCTCGCCGCTCGCCGCCGTGACGCTGCTGTTCGGTCCGCATCACGTGCTCACCGAACTCGGCGTGTTCTTCAGCGAAACCGCGGTGGTCACGTTCGGCGGCGCGTACGCGGTGCTCGCGTTCATCGCGCAACGCGCGGTAGACCCGTTCGGCTGGCTTGCCCCGGGAGAGATGCTCGACGGGCTCGCGCTCGCCGAGACGACGCCGGGTCCGCTCATCATGGTCGTGCAATTCGTCGCCTTCCTCGCGGCGTTCCGCCATCCGGGCAGCCTGCCACCCTACGCCGCGGCGATCCTCGGCGCGCTGCTCACGACATGGGTGACGTTCGTGCCGTGCTTCATGTGGATCCTCGTAGGCGCGCCGTACATCGAGAAGCTGCGCAGCAATCGCGCGCTGCACGCGGCGCTGTCTTCGGTCACGGCGGCGATCGTCGGCGTGATTCTCAACCTCTCCGTCTGGTTCGCGCTGCGCACGATCTTTCACGTCGTCGCCGTCCGCGCATTGGGGCCAATGAGGATCGACGTACCCGCCTGGACCAGCCTGGATCCCGCGGCGCTGCTGCTCACGATCGGAGCGCTGATCGCGACGCTGCGCTACCGGCTCGGCCTGGGCTGGCTGCTTGCAGGCAGTGCGGCGGTGGGGCTGCTGCTCAACCCAGTCTGAGCGCGCGGCACGCGGCCTCGTCGTGTCCGCGGGCTCAGCGCGCGCAGCGCGTCTGAAGACGCGCGATGCACATCCATGCGCGCGTCGGTGCCGCTGTGGCCTGCGGCGCGGGTGTGCGGCTCGCTACTTGCCAAGTAACGGAATTCACAACGCGCAGTGGTCTATTCGAAGATCTCGTCGAGGCGATCATGTCGGTTCGCCACGCCCCGCCAATACGAACGTCTGGACGCGCAGGATGAACTCGTCGATCGAGAACGGCTTCGTGAGCACCTGCATGCCTTCGCCGACGAAGCCGTTGCCGATCGCCGCGTTTTCGGCATAGCCCGTCACGAACAGCACCTTAAGCCCGGGCCGGCGCACTTTCGCGGCATCGGCGATCTGGCGGCCGTTCATGCCGCCCGGCAGGCCGACATCGGTAATCAACAAATCGAGCGGCTCGTCGGAATCGAGCACTTTCAACGCGCTCACGCCGTCGTGCGCTTCGACGACGTCGAGCCCGAGCCCGGCCAGCACGTCTGCCATGATGATGCGCAGGTTTGCCTCGTCATCCACGACGAGTATCTTGCCGGCCCCGCTGTGCGGGCGCCGCAGCGCGATCTGCGGCGGTTCGGTATCATCGGTCTCGCTGCCGCCCTTGAGTCGCGGCAGGTACACGCACACCATCGTTCCCTGCCCGGGCTCGGAGTAGATTCTAATCTGACCGCCGGATTGCTTCGCGAACCCATAGACCATTGACAGGCCAAGTCCGGTCCCCGCGCCGGTCGGCTTGGTCGTGAAGAAAGGGTCGCATGCGCGCGCCGCGACGTCCGCAGTCATCCCGCTCCCGATGTCGCTTACGCACATCGAAACGTACTGGCCGGCGACGAGATCGTGTTTCCCCGCTGTGCGCACGTCGATCCAGCGATTGCAGGTTTCGATCGTGATGCGTCCGCCGTCCGGCATCGCGTCGCGCGCGTTGATGCAAAGATTTAGCAGCGAGTTCTCGAGCTGACCGACGTCCGCGAACGTCAGCCAGAGGTCCGAGGCATTCACAGCCTCGACTTCGATCTCCGGACCCACCGTGCGCCGGATCAACTCCGCCATGCCGCCGATCAGGCGGTTGATGTTCACGGCTTTGGCATCCAGTGTCTGGCGCCGCGAGAACGCGAGCAATCGATGCGTCAGGGATGCGGCGCGACGCGACGCGCTGAGCGCCATGTTGCGATAACGCTCGGAGTCCTGCGTGCGGCCCTGATCCTGCGACGTGCCGAGCAGTTCGAGGCTGCCCGAGATCGCGCCGAGCAGGTTGTTGAAATCGTGCGCGAGTCCGCCGGTCAGCTGTCCCACCGCCTCCATCTTTTGCGCTTGGCGCAGCTGTTCCTCGAGATGCTTCTGCTCGGTCACGTCGCGCGCGGTCACCGCGAGCCTGCGTGGCTCGCCCGACGCCACCGGGATCGGGGTCACCACGGCCTCGATGCTCGAGCCGTTCTGCGTTCGGACGTAGGTCTGAGGCGTCGCCAGTTCCACGGCGCTGCGCAGATTCGCGTTCACGTGTGCCGCGGAATCCGTGCCGAGCACCTCTGTGGTCGTGCGTCCGATGACCCGCTCTCGCGTCGTGCCGTACAGATGAAGCGTCGCCGGGTTGATCTCGTCGTAGACGAATTCGCCATCGTCGCGCAGCCTGAGCAACGCATGGCACTCGGACGAGTGCACGTAGAATGTCTGGATGTCGCGCAGTTCGGTGGTACGTTCGGCCACGCGCTGCTCGAGGCTAGCGTTAAGTGCTTGCAGCGCGATTTCCGCCTGCTTGTGTTCGGTGACGTCGGATCCCTGGATGAAAAGACCCGCTGTTTCCCCGTTGTTGTCCTGGATGGGCTGATATACGAAGTCGACGTAGCGCGTATCGACTTCGCCGCTGCGCCTGCGCAATTGCACCATTTGCGCTTTGCCGATCAAGGATTCCCCGGATGCGAAGCAGCGGTCCAGGAGATCCACATAGCCCTGACCGACAATCTCCGGCAGGGCTTCGCGCACTGGCATGCCGAGCAAGCGCCGCGTGCCCACGAGTCGCTGGTACGCAGCGTTCGCAAGCGTGAACACGTGGTTCGGGCCTTCCAACAGCGCGATGAAGCCGGGCGCCTGATCGAACATCGATCGAAGACGTTCGTGATCGGCAAGCATGCGCCGATCTGCAAGCACCCTTTGCGTCGTCTCGACGACGACGGCGACGACGCCGACCGGCCGGCCGAGCTCATCGGGAATTGGGGAATAGTCCAGATTGAGCCACACTTGCTCCGCGACTCCATTGCGATAGAGAGTCAGTTCCTGATCTTGAAACGCGAGCGTTCCGCCGGCAAGGCAAACGCGCAGGACGTTCGCGTTGAATTCCGCGACTTCAGGCCATGCGTCCGCGACCTTCGCGCCGAGGATGTGCGGGTGTCGCGCGCCAGCGAAACGCGAATAGGCGTCGTTGTAGAGCAGCACGCCATCCTCGCCCAACAGCGTCACGATCGGCACCGGCGAATGGAGGATCAGGGCCGCCGCAGTCTTGAGGCTTGCAGACCACGCGGGCAGCGAGCCCAAGGACGTGTTCTCCCAGGGGAACGCGCGGATCAGGGCGCCGGTCTCGCCACCGCCGCCGAGAAAATCGGCATTGCCTGTTTGGGTGCTCACAGAGGGTTTCGTCTATCGCGTCGGCACATTGAGGATCAAAGATACCGCGGGCCTCCGTACTCGCCAAGCGGAGAAACTCGACGTCGCGACGCCGTCCTAGCGCGCCACGCTGACGCGCCAGATCCTGCCGCCGACGTCATCGGCAACGAGTAGATCGCCCTGCGCGTCGAACGCGACGCCGACCGGACGACCGCGCGCATGCCCTTGGGAGTCGAGAAATCCGCTCAAGAAGTCCTCGGGTAACCCCTGCGGCTGGCCGTCGGCGAACGCCACGAACGCGACGCGATAGCCGACCGCGGGCCGCCGGTTCCACGAGCCGTGCTGGCCGACGAAGGCGCCGCCCTTGTAGCGAGAAGGAAACGCGTCGCCCGTGTCGAACGCGAGTCCCAGCGAAGCCGTGTGTGCGCCGAGCGCGAAGTCGGGGACGATCGCCGACTGCACGCGATGCGCATCCTGCGGCAGCACTCGCGTGTCGACGTGCTGTCCGAAATAGCTGTAAGGCCAGCCGTAGAAGGCGCCTTCCTTCACCGCAGTCATGTAGTCGGGAACGAGATCGCCGCCGAGGTCGTCGCGTTCGTTGACGGCGGCCCACAGCGCGCCGCTCTGCGGCTGTATCGCCATGCCATTGGGATTGCGCAGACCCGAGGCGTAGATGCGCGACTGCTTCGTGCGTGGATCCACCTCGAGGATCGCCGCGCGCCCGGACTCGGCCGCGAGACCGTTCTCGCCTACGTTGCTGTTCGATCCCACGCTCACGTACAGGCGCGTGCCGTCCGCGCTCGCGATGACGTTCTTGGTCCAGTGATGATTGATCGTGCCTGCAGGCAGATCGACAATCTTCTCGGGCGAAGCGACGCTCACGTCGCCGTCGTGGTAGGTGAAACGCACGAGTGCATCGGTATCTGCCACGTACAGAGCGTCGCCGATCAGGACCATCCCGAACGGCGAATTGAGGTCTTTCGCGAATTCCTTCCTCGTCTCCGCGATGCCGTCGCGATCCGCATCGCGCAACAGCGTGATACGGTTGGGGCTCGGCACACCCGAGCCCGCATTCTTCATGATCCGGCGCATGATCATGCCCTTGAGGCCCTTCGCGTCGTCCGGCTTGGCAGGCGCGTCGGTCTCCGCGACCAGTACGTCGCCATTCGGCAGCACGTAGAGCCAGCGTGGGTGAATCAGGTCCGTCGCGAATGCATTGACGCGGAACCCCTGGGCGGCGATCGGCGCTTCCGAATTCTTCCAGCCCACGGCCGGCGCGGTGTTAACGACGCTGAATTTCGCGACCCGAGGCGCGACGAGCGTCGGCGCGCGCCCGGCCGTGTCGTTCGGTCGCAACGTCGCATTGGCGGCGCAGCCAGAGAGCGCGATGGCGGCGGCGAGCATCGCTGCACGCATCCATGTGGCCCCGGAATTTCTCTGGCTATCGGTTTGCATGCGTGCTGCCTCCACCGTTGTACGAAGTGAGAAACCCCTGTGCATCCGATCGCATACGCAGGAGCGGCGACGCGCGCCGTCGCATTTCGCGCGAGCGCACGGACAAATCGAAAGTGGCCGGCGCACCATCAATATATTCCTTGTTTGGCAATCTCCGCGCTTGGCGTGGAGGCCCGCTCACGCGAACCGGCGAGCGCGCATACGCCTACGCAATTGCCGTGCCATGCCCGTGGCCGCACATAGCGGGCATTGCGCCAAGTGCGGCAAGGCATATTGCGAGCCGAATGCCGAGATGGGGCGCGACTTGCACGACCAGCGAAATCAGATGAGCCGTGAGCGACACACCGCGATTCCTTTGCAGAAGCCCGTGAGACGAAGCGAGGTGGGGCGAGAAATACGCTCGATCGAAATGCGCGCGGCGTCGAAAGGGTGCCCATCCCGCCCTCTCTTGGTCGAGGCCTGCGGGCGCGTTGCTGGTTCTCGGGGAGCGGTGAACGAGACGAGGATGAAGTCTGGCGGCCGGTCGCTCGCGTTGCTGGCAGGTTCGCCGCCCGTCGGCACGAGCGCCTCCAAGCCGCGATCGGGGACTCGCTCAGATCGATGAGCTGAAAGAACCAGGCATCCGGATGGCCCGCTCCATCCTTGATCAGCGTTAAAGCCAGGTGCGGCATCCCATGCGCCGCGGCGCCGATCGTGGATAGCTTAAGCATCCGACGTGACAAGCGCATAAGATTGGCTGACTTCGCCTAGCCGCTTTTTTTGCTTGAGATGTTGCAGGGCACCCACGAATGATAGCCAGCCTCCTCCTCGTCGCATCCTTGTCGAGCGCGCCTGCGCTGACCGCGCCGGCGCGGCTCTACGCGGTCAGCGCGGACACGCCAACCGATCGGCTGGAACCCGCAGCGCACGCAGCGATCGCGGCGCGCCTCGAGCGCGCCAAACAGGCATGGCTGCGCTTCGATCGCGCGACGTCATGGGTGGCGAAAGACCTGACCGCGGACCTCGCGTGGCCACTGCACCCCGCAGACGGTTTTGCGCCATTCGGCTATCACGGCGTCAGCAATTTCGTCGATCACGACCCGCGCTTTCCCGGACTCGTCCAGGACTACGCCTGTGGCGCGCGCACCTACGATGATGCTTCGGGCTACAACCACGGCGGCACCGACTATTTTCTTTGGCCGTTTCCCTGGCTCATGATGGACGAGCAGGATGTGCAGATCGTTGCCGCCGCGCCCGGAGTCATCCTCGAAAAAGACGATGGAAACTACGATCGGGATTGCTCGCTCAGCGCGGCCGGCAAGTTCAACGCGGTGTTCGTGCTTCAGGACGATGGCCTTACCGCCTGGTATCTGCACATGAAGAAGGGCTCGCTTACCGCGTTGCCAGTCGGCGCGCGCGTCAAAGCGGGCGACTTCCTGGGCTCGGTGGGCAGCTCGGGTTCGTCGACCGGGCCACATCTTCACTTCGAGCTCACCGATGCAAAGCAGAACGTGGTGGATCCTCATCATGGTCAATGCAGCAGTGGCGCCGATCTTTGGATTGTTGGCCAGGCGTATGAAGAACCGAGAATCGATACCCTCTCGACCCATTCTGCAGAACCCGACGGCGTGGATTGTGGCGTCGCCAATGGAACACCCGTGCACGAGACACCGGCGTACCAGGATCATTTTCGGGCGGGCGATTCGTTGTGGGTGTTTGCTTCCTACAGCGATCACCGCGCGGGCGAGGTCACGCATTTCGGCGTGTCGAAACCCGACGGATCACCACTGATGCAATGGGATTTCGATCTCGCGAGCCAGAACCTCGCCAAGCCGTTCTATTCCGGCACCGGATTTGACTGGCAGGTCGACTTGCCTTCCGACGCGCCCACGGGCACATGGTCCGTTCAGGCGAGCTTTGCGGGCAAGAATTACGCACATGCATTCACGGTGGGTACCCTCAACCTCGACCAGCACGGTCTGACCGGCGCCTGGTACAACCCCGCGACCGCTGGCCAGGGTCTGCTCGTCGAGAGCTACGCGGAACTGGGCGGCAGCGGGAAAGGATACCTCGCAGCGGGTTGGTACACGTTCGACACTGCCGCCCCGGGCGGCCAACGCTGGTACACGCTGCAGGGGCCCGCGAACAACGGCGACGCGTCGTCCACACTCGGCATCTATGCGGCGACCGGAGGCAATTTCAATGCGCCACCGAAGCTCGCCAATCCGCCGCGACTGGGCACCGCGATCCTGAGCTTCGGCGATTGCTCCAGCGCGACGCTGCAGTTCACGTTCGACGACGGTCGCACCGGGACGATTGCGCTGAGTCGCGCCGACACGAACATCACGTGCTCGACGGCGGGAGACACGAGCGCTGCGCCGCTCGACTATCTGTTGTCCGGCGCATGGTATGACGCCGCGACGAGCGGCCAGGGTTTCTTCTTCGACTTCAACCCCGCGATGCAACTGCTATTCGGCGCGTGGTACACATTCGCGCCGGAGGGGGCGACGACCGGCGGCGGCGCCGGGCAGCGCTGGTACACGATCCAGGACAACGCGTTCGCGAGCGGCACCACGAACAAGTCCGGCATGGCGATCTACGAAACGAGCGGCGGCACATTCAACGCGGGGAAGGTCAGCGCGGGCGCGCCGGTCGGCAGCGCCGATCTCACGATCGCGAGCTGCACGTCCATGCAGCTGACCTACGCGTTCACGGCCGGCACCAACGCGGGCAGGAGCGGCACGATCAATCTCGCGCGTGTCGTCGGCGCACCCGCGGGATGCAGCCTGCAATGATCTGCCTGCAGTGATGAGTCTGTAGCGATCGGCCCGCGCAACAAAGGGCGCTGCGTCACCGTGGATGCAGCCATGCC
>JBDTYX010000200.1:0-6175 GCA_040005435.1 Rudaea sp. | reverse complement strand
GGCATCATGCCGATCACGCAGTACTCGCAGCTGCGCCGCTTCTCGGACATGTGCGGCGCCGAGATCCCGCGCTGGATCGCCAAGCGTCTGGAGTCGTTCCGCGACGATGCCGATGCGATCCGCGAGTTCGGCGCCGAAGTCGTTGCCGGGCTGTGTCAGAAGCTCATTGATGGCGGCGCGCCGTCGATCCACTTCTACACGCTCAATCGCGCGAAGGCGACGCTCGCGGTCTGCGAGAGATTGCGCTAGCGACCACGCGGCGCCGCGCAGCGGTGGCTCAATCCGAACGCAGGCGCTCGAACTGCGTGGTCAGCCACGGGTTGACACGCGCATCGATCACGACGTGGTCCCGATCGCTCACGCCACGGTTGGCCAGCGCGTGACCGAGGTCGAAATTCAGATACCAGCACTCGCCCTCGCGCAGGCTCCGCGACTCTCCGCCGAGAATCAACTCGACATCGCGATTCGTATGCGCCGGAATGTGCAAACGGACCCTGCCGTCCTCGAACCGCAGGCCGGGTCGCGATGCTCACCGATCACTGCGCCGGGCGCGGGCATTCGAACTGGGAGAGCAACGCCGGAACATATCGACGACGCCGCATCGATTCGGCATCGGCGAAATTTTCGCGCGTCGGCTCCGCGTACAACGGCGAGCGTCCGGCCGGCTGCGCGCGCAATGCCATGCCGCTCCAGTCGCCGCTGTAGTGCTCCCGATTGAAGTGCGGATGCCAGCCGGCCGGTGTCACCGTCGCGAGGTCGGCGCGCAGCGCGGCGAGATCGCAGATAGTCGGCAGTCGCAAGCGGCGTAGCGTGCGCCGGATTTCCTCGAGCGCGTCGTAGTGCGGCGCGATCCACCTGCCGATGCGCGCATACATCGCCGCGTCGGCGTGCTCGCGCTTGGCCGTACGGTCGTCGACGAAGGCCTCGTGCGGACGCTTCGCATGCACACCGAGAATGCCATCCAGCCGATCGCGATCGAGCGCTTGTGGATCGAGGCCGAAGAGTTGCGGCAGTCGCGAGGTCGGCGCACCCGGCAGCTCGTCGTAGTTGAGCGGCATCGGTTTCGGATTGCTGCCATTCGGTCTGCGCCTCGCATCGGCACGTCCTCGACGATCGCGATGCTTGCGACGAAATACAAACGCAAGGTGTTAGGGTTCGCGCCAGCGAGCGCGGCTAGCGAATTGCTCAGTTCGATGGAGGTGCTGCCGCCGACGCCCGCCCCGATCGCGATCGTACCGCTGCGCGCTGCGAACGGAGCGCCGAACGCGGACGGTGGCGAAAAACCGCCGGCAATGCAGTTGCTCTGCATCACCGACGTAACCTGAGGCGGCGCACCTGCCGCAACGGTGGCCGTGAGAACGGTCTCGGCACCGAAGATGCTGCCGCTAGCGAGGATGGCATCACAGCCCGTCGCGCTGTTGTTGTCGCTGTCGACGTAGATCGAATAAGTGAACTACTGCGCGCGAGCCGGGCTCGCGCCGCAACACGACAGCACGAGCAGAGCGAGAAGCCGCCGGAACGTACACATTGCGGTATCCCCCGAGGATATAGCGACGGGCGACCTTGCGTCGCCGATCGCCCCCAATTGGCGCCTGATGTTGCGGAAAGAAGTGCCGCTGTGCCACCTTTTGCGCTTGCAATCCCTTCTTGGCGCTATTTCTCATGTCGTCATCGACGCCTGCCCTGCGCTTCCGGCTGTTGCTCGACTCCGATCATGCGATCGGACCCGGCAAGACCGACCTGCTCGACGCGATCGCTCGCACGGGATCCATTTCGGCGGCCGCGCGCGCGATGGCAATGAGCTACAAGCGCGCCTGGCAACTGGTCGACGAACTGAACCGCAGTTTCGTCGAAGTGCTGGTGACCACGACCAAGGGCGGCAAACGCGGCGGCGGCGCGAGCCTCACGCCCTTAGGGGTCGAAGTGCTGCGCGCGTATCGTTCACTGGAGCACAAGGCGCAGAGACTTCTCGCGTCCGAGCTGCGCGCGCTCGGCCGTCTGCGCGCGAAGAAGTAGCCGCGCCCGCTCGCCTCGATTGGCGCGACCCGAACGGTACGTTATAGTTGCTTCGCTATAGCGCTCACGAGGCTGTTCCCATGAACGTCGCAATGGCCCGCAATCTCGCTCGGCGCGCCGCGCGGATCGTCCCGCTGGCGCTGATGCTGCTCTGCGCGGCGACGGCGACGGCGCGCGCAGAAGATCTCACGGTGTCTGCGGCCGCCAGCCTCACCAATGCATTCGGCGAAATCGGCAAGGCCTACGAGGTCGCGCATCCGGGCAGCCATGTCGTCTTCAACTTTGCCGCATCGGATGTGCTGCTCAAGCAGATCGAGCAGGGCGCGCCTGCCGACGTGTTCGCGAGTGCAGACGAAGCGACGATGGATCGTGCCGCGGCAGCCGCTCACGTCGACGCGTCGACACGGCGCGACTTCGCCGCGAATACGCTCGTACTGATCGTGCCGACGACAGGAGCGACGCCTGCGCGGCTTGCCGACCTCAAGGCCGAGAGTTACAAACACATCGCGATCGGCAACCCGGATTCGGTTCCGGCGGGGCGCTACGCCCGACAGGCGCTCAGCGAAGTCGGCCTGTGGGATGGCGTGCAATCCAAACTCGTGCAGGCTCAGAACGTGCGCCAGGCGCTCGACTACGTCGCACGCGGAGAGGCCGAGGCCGGGTTCGTGTACGCGACCGACGCGGCGACGCAGAAGGCCAACGTGACCGTCGCGCTCACGGTGCCCACGTCGACGCAGGTGCGCTACCCGATCGCAGCGCTGAAGTCCTCGCCGCATGCGGCGCAGGCGCGCGCGTTCATCGACTTCGTGTTGTCGAGTTCGGCCCAGGCCACGCTGCGGCAATACGGTTTCAGCTCGACAAAGCCGTGAACGCAGCGGTCGTCGCGCCGCTGCTGCTCTCGCTTCAGGTCGCCGCGTCCGCGACGCTGCTCGCGCTCGTCGCAGGGATCGCGTGCGCGCGCGCTCTCGGGCGACGTCAGGGCTGGCTACGCGACATCGCCGAGTCCCTGCTGACGCTTCCCCTCGTGCTGCCGCCGACGGTGCTCGGCTACTACCTGCTCGTGCTGCTCGGCAAGCAGGGAGCAATCGGCACATGGCTGCATGAGCGCCTCGGCATCGAGCTTATCTTCACCTGGCAGGCTGCGGTCATCGCGGCAGCCGTCGCGGCATTTCCGTTGATACTGCGCGCGGCCAGCGCCGCGTTCGCAGACGTCGACGTGCAGCTCGAACAGGCGGCGCGCTCGCTCGGCGAGAGCGAGACGCGCGTGTTTCTGCGCGTGTCGCTGCCGCTCGCGTGGCGCGGCGTTCTCGCGGGCGCGTTGCTCGCGTTCGCGCGCGCGATGGGCGAGTTCGGCGCCACGCTGATGGTCGCGGGTTCGCTGCCCGGACGCACGCAGACGCTGTCGATCGCGATCTACAACGCGGTCATGGCGGGCAACGACGATGACGCGCGCACGATGGTGATGGTCTCGCTGATCGCTTCGGTCGGGATCCTCGTGATCGCGGCGCGCGTGCTCGGCCGCAGGCAGGTCCGCTGATGCGCATCGACGTGGATATCGGCAAGGCACTGCGCGCGGGCGAACGCCGTTTCGACCTCGCCGTAAAATTCACGAGCGAGGCCGACGTCACGGTGCTGTTCGGTCCTTCGGGCGCAGGCAAGACGCAGACGCTGCTCGCGATCGCGGGACTCAGCCGACCCGACCGCGGCGTCATCCGCATCGACGAGCGAACTTTATTCGACGAGACCCGACGCATCGACGTCGCCGCGCGCCGACGCCGCATCGGCTTCGTGTTTCAGGACTATGCGCTGTTCCCGCATCTAAGTGTCCTGCACAACGTCGCGTTCGCGCGCGCGGGCGCATGGCCGTGGCCACGCCTCTCGCGCATCGCGCATGCGCCTGCGGACGTACGCGAGATCATCGATGCGTTCGCGCTCGGCGCGTTTCTGAAAAATCATCCACAGCAGCTCTCGGGCGGCCAGCGCCAGCGCGTCGCGCTCGCGCGCGCGCTCGCGGCACGGCCGGGCCTTCTGCTGCTTGACGAGCCCTTCGCCGCGCTGGATGCGCCGCTGCGCGCGCGCCTGCGCGATGAATTGCTCGCGGTGCGCGCGCGCTTCGGCGTGCCGATGGTCGTGATCACCCACGATCCCGAGGACGTCGGCGCACTCGGCGGGCGCATGATCCGCTTCGACGAGGGCGTCGTCGTAGGCGATGGACGCGCGGATGCTCCAGCCGAACCCACGACCGAAGCGCCGTGAATCTAGCCGCCGCGGGTCGTCAGTTGCGCAGACGGAAGTCGAGCGTCGCGACGGCGCCGCCCTGCGGCCGAGGCGCGAGGGATACACGCCAGTCGTAGAGCTCGCACAGCCGGCGCACGATCGCGAGACCGAGCCCCGCACCCTTGCTCGTCCCGGCCGATTCGCCGCGCACGCCGCGCTCGAACAACGCATCGGCTTCTTCGGGCTTGATGCCCGGGCCGGAGTCCTCGACGGTCACCTTGCCGCGCTCGGCGCCGACGGTGATGATCACGTCGCCCTTGGGCGTGTACTTGAATGCGTTGCCGATCAGATTGCCGAGCGCGACCGCGATCACCGACGACGGCGCGACGACCTCTATCGGCTGATCCACGATGAAATGCACATCGATCGCCTTGCGCCCGATATGCGAGCGATACACATCGATGACCTGCTCGACGACCTTGGAGACGTCGGTCGTCTCTCCGTCGAGCGGCGCCGAGCGTTCGCTGCGCGACAGCAGCAGCAACGCGTTGGTCAGCTCGGCCGACTGCTTGCCGGCGCGCTCGATGCGCCGCAGGCGATCGCGCGTCTTCTCGTCGATGCTGGTCGATGAAAGCAGCAGTTCGGTCGTCGACGAGATCACCGCGAGCGGCGTACGCAGCTCGTGGCTCACGTCGGCGTTGAACTCGCGGTCGCGCGCGACAAGCTCGGTCAGCCGATCGGAATAGTCGTCGAGCGCCGTCGCGAGCTCGCCGACCTCGTCGTTGGCGAAGTGCGGCGCCAGCGGCTCCGGCCGTCCGGTCTGGCGCAGCGTGCGGATGCGCTGCGCGAGGTCGGTCACCGGGCTCATCACGCGACGCGATAGCCAGCGTCCGATCAACAACGACGCGAGTCCGAAGACCAGCACGACCGCACCGAGCGCGGTCAGCAGTTGGCGCTCGCTGAGCTTCTGCGTCGTGACGTCGTAGCGTAGGAACGCCCAGTAGCGATCGTCCTTGTAAACGGCGAGCTTGTAGGGCCGCACCTTTGCCTCGGTGCCAGGTTCCTCGATGTCGTAGATGCCGGTGTGATCGTACTGACGCCGGCTGAACGGCACATTGGCGAAATAGTTCGCGCCCTTGATATCGAGTTCGTAGCCGTGGATGAAATACGGCGCATTCGGATCGGGATTGTCACGCTTGAAATCGACGAATTCCTTGAGCTCGCGCTCGAGCGCGTTGTTGACGAGCTGGTCCTCAAGACGCGCGCGCAGGTAGATCGAGGCGACCGCGAATAGCACCGTTAGCGCGAACCCGAACAACGCGAACGAGATGATTATGCGGCTGCGCAGGCGGCGGCGGAATTGCGAGCGGCTCATGACTGCGAAGTATCGTGGCGGTAGTGCGAGTGTATGCGAGCGGCAGCCTTCTCGGCGGCCTCAGCGCGGGAGCGGCTTGCGGGGAGCAGCCGCGCGACTAGAAAATGCAGGCCCTGCGATCGCGCCGCGGTCGGTGCGAGACGCGCCAAGTTCAGGTCGTTGCGGCGTCCGGATCGACCATCCGATAGCCGATGCCGTGGCGAGTCTGGATCAGCGGCTTGTCGAAGGGCTTGTCGATCGCCGCGCGCAGGCCATGGATGTGCACGCGCAGCGAGTCGCTGTCGGGCAGCTCTTCGCCCCAGACGCGCGTCTCAAGTTCCTGGCGCGTGACGACCGAAGGACTCGATTCCATCAGGTGCTGCAGCAATTTCAATCCGATCGGATTGAGCTGGATGGACTTCTCGCCGCGCGTGACGATCAGCGTGTCGAGGTTATAGGCGAGATCGGCGACCTGCAGCACGCGGCTCTGGATGCCCTTGCCGCGACGCGCGAGCACGGACAGGCGCGCTTCGAGTTCCTGCAGCGCGAACGGCTTGACCATGTAGTCGTCGGCGCCCGAATCGAAGC
>JBDTYX010000199.1:0-6200 GCA_040005435.1 Rudaea sp. | reverse complement strand
CGACAAAATCGGCCGAGCCGGTGTTGTTGTATATCGAGACCTTGCCATTCGTACCGACCTTGCCGATCACGAGGTTGGGAATCGTCAGTCCCGCAACGTAGTTGAGATTCGCCGCGAGCGGCCGGCTCGCGCCCGTGGGCCACACCGTCGCGTAGCTCGCCGCGGTCGGATTGACGGCCGCAAGGTTGAGCACGACCGCATCGACATTGCTCGCGGGCACGCCGCCGCGATTCAGCACGGCCAGGGAAATCTGGCCGCCGGCGGGCACCGAACCGACGCCCTGATACAGATGATCGATGGTGACGCCGCTGCTGCGCGTGTCGAGCAGACGCGCAGGTTGCAGCGACGTGTAGCCCGGCGAGACCGTGAGGCTCGTCGTCGCCGACGTGCTGCCGAGCAGGCCGTAGCCGCCCGAATAGGTGGCGGTAAGCTGCTTGGCTCCCAAACTCATCATGCTGATCGCGCATCCCGCCGGAACCACACCCAGCACATAGGTGCAGCTCAGCGCGTCGGTTGTGTCGTTGATCGTCACGCTGCCCGCGGGCACTGCGCCGTTCGCAGCCGTCACGTTCGCCGCGACCCATGCCGAGCTGCCGACGACGATGGGGTTCAGCGCCGCGATGCTAGTCGTCGTCGCCGGGTTGCATCCGGTCAGCGTCGTCACGACGGGTGTCGTGGAGACAGTCTTTCCGCTGCCGTCGTTGATCGTCAGCGTCGCGGAGTTGGTCAGCGCAGCACAACTCGCCGCGCCGTTCGCCGCGACCGTGATCGTGACGACGAGTGGACTGCCGACCGGCACGGAGACGCCCACGAACGATCCGTTGCAATCGACCGACTGTCCGGTCGCGAAGCAGCTGCGCGGGAAACCGGTCGACTTCACGAACGTCGCGCCCGCGGGAAGCACGTCGACGATGTCGAAAAATCCGGTGTCGTTGCTGCCGGTATTGGTGATCGTCAGCGAATAGCTGAGCTGCTGGTACGCAGACGCTGTCGCGGGGCCCGTCATCGTCATGCTCAGGTTTTGCTGGGCGAGCGCCGCGGCCGGCTGCAGGCAGATGGCAAGAAAGAGACCCACGAACGTCGCATGGCGCGTGGATCGCGCGCGTGCTTGCATCGGCAACCGCATCGGCGTTTAGTCCTGTCAGGAGTGTCAAAGAGGAGACGAACCTTAACAAGTCCACCTCAGAACAGCCGTGACAAGACGCACGCAATTCATTGATGTTGTGTGTTTTTTCCGCCGATAGTGCGCCGCCGTTCTCACAACGCGGTGGATCGGACCCCACGCGGGGGCCGCAGACCTCGTGACGAGCGCGCGGCGCCCGACGACGCAAACAACGCCTGGAGGCATGCGCCCGACGGGATCGGCATCGCTTGCGCAGTCGCAGCGGGCGGGGCTCACGAGGCGAGTCGCCGATGACGAGGTGCGATCGCGCGGGTACGCAGGTCCGCGCCGATGCGGGCATGCATTTATCGCGCGCATGCCTCAGGGACCTCGTTTGCTCGAGGTCCCACGCAGCAAGCGCCGGATCCGCTACTTCGCGTGCGGCAGCGACTTCATGACGTCGGGCAGCAGGTCTGCGCCGACCGGCACCGTGATGCTCGATCCCGCGAAGTCGTCACCGATCGGCTGGTAACGACCACCGAGGCATTTGCTCGCGAGGAACTCCTCGGCAACCGCATTGAACGAGGTGCCGTTCTGCGGCCTGCGGAAACCGTGACCCTCGTCGGGATAGAGCACATAGGTCACCGGAATGTTCTTCGCCTGCATCGCCTTGACGATCTGCTCGGACTCGCGCACGTTGACGCGCGGGTCGTTCTGGCCCTGACCGATCAACAGCGGCTTCGTGATCCGATCGGCGTAGGTCAGCGGCGAGCGCTCCTTGAGCAGTGCGCGTCCCTCTTCGGTATTCGGATTGCCCATGCGCGATTCGAACTGCGCGCGAATCGCCGTCCAGTACGGCGGTATCTTCTCGAGCAGCGAGATCAGGTTCGACGGTCCGACGATGTCGACGCCGCACGCGAATTCGTCGGGCGTCATCGTCACGCCCGCGAGCGTCGCGTAACCGCCGTAACTGCCGCCCATGATCGCGACCTTGTCTTTCGTCGTGATGCCCTGCCCGATCGCCCATGCGACCGCGTCGATCAGGTCGTCGTGCATCTTCCGTCCCCACTGCAGGTCGCCCGCGCTCACGAACGCCTTGCCGAATCCCACAGACGCACGATAGTTGACGCTTAGCACGGCGTAGCCGCGATTCGCGAGCCACTGGTGATATCCGCTGTAGCCATATGCGTCTCGGCCCCAGGGCCCACCGTGGACGAACAACACCATCGGCACCGGACGCGAGGCCTTGCCGGCGCCGGCATCGACCTCGACCGGCAGAGTCAGGTAGCTCACGAGCTTGAGCCCGTCGCGCGCACCGATCTCGACCGCGTGCATCGCGGCGAGCTTCTCGTGCGCGAGCGCGGGCCGCACATCGAACCAGAACGTCGCCTTTCCGGCGTCGCGGTCATACAGATAATACTTCGGCGACGCGTCCGCGCGCGTCATCAGCACGACCCAAAAACGGTCGTCGCCGCTCTGGCTGACCACGTCGACGTCGCCATCGCCAAGCGTGTGCAGATAGTCGAAATCCTTCTGGATCGCAGGATCGAGCGCGGTCCACGCGTTGCGCAGGTAGTTCACCGAGACCGCCTTGACGATGCCGGTCTTCTGCTCGGCGAGGATGCCGCCGACGTCGGCGCGTGCATCCTCGTGCACGAGAGTGCGCTTGCCGCTCGCCCAGTCGACCGCGAACAGTCCCGCGGTGTCGCGCTCGCGGCTGTCGAGCAGGTAGAGCGTCTTGCCGTCCGCGCTGAAGCCGGTCGCGTTCGTCGTCAGCACGTCGGCCTGCGAGATTTTTCCGAACGGCTTCCAGCCCGCGCCACTGCGCCGGAACCACTCGTTGCTGCCGTCGGGCAGCGGCTTGGTCGCGAGACGCAGGTTGAAGTCCCAGTCCGTCGTGAAGCCGCCGTAGGCGTCGTTCTTGTACAGGCGTTGGCTCTTGCCTGTGCGCAGGTCGACGCGCACCGGATCGAAATATTTCGGGTTGCGGTCGTTGATGCTCAGCAGCACCTCGTGCGGATGCTTGGGCGTCAGCTGCGCGATGTCGGCGCGCGCGCTCTTGTACGGCGTGAGGTCGGTCTGCTTGCCGCTCTCAATATCGACGCTGTAGACATGGAAGTTCTCGTTGCCGCCCTCGTCCTGCGGGTACAGCACGTGTACGCCGTCGTAGGCAAACGCGAAGCTGCGCACGCCGCGCTTGCGGTCATGCGTGACGACGTGCGCCTGCCCGGGATGTTCGCGCGGTGCGACGAAGACGTTGAGGACGCCCTCGTCCGGCGCAACGTAACCGACCCAGCGTCCGTCGGGGCTGACCTCGCCCGCAGCGCGCTCCGGATTGCCGAACAACAGTTGCCGTGCGATCAGCGGCGGGGGCGCTACCTGCGCGGCCGCGACCGGCGCCACGGGTTTTGTGGTCTGCGCGCACGCCGCGAGCAGCACCGTGGTCAACGCAGCGGTCACCGAAACCTTGTTAACGCGCATGGCAATTCTCCCCGAAAAGTGCGAAGAGACATGGTAGTGCAGAACCGGAGCCCCGTCGCGGCACGACTTGCCGCGAAACAGTCTCCGCGTCGCGGCGAACTAGCAACCGGGCGCTGCCGCATCGTTCGCGAGCACGAGCGCCGCCAGCAGGCGCACCGACGTCGCCATCCAGCAACGCGTAGCAACCACCGTCGAAGGAATCAGGGCAGTTGCTCCGTAGCGTGGCTGGAGGCCTGCGCGCCTCGCGGTATGCAAGTCAGTTCCGCATATTCGCTGCGCTCGTCGTCGGCGCGAAATCACGCACAATCGATCGGACTCGATGCGCGGAATTGCAGAGGGCATTGGCGTGGAGGCGAGCATCGGCGTATACACGACGCGAAGACTGCGGCGGCGCGGCAGATGGATGGGGAAGCGAAGCGCGGCCGCGCCTGATTCCGCCCAAGTCCGCGTGCTTGAACAAGCCCATCGGGGAACGACGCGGCGCGCACGAAATTCACGGGCCGAACGATTTGATGCTCCCAGGTCGGGAACGCGGCGCTATGGGTCGCGAGCCATCGAGCGATCGCTTACGCCGGCTCGACGTGGCGCAGCAGCAGGCGCAGCTGTTGGCGGTCGTTCCAGTCGTTTACTTCGAGCTGGTAGACCGCGCGGATGGTCCGTGGCAGCACCTGCGCCAGGTCGACATTGAACTGCACCGCCTCGACGCTGCGCGTGGACTGCGCGCAACGCAGGTTGAGGCGGCGATGGCTCTCGCCCATCGTGCGCGTCGATTCGATGTCGAAGAGTCCGTCGAACAGCGGCTCGGGAAACGCCTGTCCCCAGGGGCCGGCGAAGCGCAACTGCTGCGCAAGTTCGAGACTGAGTTCGGACGACGATAGCTCGCCGTCGGTCAGCAGCACCGCATCGAGGTCGGCCTCGCAGATGCGCGCGCGGGCGACCTCGTCGAACGCGACAACGAAGCGCTCGAGATCGCAGCGCAGCAGCGTCATCCCCGCCGCCATCGCGTGGCCGCCGAAACGCAGCAGCAGGCCCGGGGCACGCGCCTCGACTTCCGCCAATGCGTCGCGCAGGTGAAAGCCCGCAATCGAGCGGCCGGAGGCCTTGATCTCGTCGCTGCCTTCCGCCGCCGGCGCGCACGCGATCACCGGACGATTGAGGATCTCCTTGAGCTTCGACGCGACGAGGCCGACGACGCCATGGTGCCACTCGGGATCGAACAGCACGACGCCGACGGGCAGGTTTTCTACGCCGCGCGCAGCGACCCAGGAGTGCACGACGGCCTCGGCCCGTTCGACCATGTCCGATTGCAGCTCGCGTCGCTCGCTGTTGATCGCGGACAGTGCCTGCGCGAGCGAACGCGCGCGCTGCGCGTCGTCGCTGATCAGGCACTCGATGCCGAGACGGATGTCTTCCAGGCGCCCCGCCGCGTTGATGCGCGGCGCGACCGCGAAGCCGAGATCGCTCGCGACGGCGCGCGCAGGATCGCGCTTGGCGCATTCGAGCAGCGCGACGATTCCCGCGCACGCCCTGCCCGCGCGGATGCGCTTGAGGCCCGCCTCGACGAGGATGCGATTGTTGCGATCCAGAGGCACGAGATCGGCGACCGTGCCCAGTGCAACGAGGTCGAGCAGGCAGGACAGGTCGGGCTCCGCGATGCCGCGCTCGCCGAACCAGCCACGCTCGCGCAGGCGCGCGCGCAACGCGAGCAGCAGGTAGAACATCACGCCGACGCCGGCGAGGGCCTTGCTCGGAAACGCGTCTGCTTCGAGGTTCGGATTGATCATCGCGTCTGCCGCCGGCAGCGTCTGGCCGGGCAGATGATGATCGGTGACGATCACGCCGAGCCCGTGCGCCTTCGCCGCCGCGACGCCGGCGTGCGCGGCCACGCCGTTGTCGACCGTGATTAGCAGGCCGCGACCCACGAGTCCGGGATGGCGTGCGACGAGTTCCTCGACGAGCAGCGGCCCGAGGCCGTAGCCGTGAACGAAGCGATTCGGCACGCCGTAGTCGACGTCGCGCGCGCCGAGCAGGCGCAGGCCGCGCACCGCGACGGCCGTGCCGGTCGCGCCGTCGGCATCGAAGTCGCCGACGATGATGATCGGCGCAGTACGAAGCAGCGCTTCCTCGAGCAGCTCGCCGGCGCGCTCGACGCCGCCCAGCGCGGTCGGGGGCAGCAGCCACGCGAGACGGTGTTCGAGATCTTCTGCGCAGGCGATGCCACGCGCGGCGAGGATGCGGCGCAGCACAGGATGGAGTGCCGCAGGCAGCGCATCGGCCACGTGCTGCGGCGCCTCGCGCCTGCGGATGCGGACGGGCTTCATGCGAGCGGCTGGCACCTGCGCCAGAAGCGCCAGCGATGCGCGGGGATCACGCGTGCCTGTTCGCCGCTCTCGAAGCGCAGCGTGAGCTCGCGCAGACGCCCGGCCTTCAGCGCGGCGTCGGCCGCGCGGAACCAGGTCCGCTCGAGCTCCAGCGAATCGCGTACCGTCGCGAGGTCGACGAGCGCGTCCGTGCCCGCCCGCCGCTTCGCGTCGCCGAACACCGCAGCCGCGGCGGCGCTTGCCGCGCGACCGTCGCCGCCACGCGCAAGAGCGTGCGCGGGAACCTGCGCAAGCGC
>JBDTYX010000198.1:0-6220 GCA_040005435.1 Rudaea sp. | reverse complement strand
GCGGTGCTGCCAATAGATCGTCAAGTCGAGCGCGACAATGCTCAGGAGCCAGTCTGTTGGCGTCGGTAGCGCTTGTACGTGGAGGAGCCCAATGCCGTGGATTTGTGCATACACAGCCGCGTCCACCGCGAGCCACGGCAACAATATACGCAGCAGCAGCGTATCGACGAATCCCAGACCAAGGTTGGCTGGCCAACGCCGGGAGCGCACGGCTGCGGCGGTATGACGCGGCCAGCGGTACTCCGCGAGCGCCAGCGCGCCAAGCAGACCAAGGAACAGGCACAGCCGCAGGCTCGCTTCGAAATCAAGCATCGGAACGACTGCCCCTACGATTCATTTCTTAGAGCCATTCGGGTGTATGCGTGCTCATGTGTGGTCTGGCTCGCGAAGAACGCCCTCGTTTGCGACGGCGCGGTTATAGATGTTGTCCGTAGGGTCAGCAGCGAATCAAAGCGACTGTTCGGCATTTGGTTAACATGCGCAGCCGAAGTTATGCATGCTGGATCTTCGCCACTGCGCAACGACGCAATAGTCAGAGTGTAGCGCGCGCATTCTAAAGAGAGGTGCGCGGCGGATGCTCCGATTCACCGCTCCAGATATTTTGGTACGCCATTGGTACAGTATCTGGGCAAATCGTGGGAACGAGCGGGAAACCCCAGGAACATATCGGAATGATTGAGGCAACCAAAGGCCCGCAAACTGCGCGCGGAAGCGACGAAACCGCGTCGTGGCGCTTTTGTATCGCGCCGATGATGGACTGGACCGACCGCCACTGCCGGTTCTTCCATCGCCTGCTCGCGCCGCATGCGCGGCTTTACACCGAGATGGTGACGACCGGCGCGCTGCTGCACGGCGATCGCGAGCGCCTGCTCGGCTTCGATACCGCCGAGCATCCGGTCGCGCTGCAGCTCGGCGGTCATGAGCCGGCGGAGCTCGCCGCGGCCGCGCGCATCGGCGCGGATCTCGGCTACGACGAGATCAACCTCAACGTGGGCTGTCCGTCCGACCGCGTGCAGTCGGGACGCTTCGGCGCATGCCTGATGCGCGAGCCGGCGCTGGTCGCCGACTGCGTCGCCGCGATGCGCGCGGCGGTGGGCATTCCGGTCACCGTCAAGTGTCGCATCGGCGTCGATGACCAGGACGAATACGCCGACCTGCACCGCTTCGTCGAGGCGCAAGTCGGCGCGGGCCTGCAGACGCTGATCGTGCATGCGCGCAAGGCCTGGCTGCACGGCCTGTCGCCGAAGGAGAACCGGGAGGTTCCGCCGCTCAACTACGAGCGCGTGTTGCGCCTCGCGCAGGAATTTCCGCTGCTCAAGATCGTCATCAATGGCGGCATCACGAGCGCGGACGCAGTACAGGCACTGCTCGGCAAGGTCGACGGCGTGATGCTCGGGCGCGCGGCCTACCATGACCCGTTTGTACTCGCACGCATCGAGCATGCGCTGTTCGGCACGCCGCTGCCGCAGCGAGACGACGTCCTGCGCCGCATGCGCGGCTACGTCGAGGAACGCATGCGCCGCGGCAACGACCTGAACCACGTCGCGCGCCACGTTCTCGGCCTGCATCTCGGCCTGCCCGGCGCGCGCGCGTTCCGGCGCCACTTGAGCGAGAACATGCATCGCCGCGATGCCGGGTTCGAGGTGATCGAGCAGGCAATTTCGCGGATGCACCCTCATTCCGTGGCCGCGGCATGATCGTCACCGGCGCGGCCGAATTCCTCGCCGCCTACTCGTCCGAAAAATTTCCGGTCGCCGCCGCGACGACTGCGCGCGCCGCGTTTCTCGTGACGCCGCGCGGCTTCACGCTCGCAGCCGAGTCGGCGACCGACAACCGCTACATGGCCAATGCCGGCACCGATGCGGACGGCGGCGTCACCGATGCGGCACGTGCCATCGCTCAGCACGCCGCACTCGCCATCGCGCTGCGCGAGAGCGTGCCGACGGTCGTGTTCGAGGGCGATCCGGGGGCGCCCGACGGCGTATTCCCGAATAACGTGTTCGCGACCGCGCGCGGGCGTGCGATCGTCGGCGCGATGCGCCATGCGGTGCGTCGTCGCGAGGCCGCGCGTGCGGACATCCGCGCGTATTTTCGCGACGCTCTCGGTTACGAGATCGTCGACCTGTCCACGCAGCCGATCGTCGCAGAACTCACGGGCGCGCTCGTCATCGATCGAGGGCGTGGCATCGGCTTCTGCGGATTGTCCGAGCGCTGCGACCTCGCCGGCGCGCGCGCGATGCACGAGGCCTTCGGACTCAAGCTCACTTACTGCTTCGAGCTCGCGGCCGGCGAGTATCACGCGAACGTCGTGCTGGCCCAGCTCGCCTCGCGCGCCGTCATCATCGCCGCGGACGGCTTCGCCGCGGCGCCCGACGCCGAGGCGATCGCGAGCGTGTATGCGCCGAACGTACTTTGGCTCACTCGCGCGCAGAAGATCGCCTTCGCCGGCAACGCGATAGCGCTGGATCCGCAACGCGTGTGGATGAGTGAACGCGGCGCGGCCGCACTGACCCCGCAGCAACGCGCGGATCTCGCACGCTGCGGGTTCGCATTGCACGACGTTGCGCTCGACGAAATCGAGAAGGCGGGCGGCAGCCTGCGCTGCTGCGTCGGCGAGATTTTCTAGTCGGGACCGCGCTGTGATGCGGATTTCGAGCGGGCCATCGCGCGGCCGGGCGAGCAGGTTCAGGCGCGATTCAATCGGAAACCCGATAGTGAGGGTCTGCACGGCGCCGCCGTGTGAGAGTGGCCCGTGCCCCAACCAATGAGGTATTTTCTCGCCATCGCCCTGACCTTCGCCGCGCTCACGACCTTGTCCGCACCCGTCGAGGCCGCTGCGCTGACGCGCAAGCAGGCGATCGCGAGGGTTCAGCGCGAGACGCAGGGCAAGGTGCTCTCGGCGGAGACCAAGCAAATCGGCAGGCAGATGGTCTACCGAATCAAGGTGCTGACCCACGACGGCAAGGTCAAGATCGTCGAGGTGCCGGCAGACGACCGGCCTGACGTCGACGCCCGTTAGGGCGCGGAACAAACGCATTGATAAGGAGATGCCATGCGCGTATTGCTGGTCGAAGACGAAGCCCCCCTGCGTGAGACCCTCGCCGCACGCCTGAAACGCGACGGATTCGCGGTCGACACGGCTGCCGACGGCGAGGAAGGCCTGTTTCTTGGACGCGAGGTGCCGTTCGATATCGCGATCATCGACTTGGGGTTGCCGAAGAAGTCCGGCATGGAGCTGGTCAAGGATCTGCGCGATGCCGGACAGAAGTATCCGATCCTGATCCTCACCGCGCGTTCGAGTTGGCAGGACAAGGTGCAGGGGCTCAAGCAGGGCGCAGACGACTACCTCGTCAAACCCTTCCACGTCGAGGAGCTGCTCGCGCGCATCAACGCGCTCGTGCGGCGCGCGAGCGGTTGGACCAAGCCCACGCTCGAGTGCGGCCCGATCATCCTCGACACGACCGCGCAGACAGTCCACGTCGCCGGTCAGGCGGCCGACCTCACGAGCTACGAATACAAAGTGCTCGAGTATCTGATGCTGCATGCGGGCGAGCTCGTCTCGAAGGCCGACCTCACCGAGCACATCTACCAGCAGGACTTCGACCGCGACTCCAACGTACTCGAGGTGTTCATCGGCCGATTGCGCCGCAAGCTAGACGCGGACAACACGCTCAAGCCGATCGAGACGGTGCGCGGCCGCGGTTATCGCTTCGCGATTCCACGCAGCGATTCGACGATGTCGGAGCCACAACCGGTCGACTCATGAGCAGTGGCGCTCGGCGACCGCTGTCGCTGCAGGCGCGCTCGCTGCTCGCCGCGGGCCTCGTGCTCGCGGCATTCCTCGGCATCACGGGTCTCGCGCTCGATCGCGCGATCCACGAGACGCTGCTCGTGAGCCTGCAGGAACGGCTCAGCAGTTACGCCGAGAACTACATCGCGAAGTCCGAGCTCAGCCGCGCGCGGCGCTGGATTCCGCCCGACGTCGACCCCGATGGGTTCATCAGCCCGGATAGCGGCATGTACGCCGGCGTGGTGGGACCCGTCGAGGCCGACGGCGTGCCGTTCAGCAGCTGGAGAAGTCCATCGGCGTTGGGGATCGCGGATTCGGAGCTGCCATTCGCGGGAGAACTCCGGCCCGGCGCGCGAATCTTCTCGCAGACGCCCGTCGACGGGGCGGGCGGCAAGGTGTACGTGTTCAGCATGGGCGTCGCCTGGGAACATCCGAAGGGTCCGGTGCCGATCACGATCCACATCGCCGAAGATGCGGCCAATCTCGATGCGCAGCAGAACGTATTCCGCCGCAGCCTCATGCTCTATCTCGGCGGCCTGGGCATTGGCCTGCTCGTGCTGCTGCTCGCGTTGGTACGCTGGATAATGATGCCGATACGGCGCATCGGCAGCGAACTCGGGCGCGTCGAACGCGGCGAGCTCGAACAGCTGTCGACCACGTATCCGCTCGAGCTGCAGCTGCTCGCCGGCAACATCAACGACTTCATCGACAGCGAGCGCAACAGCCTCAAGCGCTACCGCAACACGCTGTCCGATCTCGCGCACAGTCTCAAGACGCCGCTCGCGGTCGTGCGCAGCCAGCTCGAGATGGGCAGCGAGGGCGAGGAATTCCGCTGGACCGTGCTCGAGCAGGTAGGCCGCATGGACCAGATCGTCGCCTATCAGCTGTCGCGCGCGGCGACGAGCGGGCACACGACGTTCGCCGCGCCGATCAGCGTCGAGGCGCACGCGGCGGAAATCGTCGCGAGTCTCGAGAAGGTCTACGTCGCAAAGAACATCCTCTGCGAGTTCGACATCGAACCTGCCGCGCGCTTTTACGGCGAACAGGGCGACCTGCTCGAACTGCTCGGCAACCTGCTCGAGAACGCGTTCAAGTGGGCGAATCATCGCGTCGTGCTTACCGCGAAGACGCTGCCGGTGCGCGCGACGCGGCGCAGCGGCTTGCTGCTCGTGATCGAGGACGACGGCCCGGGCATTCCCGAGAACCTCGTCGAGCACTTCATGAAGCGCGGAGTACGCGGCGACGAGCGCACGCAGGGCCACGGCATCGGGCTCGCGATCGTGCAGGACATGGTCAAGGCCTACCGCGGCACGGTCTCGGTCGCGCGCTCCGAGACGCTCGGCGGCGCGGCGGTAAGCGTTCGCTTCGGCGAGAACTGACGGCGTCTGCCGCGAGCACGCCCTGCCCCGGCGACCCCGCCAGTGCTGCGCACGCGCGTTCCGCACGGATCCGGCTGCGCGCAACGTTGCGGTCGTCGCGTGACGATAGTCCCCTCCACGCTCTCGTCGCCCGCCGGCGATCACGATGGCGCCTGGCGCTGCATGCCGAGTGGCCCTGCATTCGCGACGCGCGCTTGCGCATACTTGGCGTCACTGCTTCCTACGGAGACAAGCATGGATACCGCAGGCAAACGCGCACGCTTCCGCGAGCTGCATCGGCACGGCTGCTTCGTGCTGCCCAACCCGTGGGACGTCGGCAGCGCGCGCCGGCTCGAGAAGCTCGGGTTCGTCGCGCTCGCCTCGACGAGCGCCGGTCTCGCGTGGACGCTCGGGCGCCGCGACAACGATTTGTCCTGCGACGTCGTCCTCGATCATCTGCGCAGCCTCTGCGCCGCGACGGACCTGCCGGTCAACGCGGACTTCGAGGATGGCTTCGCGACCGATGCGGAATCGGTCGCGGCGAACGTCACGCGCGCAATTGCCACCGGCATCGCGGGCCTCTCGATAGAGGATCGCGCGGGCTCCACGCTGCATGCGGTCGACGATGCCGTCGCGCGCATCCGCGCGGCGCGCGCGGCGATCGCCGTCAGCGGCGAAGACGTGATGCTGGTCGCGCGCTCGGAGGGTTTCCTGCTCGGCGAACCCGACCTCGCCGCGACGATCGGTCGCCTCGTCGCGTACGCCGAGGCCGGCGCCGACGTGCTCTACGCGCCCGGCATCGTCGACCTCGACGCGCACGCGGCGATCGTGCGCGCGGTCGCGCCGAAGCCGGTCAACGCGCTGCTCTGGGGTCCAAATGCGCGCGTCGCCGATCTCGCCGCGGTCGGCGTGCGCCGCGTGAGCACGGGTGGCTCGCTCGCGGTGGCGGCATGGAACGGCTTCGAGGCCGCTGCGCGCACGCTCATGGACAGCGGCACGCTGCCACAGCGCGACTAGGCGGCAGGCGAATTTCCCCGCACGAGCGGGTACCTCACCGCTCCCACCCGCGGCA
>JBDTYX010000031.1:0-20908 GCA_040005435.1 Rudaea sp. | reverse complement strand
CCGTCCGCTTCGATGCATGGCGCAGTATGCTGATGCGACATGCTGCTCGCGCTAAACAAGCCGTTCAACGTCCTCTGCCAGTTCACCGATCGCAGCGTGCCTCCTCGGCGCACGCTCGCGGACTTCGTGCGCGTCGCGGACGTGTATCCGGCAGGCCGCCTCGACTACGATTCCGAAGGCCTGCTGCTGCTCACCGACGACGGCACGCTCGCGAGCCGCCTGACCGATCCGCGC
Source organism: Rudaea sp. (assembly GCA_040005435.1). Lineage (GTDB taxonomy): Bacteria > Pseudomonadota > Gammaproteobacteria > Xanthomonadales > Rhodanobacteraceae > Rudaea. The sequence continues at coordinate 20,674 of JBDTYX010000031.1, read as the reverse complement.
CACGAGACCGCGAAGACCTACGTCGTGCAGGTCGAGGGGACGCCGTCCGCGACGCAGCTGCAGCGTCTGAGCGATGGCGTCATCCTTGGCGATGGCATGACGCTGCCCGCGCAAGCGACCGCGCTCGCCGCCGCGCCCGCCTGGCTGTGGCCGCGCGATCCGCCAGTGCGCTTCCGCAAATCGGTCGCCGACGCGTGGATCGAGCTCATGATCCGCGAGGGACGTAACCGCCAGGTAAGGCGCATGACGGCCGCGGTCGGCCTGCCGACGCTGCGCCTGATCCGCACACGCGTTGGCGAGATCGAACTCGCAGGACTCGCTCCCGGCACGAGCCGCGTCGTCGTAGAATGGCCGATCGCACGATGAGGGCGCGCCGCAGACATGCGCGGGCAGGAAATCATGACGGCGTTCAAAGACCACTTCTCGGGCCACGCGCAGGCGTATCGCGACGCGCGGCCAACCTACCCAACCGCGCTGTATGCCTGGCTCGCGCAGGAGTCGCCGGATCGACAGCTCGCGTGGGACGTCGGCTGCGGCAACGGCCAGGCGAGCGTCGCGTTGGCGGCGCATTTCGCGCGCGTCATCGGCACCGACCCGAGCGCGAACCAGATCGCCGGTGCGCAGCCGCAGGCCAACGTCGAATATCGCGTCGAGCCGGCTGAGCGCTCATCGCTCGCGGATGCGAGCGCGAGCGTCGTGACCGTCGCGCAGGCCCTGCACTGGTTCGACTTCGCGCCGTTCTACGCGGAGGTGCGGCGCGTGCTCAGGCCCGGCGGCATGCTTGCCGCGTGGAGCTATGCCGCGTGCAAGGTCGCGGACCCCGGCGTCGATCGCATCATCGCCCGTCTCTACGACGACCTGACCGGGCCGTTCTGGCCGCCCGAGCGCGCCTACGTGGATGCCGGCTACCGGACGCTGCCATTCCCGTTCACGCCGGTCGCAGCGCCCGCGTTTCCGATGCTGGTGCGCTGGCGCGTCGAGCAGCTGCTGCGCTACCTGCGTTCGTGGTCTGCGACCCAGCGCTTCATCACGGCGCTCGGTGAGGATCCGGTCGCGATCGTCGAGGACGACCTGCGGGAGGCATGGGGCGACGCCGACCGGCAGCGCGACGTGAGCTGGATATTTCATCTGCGCGCAGGGCGCGTGGACAGCACGGCGTGACGATGCGCGCTGCGACTATGCCATTCGCGCGCGCGTCCAGTCCGCTGCGCACGCGGGCCGCGGCGCACGCATACCAATTCGAGAATCTCGATGTCCGTCCATGAACTCGCACAACTGAACATCGGCATCTTCCGCGCGCCGATCGATTCGCCGGAGATGGCCGAGTTTGTCGCCAATCTCGACCGCATCAATGCACTGGCCGAGGCGTCGCCCGGTTTCGTCTGGCGGCTGCAGACCGAGGAGGGCAACGCGACCGCGATCAGGCCGTTTCCCGATCGGGACAACGTCGCTATCAACCTGTCGGTGTGGAGCGATGTCCACGCGCTCAACTGCTTCGTGTTCCGTTCGGCCCACGTCGAGGTCATGCGTCGCCGAGGCGAGTGGTTCGAGCGCATGGGCGAGGCCTATATGGTGCTGTGGTGGGTGCGGGCGGGCCATCGTCCGAGCGTCGGCGAGGCGATCGCGAAGCTCGCGCTGCTGCGCGCCAACGGCCCGACGCGGGACGCGTTCACGTTCCGGCAGGCGTTTGCTTCGCCCGATGCCGCCACGCAGGCAGGCTTCGAGAACTTCGGCGACACCTGCCCGGCAACCTAAAGCGCGCGCCAGGCGGCGCTTTTCGGGCGCCGCGATGCGACCGCAAGCCTCGCGGCCTGCCGGGCGGCGGCGCGGCCGCATGATCCGCGCGGCGCTCGCGTTACGTCTGTTGGGATGAGGCGATGTGCGCACGGCACGGGACCGCACCTCAACGACGGAGCCTGACATGCCCTTCTATGTCTACGGTCGCGACGCGAGCAGCGGCGAGGTGTTGCGGCGCTACCTCAGCGAGGCACCGACGGAAGCCGATGCGCGTGCCGAGGGCGTCGCGCGCGGCATGCACGTGACCGAGGTGATCGCGCGGCCGAACCTGCAAGTACAGGCCGCCGAACCGACCCTGCCGGTCTCCTACAGCGCGCAGGAGGAGAGCGATGAATTCGAACGCCGACTCGAGACGTCGACACCGACCGCGTGGGTGACCTATATCGTCATCGCGGCCAACCTGATCGTCTTCGCGGCAATGGTGTATTACGCCGATGGCCGATTCACGCGCGACATCCCCGATCTGCTGCGCTGGGGCGCCGACTACGGTCCGCTGACGACGCAAGGTGAATGGTGGCGGATGCTCACCAATTTGTTCGTCCACATGGGGCTCATCCATCTGCTCGCGAACATGGTCGCGTTCGGCTACGTCGGCAGGACCGTCGAGCGGATGCTCGGCAACAGCGCGTTCCTGCTCACGTACATCATCGCCGGCATCGGCGGAAGTCTCGCCAGCCTGTTCTGGAATCCGCTGATGGTCAGTGCCGGGGCATCAGGCGCGATCTTCGGCGTCTACGGTGCGTTGCTCGGCGTACTCTTGCGCGAACGCGGCGGCTGGATTCCCCGCCAGGTATTCGACCAGCTGAAGTGGTTCGCGATCGTCTTCGTCGTCTACAACACGATCGGCGCGCTCGGCAGATCCAACATCGACATGGCCGCGCATATCGGCGGCGCGATATGCGGATTCCTCTGCGGCCTGTTCTTCGCCGAACCGCTCACGTTGCATCCTGAGGGAAGGCTGCGCAAAGGCCTCGTCGCCGCGGGAGTCTCTCTTTCGTTGTTTGGCGCGGTGGCGGGCGTCCTGCATGTCTCGTATGGCAACCTCGGCGAGATCGCGACGACCGTGGAGCAGATCGTCGCGCTCGACGACAAGGACGCGGGTGCGCTGAAGAAAGCCGCGGCCGGGGTCAAGCACGGCGACCTCGCGCAGGCGGACGTCGGCGCGCTGATCGAGAAGGACGTGCTGCCGGAATGGCGATCGGCGAAGACGCGACTGGGTGCGCTCGCCCCCTATCCGTTCTCGATAAAGCGTCGGCTCGAGCGTCTCGCGCGCTACATGCAGCTGCGCGAGGCCGAGTGGGAGCACGCGGTCGGCACGAGCCGCGCGCAGAACGAAGCCGCCTCCTGAAGCGTCGCGGGCGCGAGGCGCGGCGGAGAGAGGCGCGCGTATCAGCGGTTCGTCAGCTGGATCTCGATGCGCCGATTCCTCGCGTATGCCGCGTCGCTGTCGCCGTTGTCGAGCGGCTGGAACTGGCCGAATCCGTTCGCCGAGAGGTGCCTTGGCTGGATGCCCTGCACGACGAGCTGTTTTACGATCGCCGTCGCGCGTGCGGTCGAGAGCTCCCAGTTCGACGGGAATTGATCGGAATGGATCGGTCGCTTGTCGGTGTGCCCGTCGATGCGCAGCACCCAGTCGATGCTCGACGGGATCTCAGCGGCGACCTCGTTGAGCGTCTTAGCGAGCTTGGCCATCGACGCGCCGGCATCGGGGCTCAAATCGGCGGACGCCGAGTCGAACAGGATGTCGGTCGGCACGACGAAGCGGTCGCCGACGACCTGGATGTCGGCCCGGTTGCCGAGCGCGGCGCGCAGCTTGCCGAAGAACTCCGAACGATACTTCTCGAGTTCGCCGACCTTGTTGGCAAGCGCGAGGTTGAGCTGCGCGCCGAGGTCGGCGAGCTTCTTGTCCTTGTCCTTGATGTTCTTGTTCGAGATGTCGAGTGCGGCGGAGATCTGCCTGAGCTGATCCTGCACGGCCGCGAGCTGGCGATTGAGCAGCTCGACCTGCGCGGCGGACTTCGCGTTGAGGTCGGTCGCGGCGACGAGATCCTTCTTCGACGAATCGAGCTGTGCGGACATCTGCGCGACCTGCAGCTCGAGCTGCGCCTTGAGTTCGTTCAGCGCCGCGATATCCGTGGCGATCTTCGCTGCCTCTGCCTTGGCCGCGTCGCGCTCCGCGGCGGCGCCGCCGAGCGACGCCGAGAGTTCGTTGACCCTGGCCTCGGCCTTGACCTTCGCGTCCTGCGACAGCGACAGCGTCTGCGCGAGTTGCGCGATCTGTGCATTGAGGTCGGCGAGTGCACGGTTCTTGCCGGCGAGCGTCGTCGACAGCACGAATTGTCCGATTGCGAACAGCAGCAGCACGAAGATCATCACGAGGATGAGGCTCGTCAGCGCATCGACGAAACCGGGCCAGATGTCGAGGCCGCGCCGGCGGCGCGCGAGTGAATTCATTGCGTCGAGGCGGCGCGCTTGCCGTCGACGGCTGCAGCAATAGTGCGTGAGAGCAAGCGGAACTCGCCGCGCAGGTCGTCGCTGAGTCGCGTGCCGTTGTCCGGCGCCGCGGCGAGGGTCTTCAGCACATTCTTGAGTTCTTCCTGGGTCTGCGCCATGCCGCGGATCTCGCGCGATTCGCGCCCGAGCAGGTCGGCGAGGCGGCCGAGCTGTGTATTGAGTTCGCGCAGCTGATCTGCTGACGTGCGCCGCTCACGGTCGGACTCGGTGATCGCGCGCTGCATGTGCTCGAGGCCGTCTGCGGTCTGCTCGAGCAACGCCTGTACGTACGCGGGCACGCTGGTCTCGCCATCGCCCTGCAGCGCGCCGGACGACAGTTTCGTCATGCCCGACAGCCATTCCTCGAGCTCGTTGTAGAAGCGATTCTGCGCATGGCCCGCCTGCAGGTCGAGGAAGCCGAGCACGAGCGAGCTCGCGAGACCGAACAACGACGTTGAGAAGCTCGTCGACATGCCCTGCAACGGCTGCCTGAGCTGTTCCTTGAGCTGGTTGAACGTCGCGACCGGATCGCTGCCGACGCCGAGCGAGCCGATGATGTCGGCGACCGAGCGGATCGTCACGAGCAGGCCCCAGAACGTGCCGAGCAGGCCGAGGAAGATCGCGAGGCCGACGAGGTAGCGCGACAGGTCGCGCGATTCCTCGAGGCGCAGGTAGACGCTGTCGAGGATCGAGCGCAGCGAGGGGGTAGAGAGCGACACCTTGCGGTCGCGACCGGACAGCATGCGCGCCATCGGCGCGAGCAGCCTCGGCGGCGCGAGCGGCCGCTCGGGGTCGGAGCGGCGGAAGCGTTCGATCCACTCGACCTCGGCGGTCAGCAGCAGCACCTGGCGCAGGTTGACGAGCACGCCGCACACGAGCACCGCGAGGATGACGCCGTTGAAGAACGGATTGGCCTGGAAGTTCTCGAGCAGGCGCCCCGCGAGCAGCGCGGCGAGCGCGACGACGGCGGCGAGGAAGCCTCCCATCCAGATCAGCACTTGGGTCGGTTTGGTCATGCGGCGATTCGCTCCATGCAGCAGAATTTCAGATGCGTCCGGCATCTGACCGGTTGCAGTGCGATTTGGTTCCGTTTAAAGCGCGGTCAGGTTCGCGTAGGCGAGCACGAGCCATTTCGCTCCCGCCTCCTCGAAATTCACCTGCACGCGCGCGTGACTGCCGGCGCCTTCAGCATCGATCACGACGCCTTCGCCGAAACTGCCGTGGCGCACGCGCTGGCCGAGCTTGAACACGATCGCGCTGTCTTCGTCGAGATCACGGCGCGGCGAATAGAACGGCCGCGACACCTGCACGCGCGGACGTACCTCGTGCAACAGTTCTCGCGGCAGCTCGTGCAGGAAGCGCGAGGGGCGGTTGTAGGTCTCGACGCCATGCAGTCGGCGCGATTCGGCGTAGCTCAACAGCAGCGTCTGGCGCGCACGCGTGATGCCGACGTAAGCGAGGCGGCGTTCTTCCTCGAGACGGCCCGGTTCCTCGAGCGAACGCTGACTCGGAAACAGCCCGTCCTCGAGACCGACGAGGAACACGAGCGGAAATTCGAGGCCCTTGGCCGAGTGCAGCGTCATCAGCTGCACGCAATCCTCCCACGACTCGCCCTGGGTCTCGCCGGCCTCGAGCGCCGCGTGCGAGAGAAACGCGACCATTTCCGAGAAGCCGGCCTCGACGTCCTCGGGCGTGAGCTCGAAGCGGCTTGCGACGTTGACGAGCTCGTCGAGGTTCTCGACGCGCGATTCGGCGCTGCCGCGCGAGTCGGCCTCGTAGAAGTCTCGCAGGCCGCTCTTCTGGATCGCGTGATCGATCTGCTCGGAGAGTGCGATCGCGCCCCGCGCCGTCGCGGGATCACGAAATGCCGGCGCGCCACCCGCGAGCAGGTCGCGTTCTTCTTCCGCTGCGTCGTCGTCGATCCCCGCGCAGGTCTTCGCGAGATCTGCGATCAGCGTGAGAAATCCCTTGAGCGCATTCTTCGCGCGACCCGCGAGGCCCGCGCTGGTCAGCTCGAACAGTGCCGCGTCCCACAGCGAGAGACGCTGCCCGCGCGCGCGTTGGCGCAACGCGTCGAGCGTGCGCTCGCCGATGCCGCGCGGCGGCGTGTTGACGGTGCGCTCGAAAGCCGCGTCGTCGTGGCGATTCGCGACGAGGCGCAGGTACGCGAGCGCGTCCTTGATTTCCGCGCGATCGAAGAAGCGCAAGCCGCCGTAGACGCGATAGCGGATGTCGTGCTGGATCAGTTGTTCTTCGAAATTGCGCGACTGCGCATTCGAACGATAGAGGATCGCGCATTCTTCCGCGCGTCCGCCGTGCTGGACGTGTTCGCGGATGCGCTCGATCACGAAGCGCGCCTCGTCCTGCTCGTTGTACGCCGCGTACAGCGCGATCGGCTGCCCCGGCGCGCCCGCGGTCCACAGTTCCTTGCCGAGCCGCTGCGGATTGTTCGCGATGATCGCGTTAGCAGCCTTCAGGATCGTGCCGGTCGAGCGGTAGTTCTGTTCGAGGCGGATCGTCTTGGCGCCCGGAAAATCGCGCAGGAAGTGCTGCACGTTCTCGACCCGCGCGCCGCGCCAGCCGTAGATCGCTTGGTCGTCGTCGCCGACCACGAAGACCTGTCCAGGCGCGGCCTGTCCGGACTGGCCCGCGAGCACGCGGATCCATGCGTACTGAATCGTGTTCGTGTCCTGGAATTCGTCGATAAGCAGGTGCCGGTAACGTTCGCGATAGTGCGCGAGCATGCGCTCGTCGGTAAGCCACAGCTCGTGCGAGCGCAGCAGCAGTTCGGCGAAGTCGACCAGGCCGGAGCGCTGGCAGGTCTCCTCGTAGGCTCGATAGACGTCGAGCAGCGTGCGCGTCATCGGATTGCCGCCGTCGTCGAACGCGTCGGGACGTTTGCCCTCGTCCTTGGCACTGTTGATGAACCACGCGGCCTGACGTGGCGGGAAGCGCGATTCGTCGAGGCCGAGTGCAGCGATCGTGCGCTTGATGAGGCGCTGCTGATCGTCGCTGTCGAGAATCTGGAACGTCTCCGGCAGGCGTGCCTCGCGCCAGTGCTGGCGCAACAGCCGATGCGCAATGCCATGGAACGTGCCGACCGTGAGTCCACGCGCGCCCTCGCCGATCAACGCGGCGCAACGCGAACGCATCTCGCCCGCGGCCTTGTTCGTGAACGTGACCGCGAGGATCGACCACGGCGACGCGCGTTCGACTTCGAGCAGCCAGCCGATGCGGTGAGTGAGCACACGCGTCTTGCCCGAGCCTGCGCCGGCGAGGACGAGATAGTGCCCCGGCGCCGCGCTGACCGCATCGCGTTGCGCGGGATTGAGATCATCGAGCAGGTAGGAAACATCCATCGCGTCCATTGTAATGGGCGCGTCGTCACTCGGGTCATGGATGCATGCGTTACTGCACATGCGCGCGCGGATTTTCGGCGCATGCTTGGCGAAGATCCTCTATCCAGACGAATCCATGAGCGCAAGAATCACCGGCTTCATCCTGATCGCGTTGCTGTCCGCAAGCGCCGCCCATGGCGCCGCGCAGGTGCAGCCGCGTTACGCGGTCGCGTTTGACGCAGAGGCGAAAGTCGCGCAGGTGCGTCTGTGCCTCGTGCAGGCGCACGGAGACGTGCACTTCGCTGCAGATTCGGAATGGGCGATGCGTTTCGTCTCCGACTTGCGTCGTTCCGGCGGCGGCGGGCTCGTTGCGACCGACGCCGGCTGGCGCGCGAGTCATTGGCAGCCCGGAGAGTGCCTCGAATACCGCGCCGACCTGCGAGCGATAGCGAGCGAGCGCAAGCCCGACGTCGGCTGGCAGCTCGGAGACGATCTCGTCGCCGCGCCGGAGTTGTGGCTGCTGCACCCGGATCTCGACGGCAGCGCGCCCGCGCGAGTCGACGTGAGCCTGCCGCGAGGCTGGTCGATCTCGGCGCCTTGGCGGGACGACGCGCAAGGCTCCGCTGGCACGAGCGCGCCCGCGGCGGCGCAAACCTCTCGTCGTTTTATCGTGCCGCCGACGCCGGCCAACTGGTCCGCGGCGGTCGCGATCGGCCGCTTCGCCGAGGAGAAGATCTCGCTCCCGGGCGGCGTGCTGCGCCTGACGATCCTGCATGGGCCAAACGAGGCGCAGCGCGCGACGCTGCATGCGTGGTTCGACCGCATTTCGCGCGCGATACTGAGCGCGTACGGACGGCTGCCGCTGGCGGACGTGCAGGTGCTGATGATCCCTACCCAGGGACGTGGCAATCGCGGCGTGCTGTTCGGCCAGTCGGTGCGCGGCCAGGGCAACTCGTTGCAACTGCTCGTCGACGCGAGCCGGCCGGCCGCGGATTTCGACGACGACTGGATGGCGGTGCACGAGTTGAGTCATCTCATGCATCCTTACCTCGGCGATCGCGGCGCATGGCTCGCCGAGGGACTCGCGACCTATTATCAAAACGTCCTGCGCGCACGCGCGGGACTGCTGACCGCCAAGCAGGGCTGGGCCGAACTCGCGGATGGTTTCGGCCGCGGTTCGCGCAATGCGTTCGACGAAACGCTCGAGGATGCGGCCGCACACATGCATCGCACGCATGCGTTTCAGCGCGTGTACTGGGCGGGCGCGGCGTACTGGCTGACCGTCGACGACGACTTGCGTCGAGAGAGTGTCGGCAGGCTGAGCCTCGACGACGTCCTCGGCCGGTTCCGCGATTGTTGCCTGCCCGCGTATCACGAATGGGCGCCCGAGGAATTCGTTGCGCGCCTCGATGCGCTCGCCGCGAGTCATGTGTTCGAACGACGCTATCACGAGTTCGCCGCACAGAAGCAATTTCCGGACTGGCGTCGCGTGTTCGCGGGACTGGGTCTCGACGACGAGGGTGTTCCGATCCAGGGCGCAGCCGCGACGAACGCCGCGCGCCGCGAAGACATCATGCGACCGCGCACGCCTCACTGAGTGGGTTGTGCCTGCGCTTGCCGATCGGGCAATTTTCGGGCGCGGAAAAGAAAAAGCCCCGAGAGTTAGGGGGAACTCTCGGGGCCGGGTCCGAAGGCCGATCTGGGGAGGGATCGGGCTTCGTGGGTTGGTCCCAGGGAGGTGGGCCAACCAGAGGTGCCGTTGCGTGCACCTGACTCTTAGTTTGTACTCGGCATAGAAAAGTTCAAGCGACCGCCGATAATTGTACGAAACGGTTCAGAAATCATTCATAACTTTCTGAATCAAAGACTTGCGCGACACCTCGCGCATCCGTCTGCACAGTTTCTGCACAACGCTCACGAAACTTTTCTTTCCGCAACAAACCTGTGCAAAAGGACGCGCGCGAGCTTTAAACCGTCGCAAGAAAACTGCGCCCGCGTGAAAGGTTCAGTGCGCTTCGTCCCAATTGGCGCCGACCCCGACGTCGACGATCAGCGGAACGCTCAGGGCCGCCGCGCCCATCATCCGTTCGCGCACGCCGTCGCCGATCTGCGCGACCGCATCTTCGCGGACTTCGAACACGAGTTCGTCATGCACCTGCATGATCATGCGCGCGCGCTCGCCCTGGGTCAGAAGCCACGCGTGCACCGAGATCATCGCGCGCTTGATGATGTCTGCAGCGGTGCCCTGCATCGGCGCGTTGATCGCCGCGCGCTCGGCGCCGGCACGCAGCCCCTGGTTGCGCGAGTTGATCTCATACAGATACAGGCGCCGGCCGAACAGCGTCTCGACATAGCCATCGCGATGCGCCTGCTCACGCGTCGCGTTCATGAACGCCTGCACGCCCGGATAGCGCTCGAAGTAGCGCTTCATATACGTCTGCGCCTCGCCGCGATCGATGCCGAGCTGGCGCGCGAGTCCAAACGCGCTCATGCCGTACATCAGCCCGAAGTTGATCGCCTTTGCAGCGCGACGCTGATTGCCGTCGACCTGCTCGGGCGGCAGCCCGAACACCTCGGCGGCGGTCGCGCGATGCACGTCCTGATTGCCGTGGAATGCCGCGAGCAGGCCCGCGTCGCCCGACAGCTGCGCCATGATGCGCAGCTCGATCTGCGAGTAGTCGGCCGCGAGGATGCGGTGCCCTGCGGGCGCGACGAAGGCCTGGCGGATGCGGCGGCCTTCCTCGGTGCGGATCGGAATGTTCTGCAGGTTCGGCTCGTTCGACGACAGGCGTCCGGTCGCCGCAACGGCCTGGTGATAGCTCGTGTGCACGCGACCGGTGCGTGGATTGACGTGCTCGGAGAGCTTGTCGGTATATGTCGAGCGCAGCTTCGCGAGCGTGCGATAGTCGAGTATCAGGCGCGGCAGTTCGTGCTGCTCGGTCAGCGCCTCGAGCGCCTCTTCGTTCGTCGACGGCTGTCCCGATGGCGTCTTGAACGCGACCGGCAGTTTGAGTTCGTCGTAGAGCAGCTGCTGCAGCTGCTTCGGAGAATCGAGGCTGAAGTGGCGGCCCGCGAGCTCGAACGCGTGCTGCTGCAGCTCGAGCATGCGCCGGCCGAGCTCCAGGCTCTGGATCTTGAGCTTGGCCACGTCGATGAGCACGCCGGTCTGCTCCATCTGCGCGAGTACCGGCACGAGCGGCATCTCGATGCTCTCGAAGACGCCGCGCAGCTTCTCGGCGGATTCGAGCTTGGGCCACAGCTCTTCGTGCAGGCGCAGCGTGACGTCGGCTTCCTCGGCCGCGTACTCGCCGGCGCGTTGCACATCAACCTGCGAGAACGCGATCTGCTTCGCGCCTTTGCCCGCGACGTCCTCGTAGCGCAGCGTGTCGATGCCGAGGTACTTATTCGCAAGCGTGTCGAGGTCGTGGCGATTGCCGCTCGAGTTCCACACGTAGGACTCGAGCATCGTGTCGAAGCGCACGCCGCGCACGCCGATCGCGTAGTTCGACAACACGTTCATGTCGTACTTGAAGTGCTGGCCGAGCTTGCCCTTGCGCTCGTCTTCGAGCAGCGGCTTCAGCGCCGCGAGCACGCCGTCGCGAGGCAGCTGCGCGGGCGCGCCGGCGTAGTCGTGCGCGAGCGGCACGTAGGCGGAGTGCCCCGTCTCGATCGCGAACGACACGCCGATGATCTCCGCGCGCATCGGATCGAGGCTGCTCGTCTCGCAATCGAACGCGAACATGTCGGTCGCGCGCAGCCTCGCGAGCCATTCGTCGAAGCGCACCGGATCGAGCACGATCTCGTAGGTTCCCTTGACCGGCGCCGGTCGCGGCGGCTCGCTCGGTACCGTCACGTCCGGCGCAGTCGCCGCATCGGCTGCGGTCGTCGTGGACGCGCTCATGGGCGAATCGGCCGCGCCCGCCTGGCCATCGAGTTCCTTGAGCGCGGCGCGAAACTCGTAGCGCGCATAGAATTCGCGTAGTAGTGCGATGTCCTGTTCGCGCAGACGCAATCCGTCGGGCAGCACGTCGAGCGCGACGTCGGTCTTGATCGTCGCGAGCTGGCGCGACAGCGGCAGTTGCGGCAGCGCCGCGCGCAGGTTCTCGCCGATCTTGCCGCCGATCTTGGCGGCGTTCGCGATGACCGCGTCGAGCGAGCCGTACTCGCCGAGCCACTTCGCGGCCGTCTTCGGCCCGCATTTTTCGACGCCAGGGATGTTGTCGACGCTGTCGCCAACGAGCGCGAGGTAGTCGATGATCTGCTCGGGGCGCACGCCGAACTTCGCGACAACGCCGTCCGGGTCGAGCCGCGAGTTGGTCATCGTGTTGACGAGCGTCACGCGCGGACCGACTAGCTGGGCGAGGTCCTTGTCACCGGTCGAGACGATCACGTCGATGTCCTGCGCCGCGGCTTGCAGCGCGAGCGTTCCGATAACGTCGTCGGCCTCTATGCCCTCGATGCGCAGGATCGGAAAACCCAGCGCGGCGACGAGGTCGAGCATCGGCGCGACCTGGGCGACGAGATCGTCGGGCATCGGCGCGCGATGCGCCTTGTATTGCGCGTACAGGTCGTCGCGGAAGGTGCGCCCCGGCGCATCGACGACGAACGCGATGTAGTCGGGCTTCGCCTTGAGCTCGAGACGAAGCATGTTGAAAACGCCGAACAACGCGCCGGTCGGCTCGCCGCCGCGATTGGTCAGCGGCGGCAGCGCGTGGAACGCGCGGTAGAGGTAGCCGGAGCCATCGATGAGGACGAGAATTGGACGGGGCATGCCTGAAACGGCGCTCGTGCGGGTCGCAGAGCTTGGGCCACGCGCGGGCGATTTGCAACGCGGGCCGGTCGCTGGCGCTTCATGCATACTTCACGAAACCGTTGCTATGGTTGAGCCTCGGACAAAGGAGTGTGTCATGAACCGACTGCTGCTCGTTCCCCTCGTGGCGGGCCTTTTCACCGCGGCTGCCTCGGCGGGCGCGCAATCCGCCGATGCGATTCCTCCCGTTCAACCGCCGCCGGCGATGGAGGATGCGTCGCCCCCGCCCGCCACGGCCCACACGCAGATGAAGGTCGATCCGAAGACTATTCCGCTCGCGAACTCCGACGCTGAAGCGGCAGCTGCCGCAGCCGACGCCCGCGAGCGCGCGGCGACGCCGTTGTCCGCGCTTCCGCCCGAGCCGCAGAAATCGTTCGACAGCCCGGGCCTGCCGCCCGACGTGCAGCGAGCCGCCGAGGCGACCGAGCTGCCGGTGATCACGGTGCGTCAGGAAGGCAATACGACGATCCGCGAATACCGCAGGCGCGGCAAGCTGTTCGCGCAATATGTCGTGCCCAAGGACGGCGGCGACTCGAAGTGGTACGTCGACAAGCGCTACGAAGGACCGATGCCGCCCGATCCCGCCGCGGGCGTGTCGGGCCACGTCACACCGGTCGAGTACAAGTTGTTCGAGTGGTCCAAACCCTAGCCTGCGACGTTAACCGCCGCCGCTGGCCGCTACTCGGCGCATTTGCCCAGCGCGGCAAGTAGCGCCGCGCGCGGCAGCTTGCTCGTGGAATTGCGGGGCAGCGCCTCGACGAGTCGCAGTGGCCGCGGCAGGAATACTGGATCGACCGCATCTCTGAGCGCCTTGAGAATCTCAGCCACGCTGCATCCGGGCGCGACCGCGAGCGCCGCGAGCCGACGCACGCCTGTCTCGCCCGGCTCGCCGTCGAGCTGGAAGAACACGCCATCGCGCACGCCGGGCACTGCGAGAAGTCGCTTGTTCAGATCGGCGAGCGACGCGCGCTTGCCGGCGATCTCGAGCAGGTCGCTATTGCGCCCGCGCAATCGGAAGCAACGCTCCGGTCCTAGCTCGACGATATCCTGCAGCAGCGTTGGCTCGCTGAAATGGCGCGCGCTGACGAGCGTGCCATCAGGCTGCGGATGGACCTCGATGCCTGCGTAGAGCGCCCACGCATCGTCGCGCGCGGTGCGCCTGCGGGCTATCACGCAGGTCTCGGTCGAACCGAACAGCTCTAGCACGACCGTGGCGTAGCGCGCCTCGGCCTCGGCCGCGAGCTCGACGGCGAGTGGCGCGGTCGCAGTGACGATCGCCGACAGCGCGGGCAACGCGACGCCCGACTCGAGCAGCGTGCGCAGGTGGAAAGGTGTCGTGACGAGCACGCGCGAACGCGGCAGCGTAGCGAGCGTGGCCGCGATGTCCGCGGGGAACAGCGGCTGCGAGGCCTCGATCGCCGCGCGCGAGCGAAGCGGCAGCAGCACCGACATCTCGAGCCCATACATGTGTTGCGGCGGCACGGTGGCGAGGATCTGCGGCGCGTCGACGAAGGCGGCGAGCGCGTCCGCGTTGAGCGCACTGCTCGCGCAGAAGCTGCCCCAGGTCTTGAGGTTCGCCTTCGGCGCTCCGGTCGAACCCGAGGTGAACCCGATCGCGACGACGCGCTCGGCCTGGATCGACGGATTGCAGAACACCGCGCTGCCTTCGAGGCCGATCGCGTCGGGCACGTGCACGTAGCGTAGCTGCTCGGGCAGCGACGGATGCGCGTCGCCGAGCGCATAGCTGCCGGGATAGCCGCGCAGCACGTCGTCGATCGCCTGCGGCGCGCGCGACGCAGGCAGCAGGTTCGTCTGGCCGGCGATGACCGCGGCGCAGAACGCGACGATGAAGTCGTAGCGCTGCTCGCACAGATTGAGCACGTGGCGCGCCTCGGGCAGACGTTCCGCGAGTGCAAACACGTCGGCGAGGAATTCGGCGGCGCTGATCTCGCGGCCCCGATCCCAGGCGAACGTGCGCGCGAGATCGTCGACGGCGAGCAACGGCAACCTTGCCAGCGCTTCCCCCAAGCGTTCCGAATCGACGACTGCCGACATTGTGCCCCTTTACGTCCTGAGTACTTCCCCGGTCATAGCGTCGCTGATTGGCGTCGGCCGCTCAAGCCCCCCCGTGGCGCCGTTCAGGATGAAGGCCAGTTCGTTGCCGAACATCGCGCGCACCGCAGCGCCGTCGCGTGCGGGCGCAGCTCCGTGAAGATTTGCGCTGGTCGAGACGAGCGCGCCACCGAACGCGGCGCAGAGCCGCGCAGCGAGCGGGTGCGCGGTGACGCGGATCGCGACTCCCGCGTGTCCGCCCGCGATCCATGCGGGACACTTGGTCGAGCGCGGGAACACCCAGGTATGCGCGCCCGGCCAGGTGGCTTGCGCGCGCGCCAGCGCGGCGTGCGGGACGGCAGCAAGGTCGATGTAGGGCTCGGCCTGCGCGAGGCCCGCGGCGATCAGCAGGGCGCCCTGGGTCGATGGACGACGCTTCAGCGCGAACAGCCGGTCGAACGCGGCGCGGTTGGCAGGATCACAACCGAGTCCGTAGACGGCCTCGGTCGGATACGCGACCACGCCGCCGTCGCGTAGCGCCTGCGCACATTCTATGATCGCCTGCTTTTCCATGCCGGCCAATGCTAGAACAGATTCGGCGTGGACGCGTCAGCGCAGGCATTTGCTGTGGATGTAGCGGTCGATCCTGTAGCGCGCGAAACGCCACTGCCCTGCGCCGGCGGTGAATTCGAGGCGGCCGAAATGCGTCCATCCGGTCTGCGTTGCGTCGCACGCGCTCAAAGCCAGCCGCGCGGAAGCCTTGTCGACTCCGATCTCGCCTGCGCGCAGCAACACGTGCACGATGCCGGGGGCGTCGTGCGCAGCGCGAGCGTGCCCCGGACGCGCGAGCGCGGCAATGACGCAGCGCACGCGGCCCTGATCGCCTCCGGGTTCGAAAAGGACCGCGGCGCCCGAATCATGGGTCGCATCGATAATCGTCTGCGCCGCCGCGGCGCAGACGACCGCATCGAAATCAGGGTTCGCTTCGGCGGCGGGCGCGGACGCGTTGGCGCACGCGGCGAGCAGCGCCAGAAAAAACCTGAAGCAGCGAGCCGGTGCACGCATTGCGATCTCCTCGAGGGACATCGCTGCAGACCCGCGCGACGCCGCGACGAGTTCGTGCGCGCCCGCAGCTACACGGCCGGCAGTGCGACCTTCGGCTTGGCGGCCTTCCTGGCTGCCGACTTCTTCGCGGGCGCCTTCTTCGCGGCGGCTTTCTTCGCAGCCTTCTTGGCGGGCGCCTTCTTCGCCGCCGCCTTCTTCGGCGCGGCCTCGGCAGCGGTTGGCGCAGACTTCTTGGGCGCGTTTTTGGCGCCGCGCGTGAAACGGCCGCCGCGCTTGGATTTCTCGGGCGCGGCGGCGAGCAGCTCGACGCACTCGGCCTCGGTCAGCGAGGTCGGCTCGCGGTCCTTGGGCATGCGCGCGTTCTTCTTCCCGTCGGTGATGTACGGCCCGTACTGGCCGCGCAGCACCTGGATCGCGCCGTCCTGGAAGCTCGCAATCACGCGGTTGCGGATCGCCTCTGCCTTCTCGTGCAGGACTTCCTTCGCGCGCACGAGCTCGATCGTGTACGGATCGTCCGGCGGCTTGATCGACGCATAGACCTTACCGTGCTTGACGAAGGGTCCGAAACGCCCGACGCCGACGCTGATCACCTCGCCGTCGTCCGCGCTGCCGAGATCGCGAGGCAGACGGAACAAATGCAGCGCATCCTCGAGCGTGATCGTGTGGATGCTCTGTCCGGGCCGCAGCGAAGCGAAGCGCGGCTTGTCCTCGTCGTCCTTCGTGCCGATCTGCGCCATCGGTCCATAGCGTCCTAGGCGCACCGATAGCGGCTTGCCCGACGCGGGATCGACGCCGAGTTCGCGCGAGCCCGACGCCTCGGCGCGATCGACGCTCTCGGTCTTCTCCTCGACGAGCGTCTTGAACGGCGTCCAGAACTTCTTCAGCAGCGGCACCCACTCTTCCTCGCCGCGGCTCACCGCGTCGAGTTCGTCCTCGAGTTTCGCGGTGAAGTCGTAGTCCACATACTGCGCGAAGTGGCCCGAGAGGAACTTCGCGACCGCGCGGCCGACGTCGGTCGGACGGAAGCGGCGCGCATCGAGCACCGCATATTCGCGGTTGAGCAACACCTGGATGATGCTCGCGTAGGTCGAGGGCCGGCCGATGCCGTATTCCTCGAGCGTCTTGACGAGGCTCGCCTCGGAATAGCGCGGCGGCGGCTCGGTGAAGTGCTGGTCCGCGAGCACGTCCGCGAGCGGGACCGCCTCGCCGATCTGCATCGCCGGCAGCTTGCGGTTCTCGTCTTCCTCTTCGGCATTTTTCTGGTCGCGCCCCTCCTCGTAGACCGCGAGGAAGCCCGGATCGACGACGGTCGTGCCGCTCGCGCGGAACGCAGAGTCGCCGCCCGCGTCGAAATCGACCGACACGGTGTTGAGCGTCGCGAACTGCATCTGGCTCGCGACCGCACGCTTCCAGATCAGGTCGTACAACTTGCGCTGATCGTCGCTCAGGTACGCGGCCATGCTCGCCGGCGTGTGTAGCGCCGAGGTAGGGCGGATCGCCTCGTGCGCTTCCTGCGCGTTCTTCGACTTGCCGCGATAGAGATTCGGGCTCTCCGGCAGCGCCTTCGTGCCGAAGTCGCGCGCGATGACCTTGCGCAGTTCGGCGATCGCGTCGTTGCCGATGTTGAGCGAATCGGTACGCATGTAGGTGATGAGACCCACGGTGCCCTCGCTGCCGATCGCGACGCCCTCGTAGAGCCCCTGCGCGATGCGCATCGTGCGGCTCGTCGAGAAGCCCAGCTTGCGCGCGGATTCCTGCTGCAGCGTCGAGGTCGTGAATGGCGGCGATGGACGGCGCTTGCGCTCCTTGGACTGCACCTCGCTGACGACGAGTCGACCTTGCGCGGACTTGGCGAGCGCATCGCGCGCGGCATGCGCGTCGGCCTCGTTCGTGAGGTCGAACTGCTCGAACTTCTTGCCGCGCAGGCGGATCAGGCGTGCGCTGAAGCGCTGGTCGGGATGCGCGCAGTCGGCCTCGACCGTCCAGTATTCGCGTGCCTTGAATGCCTCGATCTCTTCTTCACGCTCGACGATCATGCGCAGAGCGGGCGACTGCACGCGGCCCGCGGACAGGCCGCGCTGCACCTTGCGCCACAGCACCGGCGACAGGTTGAAGCCTACGAGGTAGTCGAGCGCGCGCCGCGCCTGCTGCGCATTGACGAGGTCGAGTGAGAGCTTGCGCGGGTTGGCTACCGCCTCCTGGATCGCGTGCGGGGTGATCTCCGAGAACACGACGCGGTGCAGGGTCTTGCCCTCGAGCAGGTTGTGCTGCCGCAATATCTCTGAGATATGCCACGAGATCGCCTCGCCTTCGCGGTCCAAGTCGGTCGCGAGATACAGCGAGTCCGCCTTGGCGGCGGCCTTGAGAATCGCATCGACGTGCTTCTCGTTCTTCTCGATGAGCTCGTACGCCATCGCGAAGTCGCCTTCAGTATCGACGGCGCCTTCCTTCGGCTTCAAATCGCGGACGTGGCCATACGAGGCGAGGACGTTGAAGTCCTTGCCGAGATATTTGTTGATCGTCTTGGCCTTGGCGGGCGACTCGACGATGAGCAGGTTCTTCGCCATACGTTTCTTGTTTTCTGATGCGCGCGTCGCGCGACACTGCGGTCTTCCGTGCAGCGGACGATACGGTTAATAGCAGGAAATGGGTTACGAAACTGCGGCGCTGCGACGGCGCGCCCTTGTTTCAGTCAAAACCGCAAATGGGGTGCGTGTCAAGCACGATCATGGAGTTAGGAACCTGAACGGAGGGAATTCTCATGCCGCGCCGGCACGCGCAAAGCCACCCGTGGCCGCCACGACGAGGCCATCGAGTTCGAGCATCAGCAGCATCGAAGACAGCGCCGCAGGCGGCAGCCGGGTGCGTTCGACGAGCGCGTCGAGCGCGGTCGGCGTGTCTTCGAGCGCGGCGAGCAGGGACGCGTACTCCGGGTCGCGCTCGCGTCCGCGCGGGCTCGCGGGTTCGACGGCAACGGCGTCGTCGAGCGCGAGACGTCGGCGCAGGCGGTCGGCGAGCAGGCCACCGACTGCGTGCAGGTCTTCGATGACTTCCTGCGCGGTCTCGACGAGTTTCGCCCCGTCGCGGATCAGCTTGTGGCAGCCGCGGGCGAGCGGATTGTGTATCGATCCGGGCAGCGCGAACACCTCGCGGCCCTGTTCGGCGGCGTAGCGCGCCGTGGTCAGCGAACCCGAACGCAGGCCGGCCTCGACCACGAGCGTGCCGAGGCTTAGTCCCGAGATGATGCGGTTGCGTCGCGGGAAGTGCGCCGGATGTCCGGGCGTTCCGGGCGGAAACTCACTGACGAGCGCGCCGTTGGCGACTATGCGTGCCGCGAGCTCGGTGTGTCGGCGCGGGTAGACGAGGTCGATGCCGGTACCCAGCACTGCGACGGTCTTGCCGCCTGCGTCGAGCGCTGCCGCGTGCGCGCTGCCGTCGACGCCGTCGGCGAGCCCGCTGGTCACGCTGAAGCCGCAGCCCGCGAAAGCCCTGGCGAATGACCGCGCATTCGCGAGGCCGGTGCCGGTCGCGCTGCGCGCGCCGACGACCGCGATCTGCGCGGACCACAACAGCGTCGGGTCGCCATCGACGAACAATGCGGCCGGTGCTGCGCCGATTTCGCGCAGCAACGCGGGGAAATCGTCGCCGTCGATCGTGAGCAGGTAGTGCGCGGGTTGCGCGAGCCAAGCCTCATCGAGATCGAGACGTTGCTCGTCGGGAGCCAGCAACCACGCGCGCGCCTCTGGCGCGAGCGCAGGATCGTGCCTGAGTGCGTCGAGCGCACGGCGGGCGTCGGCATGCCGCGCGATGTAGCTGCGCAACGCCGCGGGACCGATCCCCGGTGCACGCAGCAGGGTCAGCCAAGAACGCGCGTGTGTGCTTCGCGTGGACATCGGTCGCCTCGATCCTTGGGGCGAGTTTGCAAGCGGAGATCAGGTGTGATCGGGTTCGTACACCGGATCCTGCAGGTGTACCGGCCGGATGCCGTCCACGATGAGCCCGTAGCTCACGTGTTCGAAGGTGCGGAAGATCATCGCATGGCCGACATATTCCTCGGGCAGGCGCACCTTCGCATCCTTCGGATGGAGGAATTTCTTCGTGCTCTGGTCAGGATAGTCGGATCGATCGCTGACGAGCTCGCCGGGATGGAAGATCGAGTAGACCTGGCCGTTCTCGACGCCATCGACCGCGCCATGCGACAGCGCGACGACGACGTTGCGGCCCTCGACCATCGCCGCGCTCGGGTCGAGCGGGCCGGTAAACGCGAGGATGCGCATGCCCGCGGGAACCTGTTTCGGCGGATGCGGCACGTATTCGGAATCGTAGGGCTTGTCGTCGAGCGGCATGACGAAATCGCCCGGACGGATCTCCAAATCCGAGGTCAGCACGAGCACCGATGCGGGATCGCCGCTGTGCGTCACGCGTACCGTGCCGACCTGCAGGCCTTCGTAACCGAGGAAATTGAGCTTGCCGGCGAGGCTCCACTCATGCGCACCGTGGGTCCAGAGCAGGTCTTCGCGGGTCTCGTGCGAGCGGTCGACGGAATCGGTCGATTCGCGATAGAAACGCTGCGGCGTGCCGTCGCGCGGCACGAGTTCGTAGTAGCGGCCGAGCGGACGCACGATCGCGAGCTGCTGGCCGGGCTGCGCCGAGAGTCCGCGGACGTAGACGAATTGCCCCGGCGTGCCGCGCAGATGGGCATCTTCGGCGCCGACGACATGCGGTGCGTTCTTGAAGTCGTCCTCGCCCATGATGCGCGTGCGGCGCAGGAACTTGTCGATCGCGTCGAGCGGAATCGGCTTGATCGCCTCCTCGAGCTGGTCGGCGCGGACATGCGGGCCACCGCCGTTCATGAGGCGTGCGCCGCCATCGAGGTAGGCCAGATTGATCACGTCACCCGGGAAGATCAGGTGAGGATTGCGGATCTGGCCGTTTGCCTGCCAGACCTCGGGCCACTGCCAGGGTCGCTTGAGGAACTTGTTGGCGATGCCCCAGAGGGTGTCGCCTCGGCGCACGACGTAGGTATCGGGATGGCCCGGTTTCAATTCGACGCTCGCGGCGTACGCGGCGAACGCGATGAACAGGCCCAAGAATATCGCAGGTAGTCTTTTAAGCATGG
>JBDTYX010000030.1:0-21070 GCA_040005435.1 Rudaea sp. | reverse complement strand
GCGGGTCCGCTCAAGGTCTCGGGCGGCTACGAGCACATCAAGTACTCGAATCCTTCTCTGCCGGTGGCCGCGGGCTTCGGAGGCGTCGGCGGGTACTGGATCAGCGTGACCAACAATGCCGCGTTCCCGCACGACAAGACGCTCAACATCGCCTGGATCGGTGCCAAGTACAATTTCACGAAGGACTTCGACATCACCGGCGCCTGGTATCACTACGACCAGAACGCCTATGGTGCGGTCAAGTGTTCGACAACCGCCTCAGGCAACTGCAGCGGCAACGAGGACGTCTACTCGGTGCGGCTCGACTATCGCCTGACCAAGCGTCTCGACGTGTATGCCGGCGCCGCATGGTCGAAGGTCTCCGACGGCCTCGCCAGCGGTTACCTGCATACGTCGACGGTCGATCCGACGGTGGGCTTGCGCTTCCAGTTCTGACCTCTGTCGCCGTTTGCAACGTTGCGGCCGGGGCGAGGCTGAAAAAAAAGCCGGGATGCAAGATCCCGGCTTTTTCATGCCTGCCGATTGCGCACGGGGGGATGCGACCCTCGCTTGTCGCCGCCGGATGCGCGTCTTATAGTCCGATGAGCCGAGCCTGGACAGGCATGCCGTGGCAGGGACACCCTTCGCAGACGCTGCGCCCGCAGAACAACCCAACGCGGTCGAGCCCACGACTCGATGCGGGCGCGCTCGGCTGTTGAATCCGCCGAGCCGCGCTCGGCTGCGACAATGAATACCGAACGCTGGCAACGCGTCGGGGATATTTTCGAGCGTCTGCTCGAAGTGCCCCAGGTTGAGCGCGACAAGCGCCTCGAGAGCCTCTGCGGAGCCGACGACGAGCTCCGTGTCATCGTGATGTCGATGCTCGATTCGCACGAAGGAGTGCACTTCTCCGACGCCTCCGTCGCGACGCTTCGCGAGACGTCGCGCGCCGCCGTCGCTTCGCTAGCGAGCGGAAAAGAGGTGCCGCGTCTAGGCGACGTCGCAGGTACGCGGGTGGGCCACTGGCGACTCGCGCGCCGGATCGGTGCTGGAGGCATGGGCGTCGTGTGGCTGGCCGAGCGCGCGGATGGCCAGTTCGAGCAGCGCGCGGCACTCAAGCTCGTCAAGCGCGGCATGGATTCTGACGCCGTTCTCGCGCGCTTCCGTCGCGAACGGCAGATTCTCGCGCGGCTCGAGCATCCGCACATCGCACACCTGCTCGACGGCGGCATCGCCGAAGACGGCCGACCGTACTTCGCGATGGAATATGTCGAGGGCAAGCCTTTGCTCGACTACGGGCGCGACAACAATCTCTCTCTCGCCGATCGATTGAAACTGTTCCTGCAGATCTGTGGCGCCGTGAGCTTCGCCCACGCGCGTCACGTCGTGCATCGCGACATCAAGCCGTCGAACGTGCTCGTGGCCGCGAACGGTAGCGTGAAGCTGCTCGACTTCGGCATCGCCAAGATGCTGCAGGACGATGAAGAGCTGGCCGCCACCCTGACCGCGACGCATCGCGAGCAGCCGATGACACCGGCGTATGCCGCACCCGAACAGTTCAGCGGCAACGAGATCACCGAGGCAACCGACGTTTACGCGCTCGGCGGCCTTCTCTACGAGCTGCTGACCGGCCAGCGCGCCCACGACTTCGGTGGCGTCAAGGATATGCGCGACGTCCTCAAGATCATCCAGGCGACCGACCCGGTCGCGCCGAGCCGGACGAATTTCAACGCGGCGCCCGTGCCTCAGAAGCGACTGCGCGGCGACCTCGACACGATCGTGCTGACCGCGCTGCGCCACGATCCCGCAAGGCGCTATCCGACCGTGGCAGCGTTTGCCAGCGACATCCAGAGTTACTTGGCCGGCCAGCCAATAGCAGCGCGACGAGATCATGTGTTCTATCGGGGTTACAAGTTTCTGCGACGTCATCGCGGCGGCGTCGTCGCAGTCGGCGCAGTCGCCCTGATCGCTATCGCTGCTTGGATCGTCGTGATCGGGGAGCGACGGACTAGAAGTTTCGCCAGCACCGAATCTTCGGTGGCGATCAGCGATTTCAGCAACCTCTCCGGACGCAAGGAGTCAGCCTGGATTGGGGCTGCGCTCGCTCCGATGGTTGGCAACGAGCTTGCGCAGGGCAGCAAGCTCCATGCGCTGCCGGACGAGGAAGTGCGGGGCGCCACAACGGACCTCGTGGCCCCGACGTCCGCAGGCTATGCAAGAAGCGAGCTGACGACGATTCGGAGACGTCTTGGCGCCGAATATGTCATTAGCGGCAGCTATCTCGTTACCGGATCGGATAAGGATGCAAAAGTTCGTCTTGACGTCGCCATGCAGGACACCCGGGACGGAACGACAGTTGCCACCGTTGTCCACACCGCGTCCGCAGATAATTTGCTCGCCCTGATTGAGACGGTCGGTACCGGCCTGAGGGACCAGCTGGGCTTCAGCAGGATCGATCCAGAAACGAAACGACAAGTTGCTCAAGCGCAGCCTCCGAGCACGATCGTAGCGCGTCACATAGGAATTGCTCTGGATGCACTTCGCCGATATGAGCCCGCGCGTGCTCAGGCGGAACTAACCGAGGCAGTGATGGCGGCTCCAGGCTACGCGCCCGCATATTTGTATCTCGCGCAGGCGTGGAAACAAATGGGATATGCGCAAAAGGCTCAGGCCGCCGCACAGCAGGCGGCAATCCGCAGCGCAAATCTTCCGGAACTGCAGCGCCTTTCGATTGCACGGGAAGTTGCTACACAGAAGGGCGAGTGGAAGCAGGCCGTGGAACTCGACAAGCGCCTGCTGGCGTTGGAACCTGGTAACAGCGAGCGTCATATCGCCTTGGTGAGAGACCTTCGCGGACAGGGTCAGATCGATGAGTCTGATAGAGCGATCGCAGCGTGGCGCACGCTTCCAAACAGCAACGGAGACGCGCGAATAGGGCTTGAGGCCAGCGAGAACGCGAACCATCGCGGGGATCAGGTATCGGCCCTGCGCCTTGCGCAAGAAGCCTTGCTGAAGGCCAAAACCAGCGATTCGATAGGATTTATGGGCTCCGCGAACTACCTGATCGCCCGGAGTCTGAACTCGTTGGGAAGAAAAGAAGGAATGCAGGAGCCCTTGACTCTGGCGGTAGCGGAATTCCGCCAAGTGGAAAATCCGAGCAAAGAAGCCGAAGCGTACGTGCTGAAAGGCGTGATCCTCGACCGCCTCAACCAAGTGACCGAGGCCCTTGCCCAGTTCCAGGCGGCTCTCGAGATATACCAGCGCGTTGGCGACCAGCTAGGCGTGGCGACCGTCTATTTCAACCAGCAGCGGATCTTGTGGCGCCATGGCGACCTCGATGCGGCGATCCTGGTCGCGAAGAAGACCTTGAAGATCGGCGAAGAAACTGGTGATCTGCGTACGCAAGCGTTGGCAGCGAGTTCGCTGTCGTCCATGCATATGGATGAGTCTGTCGACGATTCCGTGATGCAGGAATTGCGCTCTGCGATCGATGTCGGTGAGCGTTCGGGGTTTCGTCCGCAAGTGCTTTTCGCGCAACAAAATTACATCGAAGCCTTGCGCCTGAGGGGAGACCTACAGCAGGCCCATGATGTCTGTATCGAAGTTGAAAAGGGAGTGAGGCTGCTCAGTCAGCCCTACTATACGATGTTGATCGGCTTGCGCTGCGCATTGGTCGCGCGCGACCGCGGAGACGTGGAACTGGCCACCAAGGGGTTCGAAGAAGTTCTCACCATCGCCGAAAGTCAATCCGATCGAAGCAAGGCCGCTGATGCGGAAATGAACCTCGCCCAGATTGCTGTCGCGCGAAAGGATCTCGCCGGCGCCGGACAACGCCTCGAGCGCGCGGTATCCGGTTACGCCGGAGCCGAAAGCGCGACTGGGGGCGCCAACGCGCAAGCATTGCTCGCATATTGCAGGAGATTGCAGGGTCAGGACGCAGCAAGCAGCGCCGCGTTGATCCGCGCGCGCGAATTGCGCAGCAGCGTCACTTTGCGACGCGAGGTATTTGTCGCAGACATGTTCTTGGCGGAAATGAAGGACGGAGATTCGGCGATCTCCGATTTGCGGATACTCGCGGAAAATGCGCGCCGCAGCGATTGGGTCGCCTACTTCCTCGAGGCACGCATATCGACTTTGCGATTGCTTCAACGCGCGCAATCACCGATGGCGAAGAGCGTCAAGGCCGAAATCGAATCGATGGCACGCGACAAAGGATTCAACTGGATACTGGCACGATTGGGTGCCAGCATCCCCCCAAGCACTCATTAGCCCAAGGATCAGGACGCGGTAGCCGCTAAGATCTTAGAAACTCTTCGGCATATTGGTCAGCCTTCAGCTCGAGATGCTCCCTGATCCTTCCTGCAGGGAGACCCGCCGCAGTCCGTGCGCAGTACCGCGCCGCGGCGAAGAGCGCTATCGGTAGAACTTTCTCGCCGCTGCTGAAGGTTTCGGCGAGTCCAAGGAGCGGGTCGCTTTTGAAGTCCACCTCCCTTCGGGTTACTGGGGGGACGGGATCATCCAATAGGAGTTGGCAATATTTGCACGGCATAGTAATTCCCCAGAAGTGGACGGGTAGAAAACCGGCCCGTCGAACCGGTCAGCAAATTTATATTCAAAAAACAGCTGCGAAGATTACAGCCGTGCATGCAATCGCGAGCATACGCCTGCCGGCATGCGGTCGCGACTGCGGTGTTGCGCGAATGGCCGGTCCTTCACCACGCCGAAAAGCCTGCTGGATTACTTGTAGACGACGCCTTCCTTCATCACAAACCGCATTTTCTGCATTAGAGTGATGTCCTCGAGCGGGTTGCCCTCGACAGCGACCACATCGGCAAACTTGCCCGGCGCGACGCTGCCGAGATCCTTCTCGTGTCCGAGCAGCTGCGCAGCATGCGTCGTCGCGGCCTGGATCACGAACATCGGCGGCATGCCGGCGTCTACCATGTATTTGAATTCCTTGGCATTCTGCCCGTGCGGATAGACGCCGGCGTCGGTGCCGAACGCGATCTTGACGCCGGCCTTGTAGGCCCGGCCCGCGGTCGCCTGTATCAGCGGGCCGACCTGGAGCGCCTTCGCGGCGACCTGCGGCGGGTAGCGGCCGGGGATCCTGGCCTGCTCCTCGGCGGTCTTGCCCGCGATGATCGTCGGCACGAGCCAGGTGCCGTGCTCCTTCGCGAGCTTCATGTCGGCGTCGTCCATGAACGTGCCGTGCTCGATCGAATCGACGCCACCGACGATCGCGCGGCGGATGCCCTCCGCGCCGTGCGCGTGCGCGGCGACCGTGAAGCCGTAGTCGTGCGCGGCCGCGACGACCGCCTTGACCTCGTCGAGCGTCAGCTGCGCGTTGTCGACGCTCGAGCTCTCGTCGAGGACGCCACCCGACGGCATGATCTTGATGAGGTCAGCGCCGTCCTTGTAGTGCTGGCGCACGGCCTTCCACGCGTCCTCCACCGAATTGATGATGCCGTCCTTCGGGCCCGGATCGCCCGCGAGGTTCCTGCGGTAGCCGTCGGTGCCATCGGCGTGACCCCCGGTCGAACCGATCGCGCCGCCAGCGGTATACATGCGCGGACCGGGCACCACGCCCGCGTTGATCGCGTTGCGCAACGAGATCGATTCGCCGTCGAGGTCGCCCAGGTTGCGCACGGTCGTGAAGCCGGCCTCGAGCGTGCGCTTCGCATAGACCGTGCTGCGGATCGCGAAGTCCGCATTGTTGAGGCGGAACTGGTCGCTGTAGGTGTTCGGACCGAATTGCATGCTGAGATGCGTGTGGCTGTCGATCAGGCCGGGCATGCAGGTGCTCGTCGGCAGGTCGATGGTCTTCGCGCCGGCGACGTCGGCACGCCCCGCGCGTACTTCCTTGATACGCCCGCCTTCGATCACGATCGTCGTCTCGCCGAGCAGCTTGCCCGCGTCGGTATCGATCAGATGGGCGCAGTGGATAGCCGTGACCGCGGCGGCGGGGACGTCCGCGGCGGTCGCCGGCGCGACGAGGACGAAGACGAGGGCGATTGCGGCGGCGAGGACGGTCTGGCGCATGGGCGATCTCCGAAAAATGTCCGACCCATGCTACTCAACGCGCGTCGTGGAGGCCATCTCCTTACGGTAAATAAATGTCAGCATCGCGAGATCGTGACGGGCACGCAGCGCTGGATCAGAACACGGCAATCCACGCCCGCGACGGGCGGCCCGGGAATCGGTGGGTGGATTGCTCGTGCTCAGCGCGCGACGGCGCGGCGAGCGAGTGCCGGATCATCGCTGAACAAGCCGTCGATGCCCGCATCGAGATACGCACGCATCTCCGCGATCGCGCCGGCGTCGCTGCGCGTCGCGGGACCGCCGGGCGCCTGCTCGCCGGCCGGCAGGAAGAAATTCTCGGGCCGGAAAGTATATGGATGCACGAGCAGGCCTGCGGCGTGCGCATCGGCGACCAGCGACGTCGGCGCGCCGAGCCGGTCGTCGTCGAGTCGCGGGATCACCGCGAGCTTGTTGGGGCCGATCGCGTCGGCATAGCGCGCAACTGCACGCAGTCCGTCGGGGCGCATCATCGCCGCGTAGGTCGGCGTCGGCGCACCCAAGCTGTCGAACGGCCGCTCGTCGTGTTCGCCGAGCAGCTGGATCAACTTGACGTGGCCGGCCTCACCCCCGAGGCGCGCGCGCAGGTACTGAAGATTGCCGACTTCGAACGATTGCAGGAACAACGGCGCGGTGCGCGTATGCGCGTGCGCGCGGATCGCCGCGATCAGCCGGTCCTCGAGCGGCAGGCCGATCGCGTGGAAATAGGTCGAATGCTTGATCTCCGCATAGATGCCGACCACGCGACCGCGCAGCGTAGACTGGGCGGCGACGAATTCGACGAGCTCATCGAACGTCGGCACCTCGAACTGCCCGTCGAAGCGCGCGTTGGCCGGGCGCAGTTCGGGCAGGCGCTCGCGCGCACGCAGGGTCTTCAGTTCGGCGAGCGTGAAGTCCTCAGTGAACCAGCCGTGCATCGGCGTGCCGTCGATCGTCTTCGCGGTGCGTCGCGCCGCGAATTCCGGATGGTCGGCGACGTTCGTCGTGCCAGAGATCTCGTTCTCGTGTCGCGCGACGAGCACGCCGTCGCGCGTCATCACGAGGTCGGGCTCGATGAAGTCGGCGCCGTCCTCGATCGCCTTGGCGTACGAAGCCAACGTGTGCTCGGGGCGCAGCGCGCTCGCACCGCGATGGCCGATGACGAGGATCTGCGCCGCGATCGAACGGATGGGTTCCACGTCAGCTCCAGTCGCGATGCCGGTCAGCAGCATCCAGCTCGGCAGCAGACCCGCTTGCCGCAGGCGGGATCGCCTCATGACGGATGGCCTCTGCGCATGATGGCAGGATGCTGCGCCGGCGTGAATCGACGATGACCGACGCGGCTTGACAGAACGTCGTCCGCACGCGGAGCCGATTGGCGCGGATTGCTGCGCTGCGCTAACCTGCGCGACTAAAGGACTCGTCCCTGCAATCCGCGCGCGCTCAGAAGACATTGCGCCGATCAAGGCACCGGTTCGCCCGCGCACGAAGCGCCTCACATTTCGCTCACCATGCAAGAAAACTACGATTTCACCGCGATCGAAAGAGCCGCGCAGCAGCGCTGGAACGAAACCCGCGCGTTCGAGGCGAAGGAAGACGCCTCGAAGCCGAAGTTCTTCTGCCTGTCGATGTTGCCGTACCCGTCCGGTGCATTGCACATGGGTCACGTGCGCAACTACACGATCGGCGACGTGATCAGCCGCTACCAGCGCATGCTCGGCAAGAACGTGCTGCAGCCGATGGGCTGGGATTCGTTCGGCCTGCCCGCCGAAAACGCCGCGATCAAGAACAACACCGCCCCGGCGAAGTGGACCTACGCGAACATCGAGCACATGCGCGCGCAGTTTCAGTCGCTCGGCTATGCAATCGACTGGAGCCGTGAGTTCGCGACGTCTCGCCCCGACTATTACGTTCACGAGCAGCGCATGTTCGTGCGCCTGTTCAAGCAGGGACTCGCGTACCGCAAGAATTCGGTCGTCAACTGGGATCCGGTCGACCAGACCGTGCTCGCCAACGAGCAGGTGATCGATGGACGCGGCTGGCGCACCGGCGCCCTGGTGGAGCGCCGCGAGATCCCCCAGTGGTTCCTCAAGATCACCCAGTACGCGGACGAACTGCTCGACGGCCTCGACCGCATGCCGGGCTGGCCCGACGCGGTCAAGACGATGCAGCGCAACTGGATCGGCCGCTCGCGCGGGCTCGATATCCGCTTCGAGATCGAAGGCGAAGCGCCGGTCACGATCTTCACGACGCGCCCCGATACGCTGCTCGGCGCGACCTACATCGCGATCGCGGCCGAGCATCCGCTCGCGCACAGGGCGGCCGCGACGAATCCCGAGCTTGCGGCGTTCATCGAGGAATGCCGCCACGCGCAGGTCTCCGAAGCCGCGATCGAGACGGCCGAGAAGAAGGGTGTCGAAACCGGCCTTCACGCGTTGCACCCGATCACCGGCGAGCGTCTGCCGGTATGGGTCGCCAACTTCGTGCTGATGGGCTATGGAACCGGCGCGGTCATGGCGGTGCCCGCGCACGACCAGCGCGACTGGGAGTTCGCGACCAAGTACGACCTGCTGATCACGATGGTCGTGGTCGGCGACTCCGTGCGCGACGCGATAGCCGAACTCGCTCGCGATGCCGCCACGAACAGCGATCCGATGTCCGCGGCACTCGGCGAGAGCCGGGCGATCGACGTTTACGAGGCGCCCGGAGCCGTGAGCGTCGTCGAGGCGTTCGAACGCGACGTGATCGAGACCGCGGCCTTCACCGGCTACGGCACGCTGGTCAACTCGGGCGAATTCGACGGGCTCGACTTCGACGGCGCGTTCGAGGCGATCGCGGCTTGCCTCGAGAAGAGCGGCAAGGCCGCGCGGCGCGTCAACTACCGGCTGCGCGATTGGGGCGTCAGCCGCCAGCGCTATTGGGGCTGCCCGATCCCGATCGTCTATTGCTCCGCATGCGGCGCCGTTCCGGTGCCCGAGGACCAGTTGCCGGTGATCCTGCCCGAGGACGTCAAGTTCATGGGCGTGCAGTCGCCGATCAAGGCCGATCCCGAGTGGCGCAAGACCACCTGCCCGCAATGCGGCGGCGCGGCGGAGCGCGAGACCGACACGTTCGACACATTCATGGAATCGAGCTGGTACTACGCGCGCTACACGTCACCCGGCGCGCAGACCCAGGTCGATGAGCGCGCGAACTACTGGCTGCCGGTCGACCAGTACGTCGGCGGTATAGAACATGCAATTTTGCATCTTTTATACTTTCGCTTCTATCACAGGCTGTTGCGCGACGCGGGCCTCGTCCGCGGCGACGAGCCGGCGACGAACCTGCTCTGCCAGGGCATGGTGATCGCCGAAACCTTCTTTCGCGAGGATGCGGACGGCAATCGCGACTGGATCAATCCCGCCGACGTCGAGATACTGCGCGACGACAAGGCGCGCATCGTCGGCGCGAACCTGCGCGCGGACGGTGAGCCGGTGCAGATCGGCGGCATCGAGAAGATGTCGAAGTCGAAGAACAATGGCGTCGATCCGCGTGCGATGGTCGACAAGTACGGCGCGGACACGGTGCGGCTGTTCTCGATGTTCGCGGCGCCGCCCGAGCATTCGCTCGAATGGCGCGAGGCCGGCGTCGAGGGCATGTCGCGGTTCCTGCGGCGCCTCTGGCGCGACCTGCATGCGCATGTTGCGCAGCCGGACCACCCCATGGTCGATCCGGCGAAACTCGACGCGCCACAGAAGACGTTGCGCAGGATGGTGCACGAGACGATCGCGAAGGTCGGCGATGACTACGGCCGGCGCCTGTCCTTCAACACCGCCATCGCCGCGCTGATGGAGCTGCTCAACGCGGTCGGCAAGTTCGGCGACGCGTCTGAGCAGGGCAGGGCGGTACGCCACGAGGCTTTCGAGGCCATCGTGCTGTTGCTCAATCCAATCACGCCCCACGTGTGCCACGCGTTGTGGCAGCATCTGGGACATGCCGAAGCGATCATCGACGTTCGCTGGCCGCAGGTGGACCGCGCGGCGCTCGCGAAGGACGCGCTGACGCTGGCGGTGCAGGTCAACGGCAAGCTGCGTGGACAGATCGAAATCGCGGTCGACGCGCCGCGCGAGGCGATCGAGCAGTCGGCGCAGGCGGATGCGGGAGTGGCAAAGTTCCTCGAAGGCATGGCGGTGAAGAAGATCATCATCGTGCCCGGCAAGATCGTGAATATCGTCGCAGGATGAAGAGCATGCATTTTC
This sequence comes from Rudaea sp., assembly GCA_040005435.1. Classification (GTDB taxonomy): domain Bacteria; phylum Pseudomonadota; class Gammaproteobacteria; order Xanthomonadales; family Rhodanobacteraceae; genus Rudaea. Next base: position 10,799 of record JBDTYX010000030.1, on the reverse strand, counting down.
TTTCGCGTTCAGCGCTCACCGTCGCCGTGCTGGTCGGCGGCGTGCTTTCGGGCTGCGGGTTCCATCTGCGCGGCAACATCCGCCTCGCGCCCGCGCTCGCGCACGTGCGCGTGACGAGCACCGAGCAGGGCACCAACGTGCTCAAGACCAATATCGAAGACGCGCTCAAGCGTTCGGGCGCCGCGATCGAGGAGAACTCCGGAGACGGCGTCGCCGAAGTGCGCATGACCGGAGTCGGGCTCACGACCAACGTCGGCTCGGTCGGCGCGAACGCGCGCGTCAACGAGTTCGTGATGGCCTATCACGTCGACCTCGAGATACTCGATGGACTCGGCAAGGTCCTGCAGGCCAAGCAGGCGCTCGAGTTGTCGCGCAGGTTTACGTTCGACCAGACCCAGGCGATCGGCACCGGCGCGCAGCAGGAACAGATCCGGCGCGAGATGATGCGCGACATGACCCAGGCGGTCGTGCGCAAGATCGACGCGCTGCAGCGCAAGCTCGCGCAATAGGCGCGGACGACCCAACCCGCCGAGACGAACGCATGCCAGGCACGCTTTCGACGTTGCGCAGCCAGCTTGCCGGCGGCGAGCTGAAGCCGGTCTACCTGCTCGCGGGCGAGGAACACCTGCTGCTGCTCGAGGCCGCCGACGCGTTGCGCGCGCGGGCGCGCGAACTCGGCTACGTCGAGCGTGAGGTGCTCGATGGCGACTCGAGCTTCGACTGGAACGCTCTCACCCAGAGCGCAAGCGCGATGTCCCTGTTCGCCTCGCGCAAGCTCATCGATCTGCGCATGCCGACCGGCAAGCCGGGCAAGGAAGGCGCCGAGGCGATCGTCGATTTCTGCGCGCGACCGCCTGCGGACACGCTGCTGCTGATCACGGCCACGCAGTGGTCGAAGGCGCACGAGACCGCGTGGGTCGCGACGGTCGAGCGGACAGGCGTGTTCGTGCCGGTCTGGCCGCTCAAGCCGAATGAGCTGCCCGAGTGGATCCGCGCGCGCATGGCGACGCGTGGCCTCAAGGCGCAGCCCGACGCGATTGCGGCGCTGGCCGAACGCGTCGAGGGCAACCTGCTGGCCGCCGCGCAGGAGATCGACAAGCTCGCGCTGCTCGACGACGGCGGCAGTGCGCTCGACGCCGCGACGCTCGAGGACCTCGTCGCCGACAGCGCGCGCTTCGACGTATTCAGGCTGACCGATGCCGCGATCGGCGGCGACGCGCCGCGCGCGTTGCGCATCCTCGCCGGGCTGCGCGCCGAGGGCGAGCAGGTGTTCACGCTGATGGGCTGGCTGCTCAACCAGCTGCAGACGCTCGCGCGCGTCGCCGCAGCACGCGGCAACGTCGCTGCGGCGCTGAAGACCGAACGCATCTGGGGGCCGCGCGAGACGCTTTTCCGCAAGGCGCTGTCGCGCGCGGACCGCGCACACTGGGAGGCCTGCCTGATCCAGGCGGCGCGCATCGATCGCGTCGGCAAGGGTCGTCAGTTCGACGCGGTGGGCAGGTCGAGCGGCGACGCGTGGCGCGAGTTCGAACGCCTGCTCGTAGCGATCGCGCTGCCGCGCAGCGGCATCCTCGCCCGCACGCAATGAGCAGCGCGAGCGCTGCCGCAGGCAAACCGATCGCGATCCTCGGCGGCACGTTCGACCCCGTGCACAACGGGCATCTGCGCGTCGCGTGGGAGGCCGCCGAGGCGCTCGACGCCGAAGTGCGCCTGATGCCCGCGCACGTGCCTCCGCACCGGCCCGCGCCGGTCGCGAGCGCGGAGCTGCGCGTGCGCATGCTCGAACTCGCGTTGCGCGGCCAGTCGCGGTTGCGCGTCGACACGCGCGAGCTCGACCGCGCAGGCGCGTCGTACACGGTCGACACGCTGCGTGGGCTGCGCGCCGAGGTCGGCGACGAGCAACCCCTGATCCTGCTCGTCGGCGCGGACGCGTTCGGCGGCCTGCCGACCTGGCGCGAGTGGCATGCGTTGTTCGAGCTTGCCCACATCGCGATGCTGACGCGCCCGGGGCGCACCGAGCCGTGGTCCGCAGAGCTCGTCGCGGCGGCCGCGCCGCGCCGCGCGCGCAGCCCGGCGCAGCTCAAGCAGAGTCCCTGCGGCATGGTCCTGAGCCTGCCGGTGACGCCGCTCGACATCTCGGCCAGCAACGTGCGCGCGCTGCTCGCGAGCGGCCGCGAACCGCGCTGGCTGATACCGGAGGCGTTGCTGGCCGATGCAGACCTCCTGGCCGTGTATCGTTCCGGGGGAGCGTAGGCGATGGAATCTTTCGAGAGCCTGCTCAAGCGCACGCTGCATGCCGCCCACGACCCGCGTTTCGAGGCGGCGCTGCGCGACTGCGTGAATCTGCAGGGTGCCCATCCGCTCAGCATGCGCGTGCACCCGGGCGATCAAATGCTCACGCATTCGTTGCGCGAGCATCGCGATGCCGGCGCCGCGCTGAGCCAGTACTTCAACCTGTCGCTGCAGCAGTACGATGCGGTCACGCAAATTCTGCACGCGCTGTTTGCCGGGCGTACGGATGTCGACGTCCTCGATTTTGCCTGCGGCTATGGCCGCCTGTTGCGCCTGCTCGTGACCGGTATGCCTCGGCAGCGAATCTTCGCCTCGGAGCTGCAAGCCGAGGCGCTCGCTTTCGTGAGCGAGGCTTTCGCCGTCCGCGGCATTGCATCTCATATCGACCCGGCCCAATTTGAACCTGGGCGACGCTTTGATTTCATCTGGGTCGCTTCACTCTTCACCCATCTTCCAGAGCGCTTGTTCCACGCATGGCTCGGAAGGCTCTACGCGCTGCTCAAACCTGGCGGCGTCGTTTGTTTCAGCGTTCGCGACTGCGCACAGCTCGGCGCCGGTGCGCAGCTCCCCAGGGACGGCTTTCTCTATCGCGGAGAGAGCGAGAACCCCGACCTCGAGGCAAGCATCTACGGTACCGCCTACGCCGACGAGGCATTCACAATGCGCGCGATCCATGCGGTTGCGGGAGAAGACTGCAAGGTACGCCGGCTCGTGCGCGCGCTCGCCAACGAGCAGGAGTTGTACATCCTGGCGGCGGATCGCGAGCATGATTTCGACGCGCTGCGGGGGTTCCGTCGCGGCGCATGGGGCTGGGTCGATCGGCGCGGCCTCGCGCGCGACGGCGAGCTCTATCTCGAAGGCTGGGCGGGATCGCAGGACGAGGGCGCGGCGACGCATGTGGAGATCCGGATCGACGGCCGCGTCCTAAGTGCGCCCACCGGGATCGCGCGACCGGACGTCCAGGCGGTGTTCGGAGACGAACGGCTGGCGCACAGCGGCTGGAGAATTCGCGAGGCGCTGGGTGGCGGCGGCAGCCACTTCGTCACGGTGACTTCGCACGCCGCAAGCGGACCGCCGGCGCTGCTCTATGCCGGCGAAATATCGCCCGTCACCTGACTCCACGCCGGTCCCGGATCGTTGCGCGGCGACACTTCCCCGGCACCGAAATCGGCGTATATTCGGGCTGCGGGGCTCCTCCCGCCCAGGTCAACTTCCGAGGTAAGCACCCTTTTGGCTACGTCAGTTAAAGCGAAGACATCCCCGCGGACGCGGAAAAAACCCGCTGCCCCCCTAGATCTGGTCGACCATCTGCGCGAGCGAGTGCTCCTCGCGCTCGACGGCCTCAAGGCGAAAGACGTGCACGAAATCGATGTGCGCGGCAAGACCTCGATCGCCGACCTCCTCATCATCGCCAGTGGCACCTCGACGCGACACGTCAAGTCGATCGCGGACGAAGTCGTCAAGTTCGCCAAGGATGCGGGCATGATGCCGCTCGGCGTCGAAGGACAGCGCGAAGCCGAGTGGGTGCTCGTCGACCTCGGCGACATCGTCGTGCACGTGATGCTGCCGCGTATCCGCGAGTTCTACGGGCTCGAGCGCCTGTGGACCGTTGGCGACGACATGCCCGAGGCGGCGAACGCCGGCTGATGGGCGCGACAGCCTGGCGCGGGGCGGTCAGGCATCGGCGCGCCCCGGCTCGGCTGCATTGGATCGCGTGTCGTCGGATTGCCCGTGGCGATGCGGTGGCAGATGCCGAATGCAGCTCGCGCAGAACTGATCAAATGCATCGACAACGGGCGGACCAGCCACCAGCACACACCCTGCGCGTCGACGCGCAAGACCGAGGTCCTCAAGGTCGGCGTCGCGAAGCCGCGTGGGTCGGCTGCTACGAGATCACCTTCTCCGGGTTCGATTCCGCGGCGCTGCATTCGATCGAGTGCTGGCGCGTGTCCGACCCGCACGTCGCCGAGTACGACGTCGAATCCGCAACGGCGCCGACGCCTGCGGTCCCGCACATGAAGAACACCACGGCCGACGAGATGCAGACGGTCGGCAACGCGTTCGGGCTGGGCCTGAGCGATGGCCTTAGCATGAAGTGGGACAAGGACGCGCCGAACCAGAATCCTGTTGGGCGTTACATCGATGTCGACGGCGCCCGCGAGCAACGCGTGCCCGCATTGGTTTTTTCTGGCCAACGGCTTCGCGAAGCCGTTCGCACGTCGCTAGCCGTGGTCCGCGCCGCGAGCAGCCGATCGCCCCCGGTCGTAGCCTCCTGCGGCAGCGATGGCGCGCGAGTACGCCTGCCGCGACGGCCGTCGCCCGATCCGAGAGCCTGGGGCCGTGCATGCGCGCGACGCTGATCGCGGTCGGCGAGCGCATGCCGCGCTGGGTCAGCGAGGGCTATGCCGAGTACGCGAAGCGCCTGTCGCATGACCTGCCGTTGCAGCTGATCGAGATCTCCGCGAAGCCGCGTGGCAAGAATGCAGACGTCGCGCGCATCATGGACGAGGAGGCCGCGGCGGTGATCGGCGCGATCCCGCGCGGCGCGCACGCCGTCGCGCTCGACGGTCGCGGCAAGACCTTCAGCAGCGGTGAGCTCGCCGAGCAGCTCGCGCGCTGGCGCATGCAGGGAAGCGATCTCGCGTTCCTGATCGGCGGTCCCGACGGCTTCACCGGCGCGGTGCTCGAGCGCGCGCAACAGAACTGGTCGCTCGGACCGGCGACGCTGCCGCATCCACTCGTGCGCATCGTCGTGGCCGAGCAGCTGTATCGCGCGATGAGCCTGCTCAACAACCATCCCTACCATCGCGGCTGAGTGCCCAACGCGCCGCCTCGGCTCGTTGCAGCCTCGTATCTGCGCGAATCGACCCGTGTCAGCCGGACTTACTGGCCTGCATGTACACTGCGCGCCCCGGCAGGTTTGCCGGATCAGGATGCACACCGCAAGATGCTCTATCTCGCCTCACAATCGCCGCGCCGCCGCGAGCTCCTCGAGCAGATCGGCATGCAGTTCGGCAGCGTCCCGAGCGACGTCCCCGAGGTGCGTGCCGTGGGCGAGCCGCCGGCCGACTATGTGAGCCGTGTCGCGCGCGAGAAGGCGGGCTTCGGGCTGCTGCAGCTCGCCGCGGTGCGCGGAGCGGTCGTGCTGGGCGCAGATACCGAGGTCGTGCTCGACGACGACGTGTTCGGCAAGCCGCGCGACGACGAGCATGCCGGCGCGATGCTGCAGCGACTGTCCGGACGCACCCACCGCGTGATTTCGGCTGTCTGGTGCGTGAGCGCGGGCCGCGAGGAACGCGCCGTGCACACGAGCGAGGTGACCTTCGCGACGCTGTCGGCCGACGAGATCGCCGCCTACGTAGCGACCGGCGAGCCGCGCGGCCGCGCGGGCGCTTACGCGATCCAGGGGCGCGCGGCGGCGTTCATCTGCGCGCTCAACGGCAGCCATTCGAGTGTCATGGGCCTGCCGTTGCACGAGACGGCGCTCCTGCTGCGCAGTTTCGGCCTCGCGCCGACGCGCTGACCGCAGCTTTGCCGCGCAAGTCGACAACGGCCGTGCGGGCGGGCTATAAACATCATCAGAAAAGCCTTTGAAGTAGCTGCCGTGTCTGAAGAAATCCTGATCAACGTCACCCCCCGCGAGACCCGCGTCGGCGTGGTCGAAAATGGCGTGCTGCAGGAGGTCCACATCGAGCGGGCGCTGCGGCGCGGCTACGTCGGCAACATCTACCGCGGTCGCGTGACCCGCGTGATGCCCGGCATGCAGGCCGCGTTCGTCGAGATCGGGCTCGAGCGCGCAGCGTTCCTGCACGCCAACGACATCGTCCGCGCGCTGCCCGCGCTGATCAGCGAAGGCGCTGAAAACGTGTCGCAGCCAACGCCGCCGATCAGCGAACTCGTGCACGAGGGGCAGGACATCATCGTCCAGGTCGTTAAGGATCCGATCAGCAGCAAGGGCGCGCGGCTGACGACGCACCTGTCGATCCCGTCGCGTTACCTCGTGTTGCTGCCGTACGCGAAGATGATCGGCGTGTCGGTGCGCATCGAGGACGAGGCCGAGCGCACGCGTCTCAAGGAGCTGATGATCGAACTCACCGGCGCCGAACTTGCGCCGGGCCTCGGCTACATCGTGCGCACGAATGCGGAAGGCCAGACGCGCGAGGCACTCGGTGAGGACCTCGCCTACCTCGGCCGGGTCTGGCAGTCGATACGCGAGGACATGGCACGCGTCGGCATCGGCCAGCGCGTCTACGAGGATCTGTCGCTGCCGTTACGCGCGCTGCGCGACCTCATGCGCTCCGACGTCGAGAAGGTGCGCGTCGACTCGCGCGAGACCTTCGATCGCACCGTGAACTTCACGCGCCAGTTCATGCCCGAGCTCGCCGAGCGCATAGAGCACTATTCCGGCGAACGGCCGATCTTCGACCTCTATGGCGTGGAGGACGAGATTCAGCGTGCGCTCAAGAAGGAAGTGCCATTGAAGTCCGGTGGGTATCTCATCATCGACCAGACCGAGGCCATGACGACGATCGACGTCAACACGGGCGCGTTCCTCGGCCACCGCAACCTCGAAGAGACGGTCTACAAGACCAACCTCGAGGCCGCGCAGGCGGCTGCGCGCCAGCTGCGCCTGCGCAACCTGGGCGGCATCATCATCATCGACTTCATCGACATGATCGATGCCGAGCACAAGCGCCAGGTGCTGCGCATGCTGGAAAAGTCTCTCGCCCATGACCACGCCAAGACCTCGGTCTACGAGATGTCGCACCTCGGTCTCGTCGAGATGACGCGCAAGCGCACGGTCGAGAGCCTCGAACGTCAGCTCTGTGAACCTTGCGCCGCGTGCGAGGGTCGTGGCAACGTCAAGACGGCAGAGACGGTCACTTATGAGATCTTCCGCGAGATCACACGCGCCGTGCGCCAGTTCGACGCCGAGAAGCTGCTGGTTCTCGCCGCGTCGCGCGTCGTCGGCCGCATCCTCGACGAGGAGTCTGCCGCGGTCGCGGAACTCGAGGAGTTCACCGGCAAGACGATCCGCTTCCAGGCCGAGGAGCACTATGCGCAGGAGCAATACGATGTCGTGCTCCTCTAGCGTGCGCTGAGCCGCATGGGTGCGGCACGACACGGATTGCGGCGCGCGAGACTCTGGATTTCGGGTCTGTTCGCGGCGCTGGTCATCTTCATGGGCGTCATCGTCGGCTTGACCCAGCTCGCGCTGCCGTGGATCGCGGCGCACCCCGAGAAGGTCAGCGCGATGCTCAGCGAGCGCATGCACCGGCCGGTCGTGATCGATCGACTGGCGGCGCACTGGGAGCGCAACGGGCCCGTTCTCGACCTCGGCGGCGTGCACCTCGGAATCGCGAGCGCGGGCTCGGGGGCGACCCAGCCGCTGACCGTCGCGAGCGCCGCGATCAAGGTCAACTTCTTCGCCTGGGCGCGGCGCAACGCGAGCTGGACCGAATTCCGCGTCGCCGGCATCGACCTCGACGTCGCCCGCGACGCGAAAGGCAATTGGCAGCTGCGTGGCATGGAAACGGCGGACGGCGGCGAGCACGACCTCGATGACAGCGCGCTGTTCTCGCTCGGTACGCTGGTGTTGCGAGACGTCAAGCTCGGCGTCACCGACGAAGCGAGCGGACGCCATTCACGCTTCAGCGCCGACGAACTGCGCCTGATCAATCACGGCGACTCGCATCGTGCGCTCGCACGAGTCAAGTGCATCGATACGGGATCGCCGCCGATCGATGTCGTTATCGACTACGACAGCGGCACACACGCGGGGCACATCTATCTCGGCGGGCAGGGACTCGACCTCGCGGCGCTTTCGCGCAACGCCGCAGTGAGCGGATTGCTGATCAACCGCGGCAACGGCAATTTGCGTTTGTGGCTGACGCTGTCGGGCGGCGAGGTCACCGAGACGCGCATCGAGGCCGAGCTTGCGGATATCGTGCTGACGACGAACACCGCGATCGCGCCCGATGCGGCGCATCAGATCGTGCCGCACATCGCGTTCGATCGCATCGCGTTCGGCGCGCGCTGGCAGCGCGATGCGACTGGCTGGGCGATCGATATCGCCGACCTCGCGATCACGAGACAGGGCTCGGACATCGCTCCCGGAAACCTGCACGTACGCGCGCGCAGCCGTGGCGCGGATGCAGCGCCGGAATACGCCGCCGAAGTCGATGGTGTTGACTTAAGCTCGATAGCGAGCATCGCCATGCTTCTCGATATACCGCCACCGTCGCTGCGGCGCTGGCTCTATGCGGGCAATCCCGAGGGTTCTCTCGCGGTGGGTCGGTTGCGTTATGTCGACGCCCAGGACTATGACGTCGTCGCCAGATTCGAAGCGCTAGCCTGGCATGCGTATGCTCGGCTGCCGAGCGTGTACGGCCTCAGCGGGATACTGCGCGGGGACCAGGATGCGATGAGCGTCGAGCTGCCGCAGCACAACGACGTCGCGGTGTCCGTGCCGCACGTGTTCCGACAGGCGCTGGAATTCTCCGAGCTTTCGGGCGACGTCGCGATCTATCGCAACGACGATGCGTGGCGCATCGAGACCGACGCGCTTGCATTCGAAGGATCGACGCCGGGCAAAAGTTATGGGGGAGAGTTGCGCGGATCCGTCGATGTCCCCGACGATGGCAGGCGCCCCGGGCTCGACGTCGCCGCGCTGGTGACCCACGCCGAGGTACAGGCCTCGCACCTGTTCTGGCCCGTCAATATCATGCCTCCGGCCGCGGTGGCGTGGCTCGACCGCGGACTCGACGCGGGTCGCGTCACGTCGGGCCGAGCAGTATTCCGCGGCGATCTCGACGACTGGCCGTTCCGCAACAATGCGGGCCGCTTCGACGCGGTCGCGGAGATCGATGACCTGCGCGTCAAGTACCTCGGCGACTGGCCCGCTCTCGAGCATGCGCACGCGAACCTCGGGTTCGTCAACACGAGCCTGCATATCGACGTAACGGGTGGCACGGCGCAGAACGCGAAAATCACCGGCGCGGTCGGCGACATCGCCGACGACGGCGACGGGCCGCTGACGCTGACCGTGACCGGGCAGGGCAGCGGCAAGGACCTGCTCGGCTTCGTGCGCGCCTCGCCGCTCGGAACGAAGTTCGCCGGCCCGCTCGCTGGCGTCGATGTCGGCGGCCAGGGCAAAGTCGAAGCGAAGATGTTCCTGCCCTACAAGCACATCGAGGACTTCACGCTCGACGGCACCGCGCAGCTGACCGACGCCGACCTCAGCGACAGTAAATACGGACTCAAGTTCGACAATGCGTCGGGCCGGGTGCGTTTCGATCGCAGCGGACTCGCCGCGAGCGAGCTCGCGACGACGTTCCGCGACCGTCCCGCGAAGCTGTCGCTCGCGGCGGGCGGCACGGTCGCCGACAAGCAGCACGCGGTCGAGGCGCGTGTCGATGCGCGGCTGCCCGCACGCGACGTCATGAGCTACGCGCCCGCGCTCGGCGCGTATCAGAAATACATCACCGGCGAGGCGAACTGGAGCGCCGTATTCTCCGCCGACAGCGACGCGAAAGAGGGCAGCGGCCAGCGACTCGTGGTCAGCTCCGACCTGCGCGGCGTGACGTTCACGTTGCCGGCGCCGCTGGCCAAGACGGCGGAGTCGGCACTGCCGCTCAAGCTCACGCTGTCGCTGCCGTTCATCGGCGCCGACGTGGATGCGCGGCTCGGCGACATCGTTTGGCTGCGCGGCAGACTGCCGACACTTGCCTCGCAATTCGTCGCCAACGTGACCTTCGGCGGGGAGGCGAGCGCGACACTGCCGCGCTCCGGCGTGATCGTCGGCGGCAGCGCGCGTGAGATCGACCTGTCGGGTTGGATGGACTTCGCGAGCGACGGCCCCTCCGGGGACGGTCACGTGCTCGAACGCGTCGAGTTGCGCACGCCGGCTTTCGTAGGCTGGGACAGGCGACTCGGCGAGGGTTCCGTGAAGCTCACGTCGAGCGCCGAGGCAACCGAGGTCGTTTTCGCCGGTCCCAACATCGACGGCACGCTGACGCTGCCGCAGACCGACCTGCGCCAGCGCGGAATCACGGCGGACTTCAAGCGTCTGTACTGGCCCGAGATCCCGGAGAGCGAGGCAACGCCGGCCGATGGCGAGAGCTCGGCGCTCAATCCGGCGGTGGTGCCGCCGCTGCATATCCGTATCGCAGACTTGCATCTCGGCAAGGCCAACTACGGCGCGGCGACGGTCGAGACGGTGCCGACCGCCGACGGCATGCACTTCGATCATGCGACGACGCATTCGAAGAACATCGACATGCGCGCGCACGGCGACTGGACGCGACGCAACGGATTCCATCGATCGACGTTCGGCATCGACCTGTCCGCGCAGAACATCGGCCACATGCTCGATGCGCTCGGCAACTCCGGCCTGATCGACGGCGGCAAGACCGTCGCGCACATCGATGCGAGCTGGCCCGGCACGCCGTCGGCGTTCGCGCTGCGCCAGATCAATGGCGGCGCGCTCAAGATCAACATCGCCGAAG
>JBDTYX010000197.1:0-6292 GCA_040005435.1 Rudaea sp. | reverse complement strand
CGCAATGCGGGCAGGCCTGCTGGATCGAGAAGATGCCGTTCTGCATGCGCACGCGGCCGTGCCCCTGGCAGGTGGCGCAGGTACCGAGCTTGCCGTCGCTCGAACCCGAACCTGCGCATTTCTCGCAGGCCGCGAGCGTTGGCACCTGGATCGCCTTCTCGACGCCGAAAACCGCTTCCTCGAGGTCGAGTTCGAGCACGTAGCGCAGGTCCGAGCCGCGCCGCTGGCGCCCGCGACCACTCCCGCCGAAGATGTCGCCGAATATGTCGCCGAATATGTCGCCCATGTCGCCGAAGCCGGCACCGCCGCGGCCGCCGTTGCCGTGTTCGAACGCGGCATGCCCGTGCTGGTCGTATAGCGGGCGCTTCTCGCCGTCGCTCAGGACCTCGTAGGCTTCCTTCGCCTCCTTGAAGTGTGCCTCGCAAGCCTTGTCGCCGGGGTTGCGATCGGGATGATGTTTCATCGCGAGTCGGCGGAACGCCTTCTTGAGCTCCTCGTCGGAGGCGCTGCGCTCGACGCCGAGCACTTCGTAATAACAACGCTTGCTCATGGGGAAGACACTTTGTTCTCGATGACCTTGTTTTCGATTCGCCGGTCGGGAATGAACCAGATCGCCGCGACCACGGCATACAACCCACAGGACACTATGGGCACGAAATACGCGAGCACAATGGCCGCCAGATAGATGATCGGCGAGACCAGCGTCTTCCAATTGCCCCATTCGCCGCCGAGCGCCTGGGCGAGATCGCCCTCGCTGCCACCGTTGCACGCGATCAGCGAGCGGCTCAACGGGATCCACGACAGCGCGGTCATCAGCAGCACGACCCCGTACAGCGCGGTCGGCACCCACGGCATCGCGGGCAGGTGCTCCAATGCGGGACGCGCGTCGCCGAGCCAGCTCTCGTTGAGCCAGGTCGTCGTGAACGGGAACAACGACAGCCAGAACAGGAAGAACAGGTTCGCCCACATGACCTTGCCGTTGACGTGCTCGACGGCGTGCAGCAGGTGGTGATGATTGTTCCAGTAGATGCCGACGTAGACGAAACTCAGCACGTAGCTTAGGAATATCGGCCAGTGTTCCAGCAGCGCCGCAAACGTCGCTTCGTGCGGCGGCTTGAGCTCGAGCACCATGATCGTGATGATCACGGCGATCACGCCGTCGGTGAAGGCTGCCAGTCTGCCCTTTTCCATTCGCTGTCCCGCCCCCGTCGAAATTGTTGACCGCGCGTGCAGCGCGCACCCCAATCAAGCGCCCGTGTAAGGACCCTTGACCTCGCCCCATCCCCAGCGCGGCATCGGCTGATCCGCCTGCACCTCTGCACCGGGCTGCGAATTGATCACCGCGATCCGCGTACCCCATTCAATATACGCGACGAATGCGGAACGGAACTCGGGATCATGCGCGACACCGATTTCATCGGCCGTCTCGAGCAGCAACGCGATCCAGCGCTGCCGCTTGGCCTCGTCGAGACGGCGCTCGACGTGTTGCCGAATCATCTGCGCGTGACCGCCACGCTGCGTGGAGTAGTCCGATGGACCACCGAATACCTCGGCGATGAAGCGCGCCACGTACTGCGGATGATGCGCGTCCATCCGGGCGAATACCGGTCCAAGCAGCGCGTCGGCCTTGACCTTGCGGTAGAAATTGTCGGTGAGCCGGTCGAGCGTGGCAAGCCCGCCGATCCACTCGAACAGCGTGGGTATCGACGCGCTCACGGGCGACGCCAGTCGAAATCGGTTGTTGTGTAGTGTTCCATTTCGAGCAGGTTCTCGATGAACGGGCGCACGAGCGCGAGGAATTCGGCAAACAGCGCGGACTTGCGAAAACCCTGCAGGTGCCCCGCGGCCGAGTCCCAGTGGATCGTCAGCAGCCACAGCTCGGGGTCTTTGTCGGAATGCAGCAGTTCATAGCCCAGGCAATGCGGCGAGCGCTGCAGCAGCGCCCCCGCACTCGCGTACGCCTGCGCGAACGCAACGGCGCGTTCGGCAGGAATTCTGTAACGCAGGATTTCCGGGGTCATGCGGCTTCCCTGGCCCGGTCGGGGTGGGCCGATCCGGCCGCGCAAACTTGCACGGCCGGTGTAGTGGCAGCGGCTCCGCCGCGAGGCGCGGCGCTTTACTTCTTGTCTTTCACCTCGGTGAACTCGGCGTCGACGACATCGTCCTTCGGCGCCGAACCGCTCTGCGCGCCGGCATCGCCGCCGGGACCGGGGCCCGCACCACCCGCCGAGGCGGCCGCCGACGCGAGCGCCTGCGCGGCCTGTTCGAGCGCGGCGATCTTCGCATCGATCGCGTCCTTGTCCTCGCCCTTCATCACCTTCTCGAGGTCGGACAGCGCACTTTCGATCGCGCCGATCTGCGCACCATCGACCTTGCCGCCGTGCTCCTTGACCGCCGCGCGCGTGGCATGCACGAGCTGGTCGGCCTTGTTGCGCGTACCCACGAGTTCGTGGAACTTCTTGTCGTCTTCCTTGTTCGCCTCGGCGTCGCGCACCATGCGCTGGATCTCGTCCTCGGACAGGCCAGAGCCGGCCTTGATCTCAATGCGCTGTTCCTTGCCGGTCTTCTTGTCCTTCGCGGACACGTGCAGGATGCCGTTGGCATCGATGTCGAACGAGACCTCGACCTGCGGCTGACCGCGGGACGCAGACTCGATTCCGGCCAGATCGAACTTCGCGAGCGACTTGTTCGCGCTCGCACGCTCGCGCTCTCCCTGCAGCACGTGCACGGTCACCGCGGTCTGGTTGTCTTCCGCGGTTGAGAACGTCTGCGCGGCCTTCGTCGGGATCGTCGTGTTCTTCTCGATCAGCTTCGTCATGACACCGCCAAGCGTCTCGATGCCGAGCGACAGCGGCGTGACGTCGAGCAGCAGCACGTCCTTGACGGTGCCGCCGAGCACGCCACCCTGGATCGCGGCGCCGACTGCGACCGCTTCGTCCGGGTTGACGTCCTTGCGCGGCTCCTTGCCGAAGAATTCCTTGACCGCCTCCTGCACTTTCGGCATGCGCGTCTGGCCGCCGACCAGGATCACTTCCTGGATGTCGGAGACCTTGAGGCCCGCGTCGTTGATCGCGGTGCGGCAGGGCCCGATCGTCGCCTTGATCAGTTCATCGACCAGCGCCTCGAGCTTGGCGCGCGTGAGCTTGATGTTGAGATGCTTCGGACCCGACGCGTCGGCCGTGATGTAGGGCAGATTCACCTCGGTCGAATGCGCGGTCGACAGCTCGATCTTCGCGCGCTCCGCACCGTCCTTGAGGCGCTGCAGCGAGAGCGAGTCGTTCTTCAAGTCGACGCCGGACTCCTTCTTGAACTCCTCGACGAGAAAGTCGATCAGGCGCTTGTCGAAGTCTTCGCCGCCGAGGAACGTGTCGCCGTTCGTCGCGAGCACCTCGAACTGCTTCTCGCCGTCGACTTCGGCGATCTCGATGATCGAGATGTCGAACGTGCCGCCGCCGAGGTCGTACACCGCGATCTTGCGATCGCCGCCCTTCTTGTCGATGCCGTAGGCGAGCGCCGCCGCCGTGGGCTCGTTGATGATGCGCTTCACCTCGAGGCCCGCGATGCGGCCGGCGTCCTTGGTGGCCTGGCGCTGCGAATCGTTGAAGTACGCGGGCACGGTGATGACCGCCTCGGTGACGGTCTCGCCGAGATAGTCTTCGGCGGTCTTCTTCATCTTCATGAGGATCTTCGCGGATATCTCCTGCGGCGACAGGCTCTTGCCGTCGGCCGTCGCGAGCCACGCGTCGCCGTTGTCGTGCGCGACGATCTTGTAGGGCACGAGGTCCAGGTCCTTCTTGACTTCTGCGTCGGTGAACTTGCGGCCGATGAGGCGCTTCACCGCGTAGAAGGTGTTCTTCGGATTGGTCACCGCCTGGCGCTTGGCCGTGGCGCCGACGAGCACTTCGTTGTCCTTGAACGCGACGATCGAAGGCGTCGTGCGGTCGCCCTCCGAATTCTCGATCACGCGAGCGGTGTTGCCCTCCATGACCGCGACGCAGGAATTGGTCGTGCCGAGGTCGATGCCGATGATTTTACCCATGTCCAGAGTCTCCCAACGAATGTGATTTTCAAGCGATCCAAAGGCCCGCTTGAGTTATTGCGGCGCGGCGGCCGGCGATGTCCAGATAAATGTGGCTAGTCCAAAATCAATTCAAGTGATACAGATCAATTCAGGCGCTTGGCGCCTTGGCGATCGCGACGAGGGCCGGCCGCAGCAGGCGCTCGTTGAGCACGTAGCCCTTCTGCATCACCGCGACCACCGTGTTGGCGGCCTTGCCCGGCACATCGATCATGCTCATCGCCTGATGCATCTCGGGGTTAAACAGCTCTCCGAGAGGATCGATCGCCTTGAGCCCGTTGCCTTCCGCGACCTTGAGCAACGCCTTGAGCGTGAGATCCATGCCCTCGCGCAACGTGGTCGTGTCGGCGTTCTCGACCGCGAGGCCGCGTTCGAGGCTGTCGCAGACCGGCAGCAGGTCGCCGAGCAGGCGCTCGTTCGCGAACCTGCGCGCCTGTTCGAGATCGCGCTGCAGGCGCTTGCGCTGGTTCTCGATCTCGGCGCGTTCGCGCAGCAGCACCTCGCGCATCTCGCCGAGCTTGTCTTCATAGTCTGCGAGCTTCTGGCTCAATTCATCGGTTTCGTTCTGCACGGCCGCCTCGTTCGCGCGTTCCTCGTTCGAACCGGCCGACCCGGCAGCACCCGTCGGATTGGTATTTTCCATGTGTTTTAGGACTCCACAAGCAATAGCGACCAGCGACTTCGCAGCCGCCCGCCAGGACCAACGATTTTACCCCAAGCCGTTATTGGGTCCGACGGGTCTGATTCAAGGCGCCCGAGATGATCTGCGCGGTCGCCTGGACGACCGGAATGACCCACTGATAGGCCATCCGCGTCGGGCCAATCACGCCGATCGCGCCGAGGACGCGGCCCTCGACGCCGTAGGGCGCCGTGACGAGGCTGCAGCCGTCTAGCGCACCAAACCCGGATTCCTCGCCGATGAACAGGCGGACCCCCTCGGCGCGCGAGCAGCTCTCGAGCAGCATCAGCAGGTCGCGCTTGCGCTGGAACGCCTCGAACAGGTCGCGCAGGCGGTCGACGTCGGACAGCCCCTGCGAGCCCATGAGATTCACCTGGCCGGCCACGAGCATGTCGCTCCTGCTCTGCTTGGCCTGCGAGCCGACCTCCGCCGCGGCGACCATGAGCTGGTGCAGGCGCGCGCTCGTCTCGCGCATCTCGCGCTTGAGCCGCTCGCGGATCTCGCCCATGCGCAGCCCGGCGTAGTTCGCGTTGAGGAAATTCGCGACCTGTTCGAGCTCGGACGGCGAATACAGGTGCGGCGTGGCGATCACGCGGTTCTGCACCTCGTTGTCGGCGAACACGAGGATCACGAGCACGCGATTGCCGTCGAGCGCGACGAAGTCGATGTGCCGAAACGGAAAGTCCTCGCGCTTGGGCACGGTGACGACGCCGACGAAATGCGTGACCTCGGAAAGCAGTGAAGACGCGCCGCTGAGCAGTTCCTGGGTCGCCCCTTCGGTCGGCAGCTCGCGGCGCAGCGCGTCGAATTGCGGCTCGTCGAGCGGCTTCAACTCGAGCAGGCTGTCGACGAACACGCGATAGCCCTGCGCCGTGGGTACGCGTCCGGACGAGGTGTGCGGCGCGGCGAGCAGGCCGAGCTCCTCCAAGTCCGCCATCACGTTGCGGATCGTCGCCGGGCTCACATCGAGACCCGAACTCTTCGCGAGCGTGCGCGAACCCACCGGCTGCCCGTCGGCGATGTACTGCGCGATCAGCGAGCGCAGCAGCTGGCGCGCGCGTGGATCGAGATCGGGGCCGAGCGGTCTGGACATGATCTTAGCGGCGGGCTCTGCGGCGACGCGGGTGATTGCGTCCTCTGCGTGCAATATGACCGCGACGCAGGTCCACTTCAAGCCCACATGCGCCCGCGCCGAAGAAGTATTGGCGGCGCGCTGCACGCGTGCTAGCGTTCGCGCGCTTCCCACTCGTTTCAGGCGCATGCTGCAGACTCTTTTCGTCAAGGATTTCGCGATCGTCGGCGAGGCCGAAGTCGTGCTCGAACGCGGCCTCACGGTCGTCACGGGCGAGACCGGCGCCGGCAAGTCGCTGCTCGTCGACGCGCTGCTGCTGCTCGCGGGGCAACGCGCCGACGCCGGCGTCGTGCGCCACGGCTGCGAGCGCGCCGAACTCGTCGCCGAGTTCGACCTTGGCGACGCAGCCGCCGCCCGGGCCTGGCTCGCCGCCGAGGAGTTCGACGACGACGGCGCCTGCCAG
>JBDTYX010000196.1:0-6304 GCA_040005435.1 Rudaea sp. | reverse complement strand
CCGAGCGCCAAGGCCGCATGATCGACCACGACGGCGGCGCCTCGATGGAGAAGAAGAAGGCCGAGGGCTATTTCTGATGGGCAAGGACACGCAAACGGCGGATCGCGCGCTGATCGAGAGCGACATCGAGCGCTATCTCGTCACCCACCAGAACAAGTCGCTGTTGCGCTTCATCACCTGCGGCAGCGTCGACGACGGCAAGAGCACGCTTATCGGGCGCCTGCTGTACGAAGCCAAGGCGCTGCTAGACGACCAGATGTCCGCGCTGGAGGCCGATTCGAAGCGCGACGGCACGCAAGGCGACGAGCTCGACTTCGCGCTGCTCGTCGACGGCCTCTCGGCGGAACGCGAGCAGGGCATCACGATCGACGTCGCGTACCGCTTTTTCTCGACCGACAAGCGCAAGTTCATCGTCGCCGACACGCCGGGCCACGAGCAGTACACGCGCAACATGATCACCGGCGCCTCGACCGCCGACCTCGCCGTGATCCTGATCGACGCGCGCAAGGGCATTCTCACGCAAACCCGCCGACACAGCTACCTCGTCTCGCTCGTCGGCATCAGGAATGTCGTCCTCGCGATCAACAAACTCGACCTCGTCGGCTATTCGCAGTCGGTGTACGAGGCGATCGACCGCGAATACCGCGCGTTCGCCGAGCGCCTCGGCGGGATCGAGAACATCACGAGCATTCCGCTATCCGCGCTGCGCGGCGACAACATGACCGAATCGAGCGCGCACACGCCCTGGTACACGGGGCCGAGCCTGCTCGAGCATCTCGAGAATGTCGAATTTGCGGCCGCGCGCGCGAACGCCCCGCTGCGCATGCCCGTGCAGTGGGTCAACCGCCCGAACCTCGACTTCCGCGGGTTCTCCGGTCGCATCCTCGGCGGCTCGGTCAGGCCCGGCGACGCGATACGCGTGCTGCCGTCTGCGAAGCAGTCGACCGTGGCGCGCATCGTCACGTTCGACGGCGACAAGCCGTATGCGCAGGCCGGCGAATCGGTCACGCTGACGCTCGCCGACGAGATCGACGTCAGCCGTGGCGACGTCATCTGCTCGGCGCAAGACCCCGCGGGGCTTGCGGACCAGTTCGAAGCGACGATCGCGTGGCTCTCCGAGGAAGAACTGCTGCCGGGGCGCGCGTATCTCGTGAAGCTCGGCGCAAGCACGGTCGGCGCGTCGATCTCCAAGCCGAAGTACGTCGTCGAGGTGAACACGCTCGACCATCTCGTCGCGAAGACGCTGCGGCTCAACGAGGTCGGGGTGTGCACGCTGACGCTCGATCGCGCGGTGCCGTTCGATGCGTATGCCGAGAACCGCGACATGGGCAGCTTCATCGTCATCGATCGCCTGAGCAACCAGACGATCGGCGCTGGTACGCTGAACTTCGCGCTGCGCCGTTCGCAGAACATCCACTGGCAGGCGGTCGAGGTCGACAAGGCGGCGCGAGCGGCGCTGAACGGCCACCGCCCCTGCGTGCTCTGGCTGACCGGCCTGTCTGGCAGCGGCAAATCGACGATCGGCAACCTCGTCGAACGCAAGCTGCACGCACACGGCGTGCGCACGTATCTGCTCGACGGCGACAACGTGCGCCACGGTCTCAACAAGGACCTCGGCTTCACCGCGACAGATCGCATCGAAAACATCCGCCGCATCGGCGAGGTCGCGCGGCTCATGGTCGATGCGGGCCTCGTCGTGATCACGGCGTTCATCTCGCCGTTCCGTTCGGAGCGCGAGCTCGCGCGGCAGATGCTGCAGTCGGGCGAATTCATCGAGATCTTCGTCGACACGCCGCTCGCGGTCGTCGAGCAGCGCGATCCGAAAGGCCTGTACAAGAAGGCGCGGCGTGGCGAGCTCAAGAATTTCACCGGCATCGATTCGCCGTACGAGGCGCCGGACGCACCGGAACTGCATATCGAGACCGTGCGCACCGACGCCGAGGCGGCGGCCGATCGCGTGATCGAATATCTGCGCACGCAGGGCATGCTCGAAACGAAGGCGTGACCGCGAAGCAGGGCCGGCACGGCTGATCCGCCGCTGCCGCATTTGACGTCTATCTGGTTGAAAGAGAGAGGCGATGATGCAGACGAGCACTCCTGGCTGGTGGAATCGCAACGCGAAGTGGGCGGTACCCGTGACGGTACTCGTCGTGCTGCTCGCCTTCGCGGGTTTCGTTTTCGGCATCGTCGCGTTCGTGTTCGGAATGATGAAATCGAACGAGGCCTATCGCGGCGCGGTTAGCCGCGCGAGCGTGAATCCCGCGGTGATCGCAGCGCTCGGCAAGCCGATCACGGCGGGCTACTTCACGAGCGGCAGCATCAAGACGAACGGCGCCTCGGGCGCGGCCTCGATGGCGATACCTATCTCCGGTCCTTCGGGCGCAGCCACGCTCTACGTCGAGGCGACGCAGTCCGCGGGGCAATGGACCTTCTCGCAGCTCGTCGTCGAACTCGCCGGCACGAAGCAGCGGATCGACCTGCTCGCCGAAGGCGTCGGCGCGGCGGCGGCGCGCACACGACCGCGCACGATCGTCGTCGAACGCACGCGATTCAACGTCGGCGCGCCTCGCCTGCGAGCGCGCGAGGCGTGACCCTCGACGACGAACTCGCCGCGTTCTACCGCAAGTCCGGGTTCGGCGACGCCGTCGGCGCGCGCCCGCTCAGCGTCCGCGTCTACACGGGTTGCCTGCTCGTGCCGATGCCGAACATCGAGACGCGCCGGCGTTATCTCAAATACCATGATCTGCACCACCTCGTGACCGGCTACAGCATCGGCCGCATCGGCGAGGGCGAGGTCAGCGCCTGGGAACTCGGCGGCGGTTCGGCGCGCGCGCACCCGCTGCTCGGCGTGATGAATCTGATCGCGTTGTCCACCGGCCTCGTGCTCGCGCGCGAACGCATGTGGCGCGCGTTCCGGCGCGGCTGTCGCAGCCGGCATCTCTATGCTGCCGCAACGCGAGCCGACGTGGACCGCGGGCGCTGGCCAGATCTCGAAGCGCTGCGCGCGGCCGCGCTCGAGGTTCGCCCGGAGCGCGGCTTCGCGGCGGCGCGTGCGCTAGAATTCGCGGCGTACTCGGTCGTCGCATTGCTGATCCACGCCTCGATCGCGGTGCCCGCGGTGCTCGTGCGCGTCGTCACCGACATCGGACTCGGCTACAACTTCTTCGAAGCGATCAAGCCCGCCAAGCGCGCGGACCTGTTCTAGGCAGGCGAAAAAACCCATGCGCAGGCACGCGATACTGACCCTCCTGCTGCTCTGCACGGCGCTCGCTGGTTGCCTCGCTCCTTCCGGCGCGCGCCCGACCGACCCGGCCGATGCGAGCCTCGGTGCCGTGACTTTGCACTCCGGGCGACTGGGCCAGGCGACACTCCATCCGAACCGCTGCGAGGCCGGCGATCGCGCGTTCTTCCTCGGCGGCGACTTCGTCGACGATCGATCCGGCCTCGTCGTGAGGCTCGCGTTCGACCCGCTCGAGGGCGCGGCGGTGCGCGTCTTCGCACGCGAGGGCGGGCCCGAGAAATCGATCGCGTTTCGTCGCGCCGATTGCCGCGTCCTCAGCGCCACGCTCGAGCCCACGCACTGGAAGATCAACGACGTGTCCGACTACCATCTGGCGCTGAAATTCGAATGCGCACGCGGCGCCGATGCGGCTGCCGGAGAAGTCGCCGCGGCGCATTGCCACTGACCGAACCAACGTGGACGGCGTCCGCCGATGGCCTTCGGGCATCGAGCTTCGCGTGCGTGTTTGCCATTCGCGCGCCCCGAGCTCGATTGGCCCGGACGGCCCTCACGGAAATACCACGCGGGCGCTCATGCGAACGAATCGCACTTCAATCCCGGCGGATTTCGGTCCATAGTGTGCGGCCTCGACGAGCCGACCTGCGAATCCGAGTGAATAGTCCCGCATTGACCCAACCCTTCCTCGTTCAGGCCAAGCCGGCCTTCTGGCCGCTGCAGATCGCGGGCTGGACCGCGTATTCCGTCCTCAATTCGACGGCCGTCATCGGCGAGGGCACCGAGCCGCGCTACGTGTTCGTCTCGCTCGGCATCGCCCTGTCGGGTTTTTTCATCACGAGCGTGCTGCGACTGGGTTATCGGCGGCTGTGGTCGCTGCCGCTGCCGCGCCTCGCGACGCGCGCCGCGAGCCTTCTGCTGTTCGCGACGCTCGTGCAGGCGTCGGTCTACCTGTCCCTCAAGATTGGGTTGCACTTCTGCGACGATTGCAAGTCGCGCAATCCATTCAGCTACATGTGGTACTTCCTGTCGATGTTCTACCTGCTGCTGTCATGGAGCGGCCTGTACTTCGGCATTAAATTCGCGCGCCAGCTGCAGGAGGAGAAGGAAACAGCGCTAAAGGCCAACGCGCTGGCGCACGAGGCCCAGCTTAAAATGCTGCGCTATCAGCTCAACCCGCATTTCCTGTTCAACACGTTAAACGCGATCTCGACACTCGTGCTCGACCAGAAGCAGGACACCGCCAACCGGATGGTCGGCAGCCTCGCGTCGTTCCTGCGTTACTCGCTCGATTCCGACCCGGTACAGCGCGTGACGCTGGCCCAGGAGATCGAGGCGCTGCACCTTTACCTCAGCATTGAGCAGATCCGCTTCGGCGAGCGCCTCCAGGTCAGCCTCGTGGTCGACGAGGCCGCGCGCACGGCGCTCGTGCCGAGCCTGATCCTGCAGCCGATCGTCGAGAATGCGATCAAGCATGCGGTCGCCAAGCGCGAGGAAGGCGGCCATATCGAGATCGAGGCGCGACGCACCGGCGACTCGCCCGCGGACAGCTGGCTGGACATTCACATGCGCGACGACGGCCCGGGCTGCCCGGACTTCGACGCGCGCACGAACCACACCGGCGTCGGCCTCGCCAATACGCGCGAGCGCCTGCGCGTGATTTATGCCGAGCGGCAGATATTCAGCATCGACAACCGCGAGCCGCACGGTGCGGACGTGCATATCCGCCTGCCGTTCGAAGCGGCCGTGGTGACGCCGTGATCCGCACGCTGATCGTCGACGACGAGCCGTTGGCGCGACGCGGTCTCGAACTGCGCCTGCGCAAACACGCGGACATCGAAATCGTCGGCGAGGCGGACAACGGCCGCAAGGCATTCCGCGCGATCTCGACGCTGCGCCCGGACCTCATGTTCCTGGACGTGCAGATGCCCGGCATCGATGGATTCGAGCTGCTGCGCGCCGTGCCGGCGACGCAGATCCCGCTGACCGTGTTCGTCACCGCCTACGACCAGTACGCCCTGGCCGCTTTCGCCGCGAGCGCGCTCGACTACCTGCTGAAGCCGGTCGACGATGCGCGGCTCGACGAATCGATCGCGCGCGCGCGCGCGCGCCTCGCCGAGCGCAAGGCCGAGGATCACTACGAACGCCTGCTCAAGCTGATCGGCACGCTGCCCAACGCTGCGGAACTCAAGCTCGACGAGGCGCTCGGCGGCGCGGCGCCGCCGCTCGCCGGCAAACTCACGATCAAGGACGGTTCGCGTGTGCTGCGTGTCGACATCGAATCGATCCGCTGGATAGACGCAGCCGGCGACTATATGTGCATCCACGCCGGCGAGGACACGCACGTCCTGCGCGGCACGATGCACCAGCTCGAGCAACGCCTCGACCCGAAGCGCTTCGCGCGCGTGCACCGCTCGACGATCGTGAACCTCGATCGCGTCAAGGAAATGCGCCCGCATCTCAACGGCGAGTTCTTCCTCGTGCTCGACTCGGGTCACGAGCTCAAACTCTCGCGCAGCTACAAGGACAAGCTGCGCCTGCTGCAATCCTGATGTTGCCACCCGCGAGTGCATAGCGCCGGTCCGGCTTACGAGCTTCCACTCACCTTCGGCGAGCGGGTTACTTTTTGGCATTGCCCAAAAAGTAACCAAAAAGGCTAGGCGCTGGAGGTGGTGCGGGTCTGCGCTCCTGCGCAGACCCGTTCCCTGCGCTTCTCGGCGCAATCGGGGTCGGCTGACAGCACATCCTTGTGCTGACAGCCGACTCGCGCGCATCCATGCGCGCGCCCCTGCGGGCGCTTCCGATTCCACCTGCGATGCTCGGCACCCCCAACAGCGCCGGTTCCTAGTCATCGACCCTCGATCCACAGACGATCTTGCGCGTCGTCTTTGGCCCCGCTCCCGGTGAAATGGAATCGCGACTGCTCTTGACCCACGTCCGCATCGAGAATACCTTTGCCGTCGCCGTCGCCGTCAGCGTCGAAGCGACCAAGCGCGACGCCGAAAGCGAAGGAGAGGAGGGACTCGGATGACGATTCTTCGTATACAGCCTCGTACGTAGGGAGTGGCG
>JBDTYX010000195.1:0-6334 GCA_040005435.1 Rudaea sp. | reverse complement strand
GTTTCAACGCGGCGAAATTCCGCGACGCGGGGCTCGACCTGCGTTTCGTGCAGACCAACGTGTCGCGCTCGGCGCGCAGCGTGCTGCGCGGGCTGCACTATCAGTTCCCGAATCCGCAGGGCAAGTTCGTCAGTGTGCTCGAAGGCGACGTGTACGACGTCGCGGTCGACATCCGCCATGGCTCGAAGACCTTTGGCCGCTGGGCCGCGGTCGTGCTCAGCGCGGACAACAAACGCCACTTCTGGATTCCCGAGGGCTTCGCCCACGGCTTCGCTGTGCTGTCCGACTTCGCGACGTTTTCGTACCAGTGCACGACGATGTACGACGCCGCGGCCGACGCGAGCATCCGCTGGAACGACGCGGACATCGCGATCGACTGGCCGATCAGCGCGCCGCAGCTTTCCGACAAGGATGCGAATGCGCCATTTCTGCGCGACGTGGCGCCAGGGCGGCTGCCGACCTGCACCAACGCATGACCTGGTCGGCCACAAATTCCACTATCAGGGTAACCTGATGTTTCGTTGCAATCTGATGCTGTGCATGCTCTTGGCGGCAGTCGTTTGTGCCCATGCAGCCGAGGTGCCGATCGCGGATTTTGCGCGGCACGCAAAATTCGACCAGGTGAAGATTTCGCCGAACGGAGACTACCTGGCGGTGACTTCGATCGTCGACGACAAGACTATGCTCGGCCTGGTGCACCTCGCCGACATGAAGACCGTCAACATCAGTCCACGCAGCCGCGAGGACGTCCGCGATTTCTGGTGGGTGGCGCCGGATCGGGTGATGTATACGGTATCCGTGCATTTCGGCAGCATCGTCAATCCGCAAGGAACCGGAGAGTTGTTCACGGTCAAGGCCGACGGCACCGAAGCGAACGTGATCTTCGGCCTGCGCGTGAGCGGTAGCACGTCGACGGCATCGCATATCGATCAGCCCGGCCCAGATCGCGCGACCGGCGAACTAGTTTCGTCACTGCCGGAAGACCCGCTGCATGCGGTCATCGAGAGTTACCCTTGGATCAGCAATTCCGCAGCGGACGTCGCCCCGCTCGCCTTCAAGATCGACCTTCGCGACGGACGCAAGGTGCAGGTCGCGAGCTCTCCGATACGCGGCGGTCAATTTCTCGCCGATCACGAAGGTATCGTGCGCCTGGTTTATGCGAGCGCAGACGACCTCAATCTCATCGGCAAGGTCTACTACCGCGCCAATGCCGATGCCGCGTGGAAGTTCGTCGACAATGCCAAGACGGGCGGAAGCTTCGCGCCGATCATGTTCGATCGCAAAAACGAGACGGTTTACACGCAGTGCCACGAGACGACCGCCATTTGTCGCTGGAATCCCGCGACGGGCGAAGCGAAGACGATCTGGTCGTCGCATGACCGCAGCATGGGCTATCTCGTGCGCACGTTTGACGGCGAGGACGCTTTCGCGATCCGCACGCTGGCGGGACGCCCTGCGACGGCGCTGATCGACAAGTCGGCGCCCGAGGCTGCGTTGCTGATCGAGTTGGTCAGGCAATTTCCCGGCGTCGACGTCCGCTTCATCAATGCATCTCGAGACGGCAAGAAGGTGGTCTTTCTCGCGGTCGCCGACGACGATCCCGGCGTGCTCTATCTGTACGACGCGAACAGCAAGAAGGTGACGAAGCTTGCGGAGCGGCGTCCCTGGATCAAGCCGCAGCAGATGGCGCAGACCGAGCCCCTGACGATCAAGGCACGCGACGGGCTCGAATTGAACGCGTTCGTGACGCGTCCTGTCGGAAAATCAGCCGCCAACAGCCTGCCGCTGGTGGTGATGGTGCATGGTGGACCCTACGGCGTATACGACGCCTGGGGCTTCGATCAGGAAGTGCAACTGCTGGCCGTGCATGGCTACGCGGTGCTGCAAGTCAATTTTCGCGGTTCGGGTGGTCGCGACAGCAAATTTCTCATGGCGGGTTACCACGAGTGGGGCGGCAAGATGCAGGACGATGTCACCGATGCGACGCGCTGGGCGATCGAGCAGCACATTGCCGATCCTGCGCGCGTCTGCATCTATGGCGCGAGCTATGGCGGCTACGCCGCGCTGGAAGGCGCCGCGAAGGAGCCCAATCTGTACCGCTGCGCGATCGGCTACGTCGGAATCTATGACCTCGCCAAGTGGGAACGCTCGTCCGACGTCGGCAAGTCGACGGCGGGCGGCGGCTACCTCGGCAACGTCCTCGGCAAGGACGAAGCCGATCTTCTCTCACGGTCACCGATCGCGAGAGCGGCGCAGATCAAGAGCAAGGTCATGCTGATCGTGGGTGGCGCGGACGAACGCGTGCCGAAGACGCAAGGCGAAGCCATGCGCACCGCATTGGCGAAATCGGGCAACGAGCCAGAGTGGGTCTACGAGCGCACCGAGGGTCACGGATTCTACGAGGAAGGCAACGTCGCGGAGTTGTACAGGAAGATGCTCGCTTTCCTCGACCGCAACATCGGCGCCGCCGCATCTCTGCCGGCGGCCGCGAAATGAAGTTCCTGCTGCTCGGCGCCAACGGCCAGGTCGGCTTCGAACTGCAGCGCTCACTCGCGCCGCTCGGTGAGCTCGTCGCGGCGTCGCGCAGTGGCGTGCTGCCGGGAGCGATCGCTTGCCTGCAGGCCGACCTCGCAGATCAAGACTCGCTGGCGCGCGCGCTCGATTCGGACGCTTTCGACGTCGTCGTCAATGCGGCCGCGTACACGGCCGTCGATCGCGCGGAAGACGAGAGCGCACTCGCGCAGCGCATCAATGGCGCGGCGCTCGCGCAGATCGGCGCGTGGGCGGCGTCACGCGACGCGCTCGTGGTCCACTACTCGACCGACTACGTATTCGACGGAACCGGCGCTCGCCCCTATCGCGAGGATGACGCGACCGCGCCGGTCAGCGCCTATGGCCGCAGCAAGCTCGCCGGGGAGGTGGCACTGCGCGATGCGGGCTGCGATCACCTGATCCTGCGCACCGCGTGGGTGTACGGCGCGCGCGGCGGAAATTTCCTGCGCACGATGCTGCGCGTCGCGCGCGACCGCGATCGTCTGACGGTCGTCGACGACCAGCATGGCGCGCCGACCTCGTCGCGCCTCATCGCATCGACGACCGCGGTCGCGCTCGCTCGCGCGCTGGCGATGCCGCGGCGCGAGCGCGAAGCGCCGCTTGGCACCTTTCACGTCGCTGCGGCGGGTCAGACAACCTGGTGTGCGTTCGCGAGGGCGATCTTCGAGCGGGCCTCGCGCGCGGGAATCATCGAGCGCGCGCCGGAAGTCGTCGCGATTGGCAGCGCGGACTATCCGACCAAGGCGCGCCGGCCGAAGTATTCGGTGCTCGACTGCGCGCGGCTGCGCGAACGTTTCGCGTTGAGTATGCCGGGTTGGGAGGCGGGGCTTGATGCGGTGATCGGCGAAATGTCGGAGAATAGACGCTGCGGGGAGTAGCGTTGCAGGAGTCAAATGATGCTGATACCCGTAATTCTTTCTGGCGGAGCCGGAACGCGCCTGTGGCCCGTTTCGCGCAGCTCGCACCCCAAGCCGTTCATGCGCATGACCGACGGAGAGTCGCTTCTCTACAAGACACTCACGCGCGCGTTGCGCGTCGCGACCGACGGCAACGTGCTCACGGTGACCGGCCGCGACTTCTACTTTCTCAATCGCGACGAATATGCGCGGCACCCAGCCTGCGACCTCGACCACATGCGTTTTCTGCTCGAGCCGACCGGCCGCAACACGGCGCCGGCGATCCTGCTGGCCGCGCTGCACGCGCGCGAACATTTCGGCGAGGCAGCCACGCTGCTGCTGCTCGCCGCCGATCATCTCGTGCAGAACCTCGACGCGTTCAGCGCGGATGTCGAGCGCGCGAATGCGCTCGCGCAGGACGGCTGGCTCGTGACCTTCGGCATTCCGCCCTCGCACCCCGACACGGGCTTCGGCTACATCCGCAAGGGTGCGCCGATCGACGGCACACAGGCTCGCGAGATCGCTGCGTTCGTGGAGAAGCCCGACGCCGCGCGCGCGCTCGCCTACCTCACGAGCGGTGAATATGTCTGGAATTCCGGCATGTTCTGTTTCCGCGCAGAGACGCTGCTGACTGCGGCGCTGTCCGCCTGCCCCGACCTGCTACGCGACGTCCAGGCTTGTCACGCGAGCGCAATAAGCCACGACAGTCCGGTCGAGTATTCGCGCGACGCGTTCGCAGCGATGGAAGACATCTCGATCGACTACGCGATCATGGAGCGTGCGACGCGGCGAGCGATGGTCGCGGCCAGTTTTGACTGGAGCGACATCGGGTCGTGGAAGGCGATCAGCGAGATAGAAGAGGTCGAGCAACCCGACGCCGCGGGTAATCGCGTACGCGGCAAGGCGATCGTCATCGATAGTCGGAATTGCTACATCCAGAGCGATCGTCGCATGGTGGCGGCCGTCGGCGTCAGCAATCTCGTGATCGTCGACACGGCCGACGCGGTGCTCGTCTCCGATCTCGAGCATGCGCAGCAGGTCAAGCAGGTCGTCGAGCGCTTGCGCGCAGACGGGCATGAGTCTGCCCGCAGTCATCAGACCGTGCACCGTCCGTGGGGCAGCTACACGATCCTCGAGGACGCAACCGACTGCAAGGTCAAACGGCTGACCGTCAAGCCCGGCCAGGTATTGAGCCTGCAGCTGCACCATCGCCGCAGCGAGCACTGGACGGTCGTGTCCGGCACCGCGAAGGTGCGCGTCGGAGATCGCGAGTTCCTGCTCGGACGCAACGAGTCGACTTACATCCCGATCGAAACCCTGCATCGACTCGAGAACCCCACGAACGAGGACATCCACCTGATCGAGGTGCAATGCGGCGACTATTTCGGCGAAGACGACATCGTCCGACTCGAAGACCGCTACGGCCGGGTGCCGGCGAAATCGCCCTAGACGCCCGTCTGGCGACAGATTTGGACGCTAGCGGCGGCGTCACTAAGTGACGATTTGCGCACACTTTGTCGCGACCGATCGCGGAGCCTCGCCGATCCCGTTCAGCTAAGTGCTTGATGCGTGATCAATTTTCGTGATGTAAACTAACGTGAGTGAGTTGGCATTTTTCCTGCCAATGGATACGTTGTCGGAAAGCAGTGTAGATGCGGCTCAAGGGAGTTCGCATCCGCGCTCGCGGGTTTTTCGTAGTGGTGCTTATTGGGGACACCCGCATTCGCCGTGTGGGGTGTCATCTGCGCAGGACAGGATCGTCGTTGCGAAGTTCCGGCAGCCGCGTGCTGCCAAATGCTAGGGGTTTACATGCTCGCTTCGCCTCACTCCCACGCCATGGGAGAGTTCTTACGCGCCGATAAAAATTCCTCAACGTCGCCTGTGGGACGAACCCGAAGTCTGCTGAAGCGCACCGTGCTCATCGTCGCGGCGGCATTGCTGTCGCTGTCTTCGCAGGCGTTCGCGCAGGCGATCTGCGCCAATCCCGGAAGCTCCGGGTCGGGCACGATCAGTGGCGTCGTCAACACCTACTTCAGTGGCAACGGCAATCTCGCCGCGACCGCAACGACGCTGACGCTGGGCGCGCTCGACGCGCGCGGCGCGCCCACGCTGGTCGCCGCGGGCGACCTGCTGCTGATCATCGAGATGCAGGACGCGACGATCAATTCGTCGAACAGCAGTAGCTACGGCGACGGCGCGACTGGTTTCGGTTCGACGAGCGTCGGCAGCACGGGTTTGCACGAATTCGTCAAGGTGACGGCACCGGCGATCGGCACCGCGGGTGCCGGGGCCGCGATCACGTTTACGCCGGCGCTGGCGAACAGCTATACCCAGGCGCCCTACGGCGCGACCGGGCAGAAAAGCTATCAGGTCATCCGCGTGCCGCAGTACGCGAGCGCGACGGCTTCCGGCATCACGACGCCAGCGTGGGACGGTACCAGCGGCGGCGTCATCTCGGTCGACGTGCGCGATGCGCTCACGCTTGGCGGCGCCACGGTCGAAGGCCAGACCAATCGCGCATTCTTCGCGGCGGGCAGGGGCTTCCGCGGCGCCGCGGGCATCGGCAGCGGGACGAGCGCCTCCAACCTCGACTGGGCAGTGCCCGCGGGCGGCGGAGACGGCGGCAAGGGCGAAGGCATCGCGGGCACACCGCGTTTCTACGTGACGAAGAATCAGTGGGGATTCCAGACGACGCAGGCGGCGAACACCGCCGGAGCGCTCGTGCGGACCGATACGGGCGTAGAGGGATACCCGGGCGGCTCCTATGCGCGTGGCGCGCCCGGCAACGCGGGCGGCGGCGGTACCGACGGCAACCCTCTGACCGCGGGCGGCGCCAAACAGGGCAACAACAACGAGAACGCGGGCGGTGGCGGTGGCGGCAACTA